>JBBAAM010000011.1:0-75092 GCA_041658245.1 Melioribacteraceae bacterium
CAGTCCAAATGGTTCAATAGACGGTTTCGATAATTCCCGCACAACAAATAAAAAAATGTTAAGAAGTTTCTTCGTACCAAAAATTTGTAATCATTGTGATAATCCTCCATGCGTTCAAGTTTGTCCTGTTGGTGCAACATTTAAAGGCGAGGATGGAGTTGTGCTTGTGGATTCAGATTATTGTATCGGCTGCAGATACTGCATACAAGCATGTCCTTACGGTGCAAGATTCTTACATCCCGAAACACATACTGCCGAGAAATGTACTTTCTGTTATCATAGAATTGTTCAAGATAAATTGCCGGCGTGCGTTGAAGTGTGTCCGACTCAGGCAAGGGTTTTCGGCGAGCTTAACAAAAAATCAAGTCCATTAGTGCGTTTCTTAAGAATGAATAAAATCGGAATTCTTAAGCCATCGCTCAACACAGAGCCAAAAGTTTATTACGCTAATTTAGATATGGAGGTAAAATAGAATTGGAAGAGCTCATTCAACATTTGACGCCAATACTAAAAGAAGTATGGGGCTACATTTTTCCAAACGAAATTGAACTCCATTGGGGCATTCTTATAGTATTATATCCTTACTTAACAGGATTAGTTGCCGGCGCTTTTATCCTGGCATCATTAGTGAAAGTATTCAACGTAAAAGAACTTCAACCAACATACCGCTTAGCAATGCTTACAGCGATGGCATTTTTAATTATAGCACCGCTTCCTTTACTTGCTCACTTAGGTCATCCTGAAAAAGCTTACGAGATTTTGATTACTCCGAATAGCACATCTGCCATGGCTATGTTCGGATTTGTTTATGCTTGGTATTTGATGGCGGTATTGTGTTTAGAAATTTGGTTTGAGTATAGAAGAGATATAATTCTTTGGGCGCAGAAAGAAACCGGAATCAAAAAATGGATTCACAAAAGCATTTCTCTCTTTTCAAAAGATATTTCAGAAAAGGCAATCCACTTCGATAAAAAGTGGGTAAAGATTATTACAATTATAGGAATTCCTTCTGCATTTCTATTGCACGGTTATGTAGGATTTATCTTTGGGTCGGTCAAAGCAAATCCATGGTGGTCAAGCGTGCTAATGCCAATTGTTTTCTTGTTCTCTGCAATTGTTTCCGGTATTGCGATGGTTTTAATTCTCTATATGATCATAACACCCATTCGCGGAAAACAATTGGATATTGTATGCCTGGATAAATTAGCAAGTTACTTGTTCTATGTAATGATCGTAGATTTTTCATTGGAAGCGTTGGATTTTGTGCACCGTATTTATCAATCGGAAGAATCCATTAAAATCTTAGCATATCTTGTCTCAAATAAATTATTCATCAGCTTGGTTGTAATTCAACTCTTCATGGGCATGCTTATTCCGCTTGCTATGATTGCACTCATTAAAATTTCAAAATCACCGCCGGATTTAAAGAAAATGGTTTATTTTATCTCTGCAATTCTTGTACAAGTTGGAATTTTTTCAACTCGTTGGAATATTGTGATTGGAGGACAATTGTTTTCAAAAAGTTTTAGAGGGTTGACTGTCTACAAAATAACTTTTTTTGGGTTAGAAGGATTTTTTGCTTCTGTGGTTGTATTTTGTCTTCCGTTTATATTACTTTATTTACTAACAAAGATTCTTCCCCCTTGGGAAGAAGCAAGAAATCCGTAATTAAATAATTTGAACGGTTAAATAATTGAATTGATCATTAAAGATAGAATAAGATATGAAATTGGATAGAAGAAAATTTTTAAATATGCTTTTGGGGTTTGGCGGTATAGGCGGCATTGTTTCCGTTTTTTATCCCATCTTCTCATTTTTAATTCCTCCCAAAACCCCCGAACCAACAGTTAATTCTGTAAAAGCTGGTATGTCTAAAGATTTTCCTTCAAACAGTTCAAAAATAATTAAGTTTGGAAGGAAGCCGGTAATTTTAATTAAGACGGAAGACAATCAATACAAAGCCTTTTCCGCCACTTGCACTCATCTGGATTGTATCGTTCAATATAAAACCGATACAAAGCAGATCTGGTGTGCTTGTCATAATGGAACTTACGATCTCAGTGGTCGTAATGTATCCGGACCTCCACCAAGACCTCTTGATGTATATGATGTTAAAATAATTAAAGAGGAGATCGTAATTACAAATGTGGGTTAAAAAATGATGAAGAAAATCGGATCAAAATTAGTTTCCTGGATAGACGAGCGATTTGATCTTACTCCTATCCGTAAGTTGCTAAAGTATAAAAAAGTTCCGGATCATAAGCATTCTATGTGGTATTATATGGGAGGAATAACCTTATTCCTCTTCTTAGTTCAATTATTGACGGGGATACTTCTTCTTTTATACTACCGACCAGGCGAAGATAGTGCATATGAAAGTGTTCGCTTCATTGTCACTAAGGTTAAATTTGGATGGTTGATTCGAAACGTTCACAGCTGGTCATCAAATCTACTTATCTTTTTTGCATTTGTTCACATGTTCAGTGTTTTTTTTACAAGGGCTTATAAAAAACCGCGTGAAATGACATGGATAACCGGGTTCATATTACTTGTTCTTTCATTAGGATTTGGGTTCAGCGGTTATTTATTGCCTTGGAATGAACTTGCTTTTTTTGCAACTAAAGTTGGAACTGATATTGTTGGAGTTCTTCCTATCATAGGAGAGGATTTAAAAGTTATACTTCGAGGTGGAGAAGATGTTACGGGAGCTACTCTTTCGAGATTCTTTGGAATTCACGTTGCAATCTTACCGGCAATCTTTACGGTATTTTTATTCTTTCATTTGCTGTTTATACAAAGACAAGGAATGCATGAACCAGAACATTTTAAAAAATTACCGGAAGACAAGAAAAAATACATTCCATTTTTCCCCGACTTTGCATTAAAGGATGCTCTGTTTTGGTTAATTGTATTTAATATTCTAATCTTTTTAGCTCTTTTTGATCCTTGGGAATTAGGTTTGAAAGCTGATCCATTCGTTCCCGCTCCAGCAGGAATCAAACCGGAATGGTATTTTATGTTCATGTTCCAAACTTTAAAGTACCTTCCGGCACATATTTTTATTTTTGAAGGCGAACTAGTAGGTATTTTATTTTTTGGAATCTGTGGTTTTATTTGGCTATTAATCCCTTTCATAAAAATGAAGAAACAGAATTTGTCGGATAAAATTATGCCGATTGTAGGAATTATCGTTGTTGCCTACATTATTATTATGACAATTGTAGGATATTTATCTAGTTAAAAAATAAAAAATTGTGGAAAGAATTATTTACTTATTTAGAATAAAAGAAAGTCAGGTGATATGTTTCGCGTAGAATAAATGTTATTTCTGCAATTAGGATGGACATTAGTTTTTAAAGTAAACTTTTATAACTATAAAACGATGTTAAAACTAAAAAAGAATCTAATCATTGCTGCAATAATCATTTCTTGCAGTTTTGCTGTATGGGCAATTTATCCGGGCAATCACAAAGTGATCCAACCTATTTCCTACAGCCATAAAATTCATATTGAAAAAGCAGATCTTAAGTGCATTGATTGTCATCTCTATTACGAACAAACGTCCTCAGCCACATTACCTCTTCTAGAAATATGTACTAATTGTCACGGTGAAGAACCAATTTCAAAATCACCGGAAGAACTCAAGTTAATAGATCATATTAAAACGGGAAAAGAGATCCTTTGGCAGCGTATCTATACATTACCGGATCATATTTATTTTTCTCATAGACGGCACATAATTTTAGGTAAGCTTGAATGTGTTGATTGTCATGGTAAAGTTGAAGAACAATCCCAACCCATCTCTACGCCTGTTATAAAATTAACGATGAATAATTGTATGAATTGCCATAGAAAGCATAAAGTAACAAATGATTGTTTAGCTTGTCATTATTAATTAATAAAGTTACACCTAATCTAATAAGGAGATAATAGGTGGAAATCAGTCGAAGAGACTTTATAAAATTAGTTGGTGGTGTTTCAGGTGCAATTGCAGCAGGAAGTTACGGTTTAAATCAAATCATAGATATTCCTGAAAAATTAGTTGAAAAATTAAAAAATGGTCACCGCATTGAGTCATGGAAAAGTACAATTTGCGGTTTATGCCCTGGCGGTTGTGGAATTAGAGTTAGATTAATAAATGGTGTTCCTGTTGGTTTAAAAGGAAATCAATATTATCCTATAAATCAAGGTGGTATGTGCCCGACCGGACATGCAGCTTTACAGCAACTTTATAACCCCGACAGGGTAAAAGGGCCATTAAGACGAATAGGATTACAAAAAAGTGGAAAATGGGAAACAATAAATTGGGATGATGCGCTAAATACCATTTCCAATAAGTTGATTGAATTGAGAAAGAATGGTAAATCTCATCAAACAGTCTTTCTCGGTTATGATGAACATGGATTGATGAAAGAACATATTTCTAGGTTTATGAAAGCTTATGGATCTCCTAATTATTTTCAGACATCTCACACCCAAAATAATAGCATCCCGTTTATTTTTACTCAAGGACATGGTTTAAGACCTACTTATGATATTCTTAACACAAAGTTGATTTTAAGTTTTGGTGCAAATTTTTTAGAGGAAGGATTCTCACCGATATACTACACAAAACTCTTCAGCCATTTTAAAGAAGCTGCAAGAGAACGAGAAGCAAAATTTATTTACATTGATTCGAGAATGAGTTTGACAGGTGCAAACGCGGATAGATGGATCCCTATCGTGCCCGGCACCTTTGGAGCTTTAGCTTTAGGGATTGCTTTTGTTCTTATCCGCGAAGAATTATATGATGAAGAATTCATAAAAAATCACTCCTTTGGATTTGAAGATTGGATAGATTATTCTGGTAATAAACATCTTGGATTCAAGAATCTTGTCTTGAGTGATTATTATCCAGAGAAAGTTTCAAGCATTACAAATGTCCCAAGTGAAACTATACTAGAAATTGCCCGGGATTTAGGTAATACCAGACCATCTTTAGTACTTGGAGATCAAGGTGCGGTCAATAATACAAATGGTACTTATTCTCAGATGGCTATTCATAGTTTAAATGCATTGTTAGGGAATTTTGAAAAAGAAGGCGGTCTTTACTTTATTGATAAACCTTCATATGATAAGTTTCCTCCGGTTAAAGAAGATTCAATTGCAAAGAGCGGGAATCAAAGACTCCCGGTTTCTAAGTTGATGGACGGCTTCTCTCCGATTTTCGATTTTTCTTTTGAAAATTTCACAAAAAATATTTTAAGTGATCAACCATATCCTATTGAAGTATTGTTTATCAAAGGGAACCCGCTTTTTCAATCCTTGTATCAACGTGAATTGGCAGAAGCAATAAAGAAGATTCCTTTAGTAATCAGTTTCGATTCATTTATAAATGAAACAAATGAATATGCAAATTATATTCTACCAGATCACACATTTTTAGAGAAATGGGATGAAAGCTCAAACATTCCTACAGTCGGATTTAATCATTTCGGAATTCAACAGCCTGTAGTTGAACCTTTATTTGATACTAGACATATGGGCGATGTTTTAATTAATATTGCAAAAAGGATAAACGGAACAGTAGCATTATCTTTCCCATTCAAGAGTTATAAAGATGGAATCTACCATATAGTAGAGAATATATATAAATCAGGTGAAGGTGCAATTGCCTCAGAAGGAGTTGAAGGAGTTTGGTTAGAATACTTACAACAGAGAGGTTGGCAAATTGGTCGTTATGCTTCTTTAGATGAATTTTGGAATCTGTTGTTGGAAAAGGGAGGTTGGTGGAATCCTATTAAAAAGAAAAAACTGAATAGTGAAATTTTTAAAACTCCTTCAGGGAAGTTTGAATTTTACTCACAAATATTTAAAAGTAAATTAGACAGTCTTAGAAAAAATGCTGAGAAAAATAAATCCACTAAAGAAATAGAATCTTTATTAGTTAAACTTAATTTCTCAGCTAAAGGAGACACAATATTTCTCCCGCATCACGAGAATGTTTTATATGAAGATAACTTCCCGTTCATTTTAATTACTTTTCAACTTTTAACTAATAGAAATGGTGAAAGCTCTAATTTGCCTTTGATGCAGGAAATGTTCGGTTATACAATGCGTCAATATTGGGATTCATGGGTAGAAATAAATCCCGTAATTGCCGCGGAAAAAGGTATTACAGATGGCAACTGGGTTTGGATTGAATCCTCTGTGGGTACTATTAAAGCTCGAGCAAAATTATTTCCCGGAATAATACCTTCAGCAGTTGGTATTCCTTTCGGATTAGGGCATACATCTTATGGCAGGTATGCAAAAGGATTTGGTGTCAATCCCACTTCCATTATTAAAAACCATTACGATTTGATTAGCGGCTTACCGGCTCTACATGCAACCAAAGTTAAAATTTCTTTAGCTACCTAATTCAGGAGAAATGTAATGCCAAAATGGGCTATGGTTATAGATTTAGATAAATGTACAGGTTGCGGCGATTGTATGGCTTCCTGCAAAATTGAAAATAATATTGCGATCGTTAGCCCCGAAGAAGCCAATGAAGGACGAGTAATGTTTTGGATGGATATGATTACGGTTTACGAAGGAGATTATCCTAATATACGTATAAAACGATATCCAAAACCTTGCTTTCATTGCGATAATCCTCCTTGCGTAAAAGTGTGCCCTGTTCACGCAACCTATAAGAATAAAGAAGGGTTGGTAGGGCAAATATACGATCGTTGTATAGGATGCCGTTATTGTATGGCTGGGTGTCCTTTTACTTCAAAGGTTTTTAATTGGTATGAACCTGTTTGGCCTGAAGAGTTTAAAAATTGTTTTAATCCGGATGTTTCATTGCGAAATGTAGGAGTAATAGAAAAATGTTCCTTTTGTGCTCATCGTCTGATTAGAGTTAGAGAAAATGCTGATGTAGAAGATAGAGAAATTCGGGATGGCGAGTATTTCCCTGCATGTGCTGAAAGTTGTCCCGCCAATGCAATTTTTTTTGGTGATATAGAAAATAAAGAAAGTAAGGTTTATAAACTTTCACAAAGTTCGCGTGCATATCGTGAAAAGGAAAACTTAGGTGTTGAACCGAAAGTGATTTATTTATCCGAGAGGAAGTAGAATGTCTAAAGATACTAAACAAAATTTTGGTCCGGATGAAGCATTATATCGTCCGATATATGAGACCGGAAAGGGTTTCTATATTACTGTGAGTATTTTACTAGCAATCTACTTTTGGTCATTGTATATGTATTTTACTCAAGTTCGGTCTGGACTTGGAGTAACTGGAATGAATCAGCCTGTAACTTGGGGTTTCTATATTGTTAATTTTGTTTTTTTTATTGGAATAAGTCATGCTGGAACGTTAATCTCTGCCATACTACGCCTATCGAAAGCTGAATGGCGTAGACCAATTACTCGTATGGCAGAAGTTATAACGGCTATTGTATTAGCAATCGGCGGTCTTCATCCTATTCTGGATTTAGGCCGTCCTGATAGAATGTTAAATCTTGTAACTGCTGGACGATTACAATCTCCATTATTATGGGACGTAACGAGTATCACTGCATATTTTACAGCTAGCACTGTCTATTTATATTTACCAATGATTCCAGATATTGCCAAACTTCGAGATAGAGGGGGTAAACTAACATGGTTCTATACATTTCTTGCATGGGGTTGGCACGGAACTGAAAAGCAAAAGAAAGTTTTGAATAAGGTTATTAATATTCTGATGATAATGGTAATACCTATTGCTATTTCAGTTCATACTGTCATCTCTTATATCTTTTCGATGACATTGCAGCCTGGTTGGCATAGCACCATTTTCGGACCATATTTTGTTGCCGGTGCAATTTTTTCTGGAATAGCTGCATTGCTAATTGTTATGATCGCTTTTAGAAGGGCTTATCATCTTGAAAATTATTTAAAGGAAATTCATTTTAAATATTTAAGCACTCTTTTGCTAATCATGTCTTTTCTTTGGTTTTACTTTACGTTTTCAGAATATCTAACAGGAATTTTTGCTTCTGAACCTCATGAGATGCGCATTATTTTGTATAAATTTACGGGTCCTTTTGCAATATTCTTTTGGGGAATGGTTGCTTGTAATTTTATAATTCCGGTAATTCTACTTGGGATTAGTCGTTTCAGAACAATAAAAGGAATATTATTTGCTTCAATTTCTGTAGTTGTTGGAATGTGGTTGGAACGATTGATAATAGTTGTACCTACATTAGCAAATCCGACAATGCCATTACCTGTCGGGATTTATATTCCATCACTGGTTGAATGGGCATTATTCATTGGAGGAATAGCAGTTTTTATTTTGGGTTTTGTTCTCTTTTCCAAATTTTTCCCTCTAATTTCAATTTGGGAAATAGAAGAAGGTAGAAAAGAAGGTATTAAAGAAGTTGAGGAGCGTATACATAGTTATCTTCCTAATACATAGTGCGGCAAGCCGCAATGGATGATGTTTGATGGAAGATGGAAGATGGAAGATGGAAAAATCATGTAAAATATTTTGACATAAAAAACAAGAAGCCCGCCTTGCCTCCCACCCTGCTTGGAAGGCGAGGCAGGTTAATTGCCAATACTATAATCTGACAAGTAAGGAAATTTTATATGAGTAAAATGATAATTATCACACAAAGAAAAATAATATTTGCTGCACAATTAATTAGTCTTTCTTTAATATGGATTTTTGTTATTGCTATTGCATTGTGGATTCTAAATTTAATATCTCTTTCAATTGAATTAGATGATGCACCTGGTGCCTCAATAGGGATAAGTTTAATTGCTATTCCAGTATTTTTTACTTTAGCTGGTTTGCTAACCTATGCGTTTATCGGTTTGAAAAAAGAGGAATTTCGTTTACTAAAAAATTCCCCGGAAGAATAAGATGAGACGCCTAAGATATATAACTTTTATTTTTTATTTGATTATTCCAAATCTTTTTGCTCAGGAAATTAAATTACCTTCAAACCCGTTAGCAGGACAAATTGTTTTTGAAGAAAAAAGATGTATAGAATGCCATGCGATTAGTGGCTTTGGCGGAAATATAGGGCCGGATCTAAGCCGGAAATATTATTATGGAAGTTTTTTGGAACTAGCGGCGATTATCTGGAATCATATCCCACAGATGGATAGAAAATATCGGCTATTAAAAGTTGAGCGGCCTAACTTTACTGAAGAGGAGATGCTTAACCTAATCGGGTTCATCTACTACCTGCGTTATCTCGGAGAACCCGGGAGTGTTTCGGAGGGGAAAAAACTTCTTGGAACAAAAGGTTGTTTTAACTGCCATCAGATAAAGGGGCAAGGAAAAAAGGTTGGACCTGATTTCGAAAAAATAGCGGAGTACACTTCACCAATTTATATGGTTCAAGCGATGTGGAATCATGGCCCTATTATGCAGGAAAGAATAAAAAGAATGGGAATGAAATATCCTACATTGTCAGGGAAAGATATCGCAAATATTACAGCTTATTTACGTCAATTTACTGGAGGGAATACAGCTATCAGGATGTCTCCGGGAAATCCGGTTAATGGTAAAATTCTTTTTAAGGAAAAAAAATGTATCAATTGTCATTCTCCCAAAAGTGAAAAGGGTAATGTTGAGGTGAAACTTAAAGGAATAGATTTAAAGAAAAGCGTTGCAGAAATTGCTGGTCTTATGTGGAATCATAGTCCACTGATGCTAGAATATATGAGAGCAAAATCTATCTCATGGCCATCATTTACAAAAAATGAGATGACGGATATAATTGCGTACCTCTATTTTCTTGGCTTTGAAGATGAACCTGGTGATCCTCTAAAAGGTGAAAATGTTTTCAATCAAAAAGGATGTATCCGATGTCATGAGAGTGGAGGAAAAGGAGAAGCGCCGGACTTAACGGTAATGAAGAAATTTGGATCACCAATCCGTATGATTCAATTAATGTGGAACCATGCACCTAAAATGGAAGATTTAATTTTATCGCTTAATGAAGAATGGCCTCTGTTGACAAAAACAGAAATGCAAGATATTTATGCTTATTTAAAAAAGGTTACACTTAATAAGTGAGGTTATAAATGAAAAGTTTATTATTAAAGAAAATATTATTTCTATTAATTATAATCTTCTTTGGTCTTCAACTGAATTCAAAGATAATATATGGACAGCACTTTTCTCAATTATCTCAGAGTGATCAATGTATTAAATGTCATATGGAAACTGAGACGATGCCTAAAAATTTCAATGAGTCTGATATCCATCTGCAAGCTGGTCTTTCTTGTGTTGGTTGCCATGGTGGAGATTCAACAAAAGACGATGTTGAGACAGCCATGAATCCGCTGAAGGGATTTATTGGAGTTCCATCAAGAGAAAAGATTCCTCAACTTTGCGGGAAGTGTCATACGAAAATTGACTTTATGAGAAAATACCAGCCTCGAATTGCAACCGATCAATTATCTCAATATTATTCCAGTGTACATGGGAAAAAATTTAGACAAAATGACAAAAAAGTTGCAGAATGCGTTAATTGCCATACTGCTCATAGTATTTTTCCAGCTTCAGATCCACGTTCATCAGTTTATTCATTAAATGTTCCCAAGACCTGTCGAAAATGTCATAGCAACTCAGTTTATATGAAAGAGTATGCAATACCAACGGATCAATTTGAGGTTTATTCTCTAAGCGTCCACGGTGAAGCTTTATTAAAGAAAAAAGATATTGGTGCACCGGCATGCAATGATTGTCACGGGAATCATGGAGCCACTCCTCCGGGAATCGCATCAGTTTCATATATTTGCGGCTCTTGTCATATAAATAATATGGAATTTTTTAAACAAACCAGGATGGCGCGTGCGTTTGAAGGGTTGAATTTTCATGGATGCGAGCAATGTCATGGTTATCATTCGATCCAAAAAGCAAGCGATACTTTTGTTGGAGTAAGTGAATCATCCGTTTGCTTAAAATGTCATGTATCAGGAGATAAAGGATTTCAGGCTGCTCAAGAAATTGGCAATCAGATAACCACTTTAGTGAATGTTTATAACGCAGCACAAATGAAATTATTAGAAGTTCAAAAAAAAGGAATGAATGATGAAGAGATTAATTTTACTCTTCAGGAGGCAAAACAAAATTTGATCCAGTCAAGAACTCTTGTACATACTTTTGATCCAAACAAAGTTAGCATTAAATCTCAAGAAGGAATTACAAAAGCCAAAAATGCAATTGAATTCGCAGAAAAGGAGATTGACGAATATTATACAAGAAGAAACGGTTTTGCAGCAGCAACCTTAGCTTTTTTAGTATTGGCTATTGCTTTGTATTTTAAAATAAAAGAGAAAGAGAAAAATAAAACCACATCAAATAGTTAGATGATACTAGAATCAAAGAAGTCTGGAAAAATCCTCTGGATCAACTTTTGCTTGTTTAAGAATTCCGAGAAGAGTTCCAATTTTTAATTCTTTGTGAAGAGGTACTACACAACCAATATAACCTATTGCAGTTTGCTGCTTAAGTATAACGTGACTTCCGCGTTGACGTACACGAAGAAAACCGAGTTGCTCTAATACTCGGATCGTTTCTTCACCGGATACTTTTCTCAGCTTAGGCATTAACGGCAACCTCGAACGTTGTCATCATCGGTCTTTCAACTTCAGAAATAGGAAATTCTTCAAGATACAATTCTGTTGCTTCCTTTAGGTTTGACAAAGCTTCTTCAACTGTCGCTCCTTGGCTGACTGTACCAATTTCAGGACATTGTGCTACGTACATATTTTCTTCGCGGTGGAAAATAGCAGTAAAAGTTTTAACAGTCATATCTTTCCTCCATTTCTTTTCAGTAATATAGTAAAAATTTTATTCCGGTAGTGAATATCATCTATCAAAGCAAACTTTGATATAATCAAGAACTCTGATTCATACTTTCGATTCAACTAAGGTAGGCGCTAAAACAAAAGAGGGTATAGAAATTTCAAACAAAGCATCTTTATTAGCTCAAAAAGAGATTGATGAATATTATACAAGGAGAAACGGTTTTGCAGCAGCAACCTTAGCTTTTTTAGTATTGGCTGTAGCTTTATATTTTAAAATAAAAGAGAAAGAGAAAAAAACGGGGAAATAGATTATAACGTCTGCAAAACCAACGGAGTTTTATTTGTTCACTGTCTTCAAGTCGGAATTTCTGTTGTTTTGTTTGTTGGGTGATAGTATTGACATGTAATTTCTCTTAAAAATGTATCACATCAATCTCTTAAACTTTTCAACCGTTAAGTCTGCATCTTTCAATATGCTTTTCAAGACCTTTGGATGAAGAATGGCACCTGAATGATAAGGAACGGTTGCCCTGTTGATTTTTGTAAATCTTATGACTTCCGCTTTGGCGGGAAAAAGAAAAGCCCGCTTTTTCTAATACTTTGATGACTTCCGATGCAGTTATTCGTGGAAGTTTTTCGCTCACACTGCTACTTCCATTGAAGTGAGACTTATTGACTCTGATAAAGGAATTTCTTCGCCGGATTTTAATCTATCTTCGATATGTAATCGTATAGCATCTTCTATATTCTCGATAGCTTCCTCGTAGGTATCGCCCTGTGTATAACATCCTTGAAGTTCAGGGCAAAAGGCAAAATATCCATCTTTATCTCTTTCAACAATTACCGACATTCTATAAGTATTCATATCAATATCTCTCTGTAGTTTATTTCAAATATAATATTTCAACTATTGCAAAGCAAAATTTGGCATAACAATGATTTTGAGTATTAGCAAGAAAAATTTCTAGTTAGTCCACAGTGTTATGTATAAAGTATAAGAAGTAAGCAAAGAAGTTGGAATTTCAACTTGCTCTAAGTAATTTTACCACGAAAAATATAACACTTTCATTATACTATTCATTAGAAAAATATTAATGTCATAAGGAATCAAATGAAACTAAAATTACCTCATTCATCTCAAAACTGGGTTTCACTTATTGGTGCTACCATTGCACTGATCAGTCTTTTCATGATAATCTTTTTATTCGCGATAACATTTTCATCCGGAGGAGGAACTTACTTAGGATTGGTAGTATATATTATTCTTCCGGGATTTTTGGTTTTTGGTTTAATAATAATTCCGATTGGAATGTTTTTGAAAGTTCGACATGATAGAAAAAAACATCTTCTTCCCCCGACTGAATGGCCGCAAGTTAATTTAAATGATATTCACCACAGACATGCCTTCTTCATCTTTGCAATAGGGACAACAATTTTTCTTTTTCTAACTGCATTTGGCAGTTATGAAGCGTTTCATTATACAGAGTCGGTTGAGTTTTGCGGTAAACTATGCCACAGTGTTATGCAGCCCGAATACACTGCATATCAAAATTCTCCACACGCTAGAGTTGCTTGCGTTGCTTGTCATGTTGGTGAAGGAGCTGATTGGTACGTAAGATCTAAGCTATCCGGAATGTATCAAGTGTATGCCGTTACGTTAGGCACTGTTCCAAGACCGATAGAAACACCAATATCAAATTTACGTCCGGCACGGGAAACATGTGAGCAATGCCATTGGCCTCAAAAATTTTATTCCCGAAAACTCGTTACACAAAAACATTACCTCGCAGATGAAAATAATAGTGAGTGGGATATTACTTTAACAATGAAGATCGGAGCACCTATAAGTGCATTAGGTCTGCAGGAAGGAATTCACTGGCACATCAATCCTGATGTTAAGATAGAGTATAAATCTTCAGATAAGAAAAGAGAAAATATTCCTTGGGTCAGGTATACAAATCTAAAAACCGGTGAAGTTTTTGTTTATCAAGATAAGAATGAAAGCGTTGATGCAAAATCTCTTGATACAATGGCAACTCGAGTAGTGGATTGTATGGATTGCCACAATCGTCCGTCACATAATTATCAACCGCCCGTATTTTTTATTAATAATGCAATCACTGCGGGATCTATTCCGAAAGAACTTCCTTCGATCAAATCTAAAGCAATGGATATTTTAGGAACCGATTATTCAACAACTGATACAGCAATGATCGTTATTAAGAATAAGATCAATTCATTTTATAAAGAAAAATATCCGGACATTTATGCCAACAAAAAATATTTGGTTGATAGAGCTGTTGCCGGAATCCAAGAAGCATATAAGAAAAATATTTTTCCAGAAATGAAGGTCAAATGGAGCGTTTATCCGAACAACATTGGGCATATGGAATTTATGGGATGCTTCAGATGTCATAATGATAATCATTCAACCCAACAGGGAAGGTTAATCAAAAAAGATTGTAATCTTTGCCATAGTATAAATGCACAAGGACCGCCCGATAAACTTGAACTTTCTTCTGTTAATTCAGTTCTTCCATTTAGACACCCGGGAGAAGAAGCCGGTGAAGCATGGAAAGAAATGCATTGTGCAGAGTGCCATACCGGATTGAATCCGTAATTATAAGTTATTATTAAATGAATAAAGCCCGGTTACAAATACTAATCGGGCTTTATTATTTTTGGGCATATAATATTGAACAAACTCACGAAGTCGAATTGAATTCTTTTCTTTTATATATTCACTTTAGATATTAATAAGTTTCTACACATCATGATCGAAATTAATAATCTTCACAAAAGTTTTGGAAGCAATCACGTTTTACGCGGGATCAATCTAAATATTAAAGAGGGAGAATCTCTTGCAGTAATAGGTAGAAGCGGCTGCGGAAAAAGTGTTCTCTTGAAACACATCGTTGGTCTATTATTTCCTGATGACGGATTTATAAAATTTGAAGGTAAGATCGTGAATGAACTTGAACGAAAAGAACTTTATGAAGTTCGCCGCCGGTTTGGATATTTGTTTCAAGGCGGGGCTCTTTTTGATTCTATGTCTGTTGAAGAAAATGTTGCTCTAGCTTTAGTTGAGAATAATTTCGGTTATTCAAAAGAAAAAATTCATACAATAGTTGCAGAGAAACTTGAGCTTGTTGGTTTACCCGGAACACAAAAACTAAAACCATCAGAACTTTCCGGCGGAATGAAAAAGCGTGTGGGACTTGCACGCGCTCTTGTAACAAATCCGGATTATATTTTGTATGATGAACCCACAACAGGACTTGACCCGATAATGTCCGATTCCATTGATGAGCTGATCAAATCATTAAATGAGAAACTTAATGTTACTTCAATTATTGTAACACATGATATGTTTAGCGTAAAGAACACTGCGGATGTAATAGCCATGATGCACGAAGGGAAAATTTATTTTACCGGAACGTATGAGGAAGTACTAAACAGTAAAGACCATGTAATTCAAAAATTCATTCAACGCACAGGGTTCTGATGGCTAAAAATAGAATTAAATATATTTGTTCAAGCTGCGGATACGAAGCTCTAAGATGGCTTGGTAAATGTCCTTCATGCGATAGTTGGAATACATTTACTGAAGAATTGATTGAAGAAAAAAAAGGGGGTAAAAAGAAATACAGCGGTGAAATAAATATTTCTAAATTGGACACAATCACAGATCAAAACGAAGAAAGAATTAAAACCAATATAGTTGAGTTTGACCGCGTTCTGGGCGGAGGATTAATGCCCGGCTCGGTTGTGCTGTTAGGCGGCGACCCTGGAATAGGTAAATCCACTTTAGTTATGCAGGCAGCGGCAAAAATTAACGGTGAAGTTTTGTATGTAACCGGTGAGGAATCTGCAAATCAAATCAATCTCCGCGCAAAGAGATTGAAAACACATTCCGAAAAAATTTCTGTTCTTACGGAAACAGACCTTGATATAATACTGAATGCAATTGAAAAATATGCACCGGAAGTTGTAATTGTTGATTCAATTCAAACAACATATAAACCAGATTTTGATAACCCACCCGGAACAATTACACAAATCCGTGAATGCACATCCGAGTTGATGCAGCTTGCTAAGAAAAAACATTGTGCTATTATACTTGTAGGGCATGTTACGAAAGATGGAGCAATTGCCGGACCAAAAGTTCTTGAACATATTGTTGATACCGTTTTGCAGTTTGAAGGAGAACGAAGTTATTCATATAGAATATTACGTGCGCAGAAAAATCGTTTTGGCAGTACAAATGAGATAGGCATTTTTGAAATGCATGATGACGGATTGCATGAAGTTAAAAATCCGAGTGAAATATTTTTAAGCGAGCGCGAAAAAGAAATTACAGGTTCCGTTGTAACTTCCAGTATAGAAGGCACACGCCCGATCCTTCTTGAAGTACAAGCTCTTGTTACACCTTCTTCGTATGGAAATCCACAGCGTGTAGCAACTGGATTTGATTACCGCAGACTTTCAATATTGCTTGCTGTTCTTGAGAAAAGAGCAAACCTTCGATTGTCAGCTCAAAATGTTTTTCTAAATATTGCCGGCGGAATTAGGATTGATGAACCGGCAGTTGATCTTGCAGTATGCTGTGCAATTGCTTCCAACTTTACTAATAAGTTTGCAAATAATGATACTGTTGTTATAGGCGAGGTTGGTCTCGGTGGTGAAGTAAGAAGCGTAAGTAATATTGATAAAAGAATTCAAGAAGCAGCAAAACTTGGTTTTAAAAAAGTTGTTATTCCTTCTAATAATTACAAAGCGATCAAGAGTAAAACTACTATAGATATTATTCCGATTGAAAATCTTCCTTCTGCAATAAAAGAAATTCTTTCATAAATTTTTAAAGTGTTTTTGATTGAACACAAGAAATTAATATCGCTCATATTCTTATTGCTAAATAAACTTCTTTCTGTTAATTTTTTTGTAACATTATCCGATTGTATCTGAAGAGTTGTTCTGGTTACTTTGATTTAAGTGTTGTTATAAAATATACATCCGAGTAAAAAGTTAATAAGCCGATTAACCTTTATGATTTCTTTTAAGCAGCTCTATCAAGAAATAAAAACACGTAAACTTCGTAAAACACTAATAATTTATATCAGTTCCGGGATTACTGTACTTGGTGTTGTTAACCTTTTTTCTGGCGTTTATCACCTTCCTATGATTCTATTTGATTGTATTCTAACTGTAATTATCTGTGGAATTCCCTCCGCAATCGTATTTGCATGGCATCATAATTTAGAAGGTAAACAGAAGATTCAGAAGAAAGAAATAGTCCTTTATTCTATTTCACTGCTCATTGCTGTTGTTATCATTGTATGGATAACGGGTCTAGGCGGTGTACGACTTCTTCCCAGCGATGCAAAAACTATTGCAGTGCTTCCGTTCAAAAATCTTAGCGACAATAAAGAAGATGAATACTTCAGCGATGGTATAATGGAGGATATTCTTACACAGCTTTCAAAAATTAGTGATCTTAGGATAATTTCGCGCACGTCTATGATGCAATACAAAAATACAAAGAAAAACTTACGTCAAATTGGCGAAGAACTTAACGTTGCAACAATTCTGGAAGGAAGCGTCCGCCGCGCAGGAGGCAGAGTAAGAATTGTAGGACAGCTAATCAATGCAAGGAAGGATGAACATATCTGGGCTGAAACATACGACCGTGAACTGAAAGATGTTTTTGCAATTCAGACTGAAGTAGCAAAAAATATTGCAGCATCTTTACAAGCTATTCTCTCGCCAAAAGAACTCGAGCAAATTGAGAATAAAAGCACGGTTAATTTAGATGCATATACATTCTATCTCAGAGGCCGTGATTATTTTTATCGTTATACAAAACAGGACAATGAAAAAGCAATCGAGCTTTTTAGAAATGCTCTTAAGCTCGATCCAAATTATGCTTTAGCATATGCTGGTTTGGCAGGCGCTTATGGCAGAAAAAAATATTATGACTCATCCCAAGAATGGATTGACTCAGCTTTAACACTCAGCAGCAAAGCAATTTCAATTAACCCGAATCTTGCAGAAGGATACAAAGCATTGGGCGATGTATATACAAGTAAGGGAAATAATCCAGCGGCATTAACTCAATATATTAAAGCTGTTGAACTCAATCCTAATTATGGAGCTGCTATTGCAAACGTCGGATATATATACTATCAATATGGTTTATTTGATGAAGCGTTGAAATGGACGAAGAAAGCGGTGATTACAGATCCTGGATTTGCCCGGTATTCTTCAAACATGGGAGTACAATATTTCAGTTTAGGTTATGATAGTCTTGCAGCTATCTGGCTGAATAAAGCGCTAATACTTCAACCTGAATTCTTTTTCCCAAATATTATTTTAACTTATATTGATTTATACACAAACCGCTTTGATGAGGCACGTGCACGTATTAATAAATTACTCTCTAATTATTCGGACGTTCCCGCTGTATATGAAACAGTAGGAGATATCGAACTAATAGCAGGCAATTATAAATTAGCAAAACAATATTATGAAAAAGTGGCAGAGCTTACTTCATTAATGAGTGCAGCAGGTATTAAGCTCTCATATGTACTTATAAAATTAAACCAGCGTGCCGAAGCCCAAAAAATACTTAGTAGTTATCTTACTGCTGATACAGAAGATCCGAATCAATATTCTGAAGGAACTATAACTTATTATACAGCAGCGGCATATTGTGTAGTTGGAAAGAATCAAATGGCACTTAAATTTCTTCAAAGGTCGCTTGAACTCGGATTTCGGGAATACCGTTGGGCTTTAATAGATCCTTTGATGAACTCTCTTCAAAATGATGAAAAATACAAATCACTAATAAATACACTTAAATCTACAATCGCTACAATGCGCAATCGTGTAAAAGCAGAGAACTTATAGACAATACTTTTCTCAAAGAAATAATTTACTCTTTCAATCATTAACAAAAACCCTTTAGTATACATATATATGTCTCCGGTTCTTAACTCCAATCGAAAAATTTATTTATTATATTTCTACCATAATATTGAGTGGAGAATGCAAATAGAATATAAAATAGAAAATGAATTAAGTGTTGATGAATTTATTGGTTGTCTTATTGATTCAACACTTGGTGAGCGGCGTCCGGTTGATAACCGTGAACGAATTTCTAAAATGTTAAAGAACACAAATTTGATTGTTACCGCACGTGATAATGGTTTACTAGTTGGTGTTTCCCGATCGCTTACGGATTTTTCTTACTGCACTTATCTTTCCGATTTAGCTGTTAGAAAGAATTATCAAAAACTTGGAATCGGTAAAGAGTTAATAAAGCGGACAAAACTTGAGTGCGGAGAAGCCAAAATAATTCTTCTTGCAGCGCCTGCCGCCATCGAATATTACCCGAAGATTGGAATGACTAATCATAACCATTGCTATTTATTAAATGATATCAATGAGCTGAAATGAAATCTAAACTTGCACTGCTACTCAGATTTATATTAGGAGCTGTATTTCTTTTCTCAGCTTATACAAAATTTATTTCGCCCGGTTTAACAGAAATAATTTTAGTTGATCATGGAATTGTTTCCGCACGCGAGACTGCTGCAATAATTGTTCGTGTGTTAATTGGTTTTGAATTTGCGCTCGGGCTTTTATTTTTTCAACCATTCTCCTTAAAAAGAATTGTAATTCCCATTTCGTTTCTATTTCTCATTTCATTCACTGGTTATCTTGTCTATACAGGTTTTATTTTGAAAGATGCACAGAACTGTGGATGCTTTGGCGAAATGATAAAAATGTCTCCGCTTGAATCAATTGTGAAAAATATTATTATGATAGTCGTTCTGATTTTACTTTTCAAATTTACGAACGAGAAGAAAAAATATTTTGTGGCACCAACGGTGGTTGTTCTTTGTGTAGCTTCGGTTTTTGTATTTCTTCCGGTTAATTCTCAGAAAGAATTTAAGTTTGCCAATTATACGAACTTTGAAGGAGAAGGAAGGGTTGATCTTTCAGTTGGAGAAAAACTGTTAGTAATATTAAATTTAGAATGCGATCACTGTCAAACTCTTGCGAAAGAATTATCCGAAATAAAAAATCAAACTAACAAACTTCCTAAGTTATACGCTCTTCTTTTTAAAGAGGGAAATGTTACCGTTGATTCATTTAAGACGATGACCAAATTTAATTTTCCTTATCACATGATCAGTATGAATGAGTTTTTAAATTTTATCGGGCAGTCTCCACCGAGAATATATTGGTTAAAAGACGGAAAGGTAAAAGGAATTTGGGATAAGGATTTTCAAAAGAAGATATTGCAAAACTTTCCGGAAAGATAATAACCACCTTTAGAAAGTTCTAATGATTTAACCAGTTGTTAATAATTTGCTTTCCGTGTTTAGTCATAATTGACTCCGGATGGAATTGTAGACCTTTCACATCATATTCAATATGTGAGAGAGACATGATAACATCATCTTTGCTGATCGAGGTGATCTTTAAGCAATCCGGAAAATTATTTTTAGAAACAGCCCATGAGTGGTACAATCCACCATCAAAATTTTGCGGAATACTATTGAACAAGTAATCACCCGAATCAATTACTTCTACATTAGTTGAAATGCCGTGGCAGACATCTGAAAAATTATAAAGGTTTCCGCCGAATACCTCAGCTATTGCTTGATGACCCAGACAAACTCCCAAGATGCTTTTTGAAGGAGCGAATTGTTTGATGACTTCTTTCACAAGTCCTGCTTGTTCGGGAATTCCGGGTCCAGGTGAAATTAATATTTTTGAAAATTTATCGGTCTCATCTAGGGTAAGTTCATTATTCTTAATAATAGTATAATCGTAATGAAATTCTTCAACGATTTGACGTAAATTATAAGTAAAGGAATCTTGATTATCTATTATTAATATTTTGCTATTCATTATCTTTAATATATGAACATTAATAAATCACTTGCACTAGAAACTATGAATGAATATGGGAAGAATAAAATTCCCTTTCTGTTCATTATTGATTTTGATATGCTTGAACCGCAAATCATTAAACTGAATGAAGTAGATCCATCGGAGATTCTCTTCAATATTAACGGGAGAAAAAATTACGAAGTAAAATCATTCCCGCGCAAGAATATTCAATTTGAAAAATATCCGGTTCCGTTTGAAACTTACAAAAAATCGTTTGACAAAGTATTAAAACAAATTCGAGACGGCAATACCTATCTTCTCAATTTAACTTTTCCGACCGAGATAAAAACGAACCTAATACTTAAAGAGATTTTTTTGTTAAGTAACGCAAAATATAAATTGTTTTATAAAAACAAATTTGTTGTATTCTCACCGGAATCTTTTGTAAGAATAGAAGAAAACACTATTTCATCATATCCTATGAAAGGAACTATAAATAGTTCAATTCCTAATGCTGAAGAAGTTATTCTTAACGATAAAAAAGAAACAGCAGAACATAATACGATTGTTGATTTAATCAGAAACGATTTAAGTATGATCTCAAGTAATGTACAGGTTGAGAATTACCGTTATGTGGAAAAAATAGTTACAAATGATAAATCATTATTGCAGGTAAGTTCAAAAATAACTGGAACACTAGAAGAAAATTACAACACTAAAATAGGCGAAATGATATTTACTTTACTTCCCGCAGGTTCTATTAGCGGTGCCCCAAAGAAAAAAACTGTTGAGATAATAAATGATGTGGAAATATATTCAAGAGGATACTACACTGGCATTTTGGGATACTATGATGGCTCTGTCCTCGATAGTGCTGTAATGATACGATTCATTGAAAAGGAAGATGAAAAATATTTTTACAAGAGTGGCGGAGGCATTACATTTTTAAGTGATGCTAAATCTGAATATCAAGAACTATTAGATAAAGTTTATGTCCCGATTGCTTGAAAGTATAAAAGTATATAACAAGAGATTGTATAATATCGAATACCATAATGTTCGAATGAATAACTCACGTGCTGAACTCTTTAATGCTAAAGAGCAAATAGATCTTAGCAAAATCATTTTGGTACCAGATGATTTATCAAATGAACTTTATAAGTGCAGGATTATTTATACAGTAGAGATTATTAGCGTTGATTTTCATAAATATAGTAAGAAGAAAATTAGTTCGTTGCAACTCGTGCGAGATGATGATATTATTTATGCTCATAAATATGAAGACAGAACCGAAATAGAAAAACATCTTTCAGTAGCTAAAGCAGACGAAATATTAATTATCAAAAATGGATTTGTAACTGATACTAGCTTTTCAAATGTTGTTTTTTTTGACGGAATAAAATATTTCACGCCTTCATCACATCTGCTGAAAGGGACTAAGAGAGCAAAGCTTATCGCTGATGGCACTATTCAAGAAGAAGAGATTAGATTAAAGGATATTCAGAAGTTCAAGTTTGTTCATTTGGTAAATGCTTTATTAGATTTAAAAGAAGAGAATAGAATTCCAATTGAGAAAATTATTTTGTGAGAGATATAAATAATAGAAGTGGCTGTTTCAAAAGTAAATTGAACTATCATTGCGAGCAGCCTGCCCACCGAAGGCAGGTTTACGACGAAGTAATCTCAAATTTATTTTCCCCAAAAGAGATCACCTTGCTTCGTTAGTGATGACAATTGCTCTTTTGAAACAGCCTCTTGTAGCAATGAAAAACTAAAACTTAATTTTCTTTTCAACATCAGCTGCAACATCTGGCGAGACTAATATCCTACCGCATGATTCGCAAGAAAAAAATCTCTTACTTGATTTGATCTCAAGCTGTCTCTGCGGCGGTACCACGTTATGACATCCGGAACACGCTGCTCTTATAAGTGGAACTACAGCTTTTCCGCCAAGTGCTTTACGGATTCTGCTGTAAGTATTGTAATCTGCTTTCCGGACTTTTACTGCAAGTTTATCGCGTTTATCTTTTAACCGAGCTTCTTCGCGCTCATTAGCTTTGATGATTTGTTTTAGCTCAGTTTCTTTCTCCTTCAAATCTTTTGAAAGAGTATCGAGCTGCGGTTCAACTTCATTAATTTCTTTTTTTAATTTCTGAACAAGATCTTCAAGTGCTGAACTTTCCGCTTCAAGTTTTGTAATCTGTTCTTCACTATGATCAATCTCTTTAGTAAGAGCATCATACTCTTTGTTATTACGTACCTGGTAAAGCTGGGATTTAAACCTTTTAAGATTGGCTTTAATCCGGTCAACATCTTCATCATTCTGTTTGCGTTTACTGATAGAGCTTTTCTTTTCAGCTTCTTTAGTTTCAATTTGCTCTTCAATAGTATTGATCTGAAATTTCAGATCATTAACTGCTGCGGGAAGATCGCCACGCAATTCTTCAAGTTCATCGAGTTGATTATCGATCAGTTGAAGTTCGTATAGAATCGAGAGTTTTTCTATCAAAGTTGACTCCTTATTGTTTATAAAACTTGACCGGGTTAGTACTACCCGAATATTTTAAAACTTTTATACCGCTGCTTTTTGGAACAAAATTATTAATTACCTGTTGAGCAGCTTTTAATGAAATAATTTCGGTTTCATAATGACCGGCATCTATCAATAAAATTTTTCTTTCGGCGTCTTGATAAGTATGATATTTTATATCCGCAGTAACAAAAGCATCCGCTCCTTCTGAAATAGCTTGTGCCAATAGTTCAGAACCCGATCCGCCGCAGACAGCAACTTTTTTAACTGCTTTTCCTCTTCCTTCACAATATTTCAGAGCTTTTGTTTTTAACGATTTTGAAACGAACGATAAAAATTTATTTTCATTCATTCCTTTCTCAAGTTCACCGATTGCCCCGGCACCAAAATTCATATTTTTATTTTTAAGAGGATAAATATCATACGCTGGTTCTTCATAAGGATGGTTTTTTAAAATTGCAGAAATTACTTGATTCAATTTCCAAGAATCAACTATAACTTCCAGCCGAATTTCATTCACATTCTCAAAATGATTTTTCTTTCCTACTTGAGGATTAGATTTAGCAGTTCCCTTAAATGTTCCTTCTCCGGAAGATCTAAAGCTACAATTCTCATACTCTCCGATTATTCCTCCGCCTGCCGAAAATATTGCTTCCGAAATTTTATCTAAGCTTGTTGCAGGAATAAACGTTACTACTTTGAATTGATTGTTCTCTTCATTTTCTAAAAATCGGATATTTTTCAATTTTAGAGCTTTAGCAAGTTCGAATGATACACCGTCTTTTATGGAATCAAAGTTTGTGTGAGCAGAATAAACACTGATGTTATGCTTGAACAATTTTTCAATCAGTTTTGCTAAGGAATTATTTTCAGTATCTAAGTTTTTTATTGGTTTGAATATGAGAGGGTGGTGAGTAAATATAAAGTTGCAATTTTTTTGAAGGGCTTCTTTTAGGACTTCATCATTAAGCTCAATACAGAGCATGATGCTTTTGATTTTTTGCCTCCTTGAGCCAATTTGAAGTCCAACGTTGTCCTTCTCCCAAGCGGCTCCAGGCGGTGCCCAATCATCTAGATATTTTGTCAAATCTCCAACTATCATATATAAAAAAAATGCACTCATGATATTGTGAGTGCATTTGGTAATCAGAATCCTCTATTTAAAAGTTCTGTGTTCTTTCTTTTGCCTGATTTGATTAAAAATTTTCTCATATTTGCACACAAAATATACCATAAACGCGTATAAGATTCAAACTAATATATGGTGTCAAATTTTAGCTGGTTCTATCCAGCTCCCTTTTTCACGAATAATCTCAATTAATTCATCTACAGCATTTTCGGAATTCACATTTCTACGCACAATATCTTTGCCGTGGTAAAGCGTTATTTTATTGGGTCCGGAACCTACATATCCGAAATCTGCATCTGCCATTTCTCCCGGTCCGTTTACTATACAGCCCATAATCGCAATTTTAACGCCCTTTAAATGTTCGGTACGTTTACGGATTTTGTTTGTTACTTCAACTAGATCAAATAAAGTTCTTCCGCAAGAAGGACACGCAATATATTCTGTTTTAGAAATTCTTGTCCTCGCGGCTTGAAGAATTCCAAAACAAGTTCTGTTAATAAATCCTTCTTCAAAATTATTGTTCGATTGATTTTTCCCGGTTAACCAAACTCCATCGCCCAAGCCGTCAATTAACAAAGAACCAAAATCTGTAGATGCATATAATCGGAAATTATCTTCATCCATTTTTTCATATGATCGTTTTATGAAAACCGGATTTTTTATGTTTCTAAGCATCAACTCAAAAAAAGCACGGCGCTGTTCTGCCATACCGTGAAGATTCTCTGTTGATAAAACTAAAACAACCGTTTGATCATTTGCTATTACTGAAAGCTGATCGCTGAAAGCTGATCGCTGATTCATTTCAACAAAATTTAGAACAAATGATTTATTTCCGGCAGACTTGTATTGTTCAATTGAGGAATAGAAAGAGAATCCTTTTGTTTTATCTTTGAGCAAAGACCATTTTTCATAATTGTAAATTACTTTTAAAACGGTCGGTGATTCAAAATGTAAATCATTATTTCCTATGAATAAAAGATCGCTTGCCTGATCGGTCATATTCCATTTATCTGTTATAGGATCGTAAGTGAAACCGATTTGAGCTAGATCTTTGTAATTGATGATTCCTTCTTCACTGAAATCCGAAATTATTTTTGGAACAGTCGTGCCGCCAATTGCTGCAACTTCAAATGTTTCTCTTCGTTGGTATATGAATGGATCTTTAGGTGTTTCGTCAATCGAAAATATTTGTGAGTGGCTTTCCCTTCCTTGATATCTCTGCGCTAATGAAATTGCAACAGGTACTTCAAATTCCGGTTCTTCTGTTAATGAGACGCGGATTGTATCACCGATTCCATCTTCGAGTAATGTTCCGATTCCAAGAGCAGATTTAATCCTTCCATCTTCACCATCACCTGCTTCCGTTACCCCGAGGTGTAATGGGTAATTCATGTTTTCAGATTCCATCCTTTGAATCAGTAAACGGTAAGCTTGAACCATTGCCTGAGGATTGCTGGACTTCATTGATAAAACAATATTATGATAATTTAAGTCTTCGCATATACGCAGAAATTCTAAAGCAGATTCAACCATTCCATTCGGTGTATCTCCGTAACGGCTCATAATACGGTCTGATAATGAACCGTGATTAGTCCCGATACGCATTGCTGTTCCATACTCTTTACAAATCTTTACTAACGGAGAAAATTTTTCTCTTATTCGGTCAAGTTCGGAATGATATTCTGCATCTGTGTATTCAAAAACTTGAAATTTTTTCTTATCGGCATAATTACCGGGATTCACTCTTACCTTTTCAACAATTCGCGCTGCAAGTTCTGCGGCATTAGGAGTAAAATGAATATCTGCAATGAGGGGTGTTTTATATCCGCGCTTACGTAATTCATTTTTAATATTCCGAAGATTTCCTGCTTCGTTGATGCTTGGTGCAGTGATGCGGACATACTCACAACCCGCTTTAATCATTCTTATAGATTGTTCAACAGTCGCAATTGTATTCATTGTATCGGTGGTTGTCATTGATTGAATACGAATCGGGTTAGTAGCACCAAGAGGAACATCACCGATAAAAACTTCGCGGGTTTTGTAGCGGGAATATTGAGTTAGACTATTACAATATTTTGTAATTTTTTCAATCACGATGCAACATAATTAACAAGAATAAATGGCAAGAAGTTCTAATTTGTTTTTGCAAGTTCGTATAAAAATGTTTTGATGAACTCAGGAGCGGCTAGGGGATTTTGTGCCGTAATTATATTTTTCTGAACAACAACAGGCGAATCTTTATAATCAACACCCTGTTTTTCCAATTCCTTTCTATCATCCGAATGGCAAGTAGCACATTCGGAAAGTATTCCGGCTTTAGCTAAAATAATTGGAGCACTGCAGATTGCACCGATCGGCTTTTTACTTTTAGAAAATTTTTGAGCGGTTGATTGAATAACCGGATCATCCCAATAATTTCTCATACCGCTTCCGCCGATTAGTATTAATCCGGCAAAATTACTTTCGTGAATGTTATAAAGCTGGACATCATTCTTAACTTTTAATCCGTTTGAACCGATACAGAGTGAGTATGAATCCGATGCGATAAATATTTTTATATCCGCTCTTTCGAGAGCATTGGTAATAATTAGATATTCTTCTTCGTTGAATTTTTGTGCCGGAAGGATCAGCAGAACACTTTTCTTAATCAAAAATTTAACTCTTTCTTGTTTCAATAATCAAAATACAAATATAAATTTTGATCGGCAATCTGTTATATGTTAACAGTTAATCGTGAATTGTTTTCTAAAAATACTTAATATGAAGTAGTGATTTATTTCCTTTTAAATTTCCATGAGTAATAATGACCAGTTCAAAGAAAAAGCTAGTTCGCGAAGGTGATTTCTTACAAAAAATTTTTGAATATAATTCATTGCCTATCCCATATTATAGTATGAATAATGGCCATGCGATTTGTGGTGACAGTTTACCAATTCTAAAAAAGATTAAAGATAATTCAGTGAATCTAATCTTTACGTCCCCACCTTTTGCTTTAACAAGAAAAAAAGAGTATGGTAATAAATCTGCTGAAGAATATGTTGAATGGTTTACTACATTTGCAGTAGAATTCAAGAGAATCTTAACCGAAAATGGTTCTTTTGTTTTAGACTTGGGTAGTGCATATTTACCAGGGTTTCCTGTCAAAAGCATTTATCAATATGAGCTTTTAATTCACTTATGTAATGAATTAAATTTTTACTTAGCCCAAGAGTTTTTTCATTATAATCCATCTAGATTACCTTCACCAGCAGAGTGGGTTACTGTTCGACGAATCAGAGTCAAAGATTCAGTTAATGTAGTTTGGTGGTTATCAAAAAATCCTTATCCCAAAGCGGATAATAAAAAAATATTGAAACCATATAGTGCAAGCATGAAACTATTATTAAAGAATGGATATAAAGCCAAACTAAGACCAAGTGGACACGATATTTCACAAAATTTTTCTAAAAACAATAATGGTGCAATACCTCCAAATTTACTAGAGTTAGCAAATACAGAATCAAACAGTCAATACTTGAAGTTATGTAAAAAACATGGACTGAAACCTCATCCAGCTAGGTTCCCCAAAGATTTTGCAACATTTTTTATAAACTTTTTAACAGATGAAGATGATATTGTTTTAGATCCATTTGCTGGATCGAATACGACTGGTTATGCAGCTGAAATTCTTAATAGAAAATGGTTGTCAATAGAAATTAGAAAAGACTATTTAGAGGGAAGTAAATTCAGATTCAAAGATCAGCAAGATTTATTCGCGAGCAAACGTAGTGCATAGACATCAAAAATATAGTTTGTTAGAGAAAATAGTTAATTCTATAAATGAGGATGGGTGGGATGTCTTTTATTTGTCTGATCCCAAGTATCATCCATTTAGACTAAAAATTTACAACGAAAAAGAAAGCTATAATATTCGGATTTATATTTGGCATTTAACTCATGGGGGTGGTTCGGCAAGGCCGGTTGATGAATATAGAATCCAAATTACAGGTGTAGATCATTTTGAAGCAGAAGTTGGCGGAAAGACATTAATATTAGGTTGGTGGGAAGAAGGAAATGTATTTGCTGGTTTCGATTTTAACAAACACATAGGTAATCTTGGTTTTTCCCCCTCAATTCAAATAAGAGAAGCAGCTTTAAGAAAAGCTTACGTTAATGGATTTTCACCATGGACTAAGGAAAATCAAGAAACAGCAATTGCCTTCAGGACAGATTTTTTTGTTGAGTATGTAAGAAATTTAGAGTCCCTACATTCATTTGGTGAATCAAAAAATGATTTCGAAGCATTAGAAAATATTGCAAATAGACCAAATGAAATTAATGATACAATTATTGAAAGTATTTCTCCTCCGAGACAATTAACAGTTACTAGTGTTACAAAAAAGATTAGCGATAATGGATTTAAAGCAAGGGTATTAAATGCTTATTCACAGAAATGTGCTTTCTGTGGTTTGCAATTAAAATTAGTTGATGCTGCCCATATCTTACCAGTTAGCTATTCCGAAAGCACCGACGAGACATGTAATGGAATTTCAATGTGCGCATTACATCACCGTGCATTTGATAGGTCTCTCGTGACTATTAACATGGAATATCAAATTGTACACAATGATAAAAAGATAGAGAAATTATCTGCCGAGAAGCTTACTGATGGCGTAGAAGATTTTGTTAGGTATCTCCGACCATACATCATACTTCCACCTGCAGTTAATGATCGACCTCACATTGAATACATAAAAAAAACTAATGAGATCAGAGGTTGGGAACTTAATTTTTAGAATAGACAAATAAACAACATGGATTAGCTTAATTTTATGCGTATCCCCGAACAAAAGATCGAAGATATAAGAAACTCTACGGATATTGTAGATCTGATTTCCGGTCATGTTCATTTACGTAAGCGCGGAAAGAACTTTGTAGGACTGTGTCCATTTCATCAAGAAAAAACTCCATCATTTACAGTAAGCGAAGATAAACAGATCTATCATTGCTTCGGCTGCGGAGCCGGAGGAAATGCTTTTAAGTTCTTAATGGAATTCAAAAATATTTCTTTTGTTGAAGCGGTTGAAGAAATTGCTGAACATCTTGGAATAAAGATAGATTTTGAAAGCCATCCTTCCGATGCACAGCAAAATGAACTTGAAGAATTATATGAAATAAATGTTTTAGCAGCTAGATTCTTTTCAGATAACTTGTTAAAAAGTTCCGATGGCGAAACAGCACGAGAATATTTAAAAAGAAGGAACATCAAACAGCCAACACAAAAGACTTTTGGGATAGGTTACGCTCCTTACGGATGGGACAATTTTCTTGCTCACGCTAAAGAAAATAAAGTTGATCTTGCTAAAGCAAAACTTCTTGGGTTGATTGACATCAACGATAAAGGCGAGTATTACGATAAATTCCGCGGGCGTGTAATATTTCCTATCTTCTCACCAAACGGAAGAGTAATTGCATTCGGCGGACGTATTTTAGAAAATCAAGAGAATGCCGCTAAGTATTTAAACTCACCTGAATCACAAATTTATTCTAAGAGACGTTCTCTGTATGGATTGTTCCACTCAAAAGATGATATAAGAAAATTAGACCGCGCAATTCTTGTTGAAGGATATATGGATTTGGTTTCCTTATATCAAGCCGGAGTAAAAAATGTAGTTGCATCTTCCGGAACATCTTTAACGGAAGAACAAGTTCAGCTTCTTTCTCGATTCACTAAAAACACTATAATTCTTTTTGATGCTGATCCTGCCGGACAAAAAGCATCGCTAAGAAGTATTGAGATATTACTGAAGCAGGACTTTGAAGTGAAAGTTATTGCTTTGCCAAAAGGCGAGGATCCGGATTCGTATATCATCAAATACGGAAAAGAAAAATTTGAAGAAGAAGTAACCCGCGCAAAGAACTTCTTGGAATATCAAACGGCACAATTTGAAGAACAAGGTTTATTTGAAGACCCTGCAGAAACGACAAAAGCTATACGAGAACTTGTGAATACTTTAGCTTTGGTTGGCGATGAACTTAAGCGAAATTTATTGATGAAGACCATTGCCAAGAGATTTAATTTGCGAGAGAAGTTAATTGAATCTGAACTCAATACATTTTTACAACAGCAAAAAGAAAGGAGCACTGCTTCAACAGCTCGTCCCGATCAGAGAAGCGCAGTTCAGCAGGCTCAATCACAGCTTGCATTGTCTTCAAAATCAGCAGACGAAAATCCTTACGAGAAAGAATTGATCCGTTTACTTTACAGCGGCGAAGAAGAAATTATTTCTCATATTCTTGATAAAATTTCCGTTGAAAATTATAATGATCATAGCATGAGGAAGCTTGCCGAGATTGTTAGGGACGGGTTCAATGAGCAGAAATATTCCCCGGCTTATTTAATTGATAAAATTGATGATGAAGACTTACAAGAATTTATTTTTGAATTAACTCTTGCTGATGAATCAATAAGTAAAAAGTGGGATGAACTTTCTTTTAACGGCAAAATTGAAAAAGATACATTAGATCATGCACTGGAGACAATAAAAAATTTTCTTCTTTATCAAATTGATCAGCAGATCAAACTGAACAATCAATTCATTTCGGATTCCAAAGACGAACGGCTGCATTTAGAAATGATGAAACGAAATCAAGAATTGCAGGACGAAAAAAAATCACTACTCGGTTCAAAGAACAAGCAAATATGAATTGAAAATGCTATACAATCAATCACTTTACGAAATTAATACCCGAATTTGGCTCCGAAGATTTGATCAAGGTATTATCAAATCAACTTTGAACGATGTGCCGAATTCATACTGGGACGATCTTGCGAAAAAGGGAATTGATTATATCTGGTTAATGGGAATTTGGAAAACATGTAATTCAGTAATTGATAGATGTTGTTTTGAAGAAGGATTAAAAAAAAGTTACAACCGTGCATTAAAGAGCTGGAAGCGGGAAGATGTGATCGGTTCACCTTATGCAATAGATGTTTACGAAATCAGTTCGGAGCTTGGCGATCATAAATCCCTGCTTGAATTAAAATCCCGCTTGAATAAGAAGGGGATGAAACTTATTCTCGACTTCGTTCCAAATCATTTTAGTGCGGACACCAGGTTAATCAAAACCAGTCCCGGCATTTTTCTTTCTGTTGATAAAGAATTTTTTAACCGGGATTCACATACATTTTACCAGCCAAATCATAATGAACAAAAATATTTTGCTCATGGCCGCGATCCTTTTTTCCCTGCATGGCAGGATACTATCCAGATAAATATTTTCAGTAAAGAAGCCAGAAAATTTCTTATCAACACTCTGCTTGCTTTAGCAAAAATATGCGATGGTGTTCGCTGCGATATGTCAATGCTTTTACTCAACAATGTTTTTAAGAATACTTGGGGAGGAGTTTTAGGTAAGAACGGTTTTGAAAAGAATGAATCAGAATTCTGGACGGAAGCGATATTAGAGATTAAAAATGAAAGAGCTGATTTTCTTTTTATCGCTGAAGCATATTGGGATCTTGAATATGATCTTCAACAAATCGGGTTCGATTTTACTTATGACAAGAAATTGACCGATCGTTTGAAATATGCACCGGTAAAAGAAATTCACAACCATCTTCTTGCCGATAATGATTATCAAAAAAAATCATTGCGATTCATTGAAAATCATGATGAAGAACGGGCAGCCGCAATTCTTGGAAAAGATAAATCAAAAGCAGCGGCTGTAATAATAAGCACGATTCAAGGAATGCGTTTTTATTATGACGGACAATTCGAAGGGAAAAAAATAAAACTCCCGGTGCAGCTTGGAAGAGAGCCGGAGGAACAGCAGAATAATGTTCTGAAAAGTTTTTACAATAAACTTTTGGCTATAACTTCACATGAAATTTTTAATAGAGGTAAGTGGATTCTTTTAGATCCGGAACCTTCTTTGGATAATAACTCAACATTTTTGAATATCCTTGCATGGGTCTGGTCCTTTAAAGATGAAAAACGTCTTGTAGTTGTTAATTATTCGGAAACTCTTTCAACATGCCGGATAAAATTGGACGTGCGCGGTTATCAAGAAGACTTTTTAATTAAGGATTTATTGAACGATCAGTCATATATGCGTTCTGCAGAGGAAGTTTACAACAGCGGTTTGTATATCGAGCTAAAACCTTTCCAATCACACATTTTTATTTTTTGAAAATATTTTAACAGCGACACCCCCGAATGGAAGAATGCAAAGTTATTACACCTTAAGCATATCTTGTACAATCGGTTTCAATCCGGCAAAAACCAGTCAACTTCATGTATTTCAACTTTCGTTCAATATTTTTTGAAATGTTTCTTGAATTACATTCGATGCTAATTCAACATGTTTCTCTTCGGTGCGTAATCCCGAAACACATAATCGTATTGTAAATTTTCCATTCAATTTTGTGTGAGTGATAAAAACTTTTCCGGTTGCATTTACTGCATGCAATAATTTTTCGTTTAGCTCATTGATTTTTACTTCATCATTCCATCCGTTTGGTTTCGCACGGAAACAAACCGTGCTGAAAGGAGTAGGTGCAACTCGTTCAAAATTAGGATTCTCATCAATCCATTTTGCAAAAAATTGTCCAAGACGGATGTGCTCTCTCAATCTCGACTGTAATCCCTCAACACCAAAATAACGCAGTACAAACCAGAATTTTAATGATCTAAATCTTCGCCCAAGCTGTATTCCGTAATCCATATAATTATTCACGGATGAATCTTCCGCAGTTTTCAAATATTCGGCTGTAAGTGAAAATGCTTGTTTAAGAATTTCCGGTTTGCGCGTATACAAAATGCTCAAATCAACCGGAACGAATAACCATTTGTGCGGATTGACAACAAACGAATCAGCATGTTCTACATCCTTAAAATGTTTGTTCATCTCCGGCAGCATTGCAGTTACACCGGCATGTGCCGCATCAACATGAAGCCAAATTTTTTCCCGAGTGCATATTTTAGCAATCTCTTCAACCGGATCTACACTTGTTGTTGATGTTGTTCCAATTGTTGCAACAACACAGAACGGAACGCAGCCATTTGCTCGATCTTCTTTGATTGCTTTCTCTAACTTTGATGGGATCATTCTGAATTCGGAATCAACCGGAATTTTTCTAATTCCATCCAAACCAATACCGAGTGTAAGTGCCGCTTTATCAATTGAGTTGTGAGCATGCTCTGAACAATACAAACGAAGTTTAGGAACACCGCTCAGACCGTGTTTGCGAATATCAAATCCGATATTTTCCCGTGCGGCTGCAATTGCATGCATAGAACTTACTGAAGCGGTATCGTAAATAATTCCCCAAAATTCTTTTGGAAGATTAATTATTTCTCTAAACCAGTTTAAAACTGTTTCTTCAAGTTCGGTTGATGCTGGCGCGGATTTCCAAAGCATCGAGTTAACATTAAATGCTGCGCTGATAAGTTCTGCAAGAATTCCCGGACCGCTTGCAGTTGAATTGAAATACGCCATAAAGTTCGGATGCTGCCAATGAGTTGTTCCCGGCAAAATAATTTTATCTAAATCCTCGATAATTTTATCTATCGGCTCGCCGGATTGCGGCGCATGATTTGGCAATTTACTTTTCACGTCTCCCGGATTAATGTTAGGCAGAACAGGGAATGAATCAACATTTTCAAGATAGTTGGCGACCCAATCAATTAATTCGTAACCGTACTTTTTAAATTCTTCTGCCGGCATATCGCCATAACTCTTGTTCTTATTCATGCTCTTTCTCTAAAATTTTATTTGTTTTGCCCAATCGGAAATCAATCTCATCAGTTGAATCCGCTTGTCGGAAAATGAATGACCTGTTTCGAGTATGAACTCTTTAACATTAGAATTTGCTAGTTTGAGTGCGCCAACCAACGGCTTATGATGCAATTCTATAGGTGCTGTTGTATCATGTTTAGCACTTATGATAAGAAGATTTTTTTGTGAAAGTTTTTCGGCATGATTAATAAGATCCCAATCGGCTTTATGTTGGATCATTTCCTTCAAAAGTATTTCCGGAGAAGGACAGTTCACAAAATCTTTTGCTAGTTGCATTCTTTCAGCGCTATATTTTTTTATCTCTCCATTCATTGTTATTAATTGTCCGAACATCCCGATGTTAAACGGCGCTATCGCACAAACATTTTTTATAAAATCAAATTGGAGTGAGGTAAACAGCGCAGCGAATCCACCCATACTATAACCAAGAAATAAAATTCTATTTTTATCTACTTGGAATTTTTCTCTGCATAAATCGTCTTTTAAAAATGTTACTGCTGCGGGTATATCTTCAATAAGATTATTCCAAGAAAATTCACCTTCACTTCCCCATGAACCGCGGCTATAAAACGTGAAAACATTAAATCCTTGACGCTGAAGCATGTGTGCAATATCGTAATTCACTTCATTGCCGGGAAAACCGGTTAAGAGCAAAACAGTTGGATGTAGTCCTTCACCTGAAGTAATAAACATTGTGCCTAAAACTTTTGATCTGCCGCTAATGAAAACTGCAGGAGACAATGATGATGGAAATTTAGGATCAATCGTTGGGTTATCTTGGGTTACAGGATCAAAATCTGTCATTGCTCATACCTTGGCATTTGTCATTTCTTCTCTTCAAAGATAAGCAGAAAAAGATTTGTCTGAAATCTATTTACAAAATCACTCTAAATTTCCATATCGCTTTGTCATTTCTTATCTTTGCAACAGCCCATCCCTTTCCCCTCCCAAAGGGAAGGGATTTTTAATTGTTGAATTAACTAAGAATTTATTATGAGAGTAAGTAAATCGTTTATTCCGACCTTAAAAGAAGTACCGAATGATGCGGTAATTCAAAGCCATATTTTAATGATCCGTGCAGGATTAGTAAGACAAGTATCAGCCGGAATATATTCATGGCTGCCGCTTGGATATAAAGTTCTAAGAAAAATCATGGATATAATCCGCGAAGAGATGAATGCTATCGGCGGACAGGAGTTTCATTTTCCCGGATTAAATCCAAAAGAAATTTGGGAACAGACGGGACGAGTTGAAGCATTCGGAGATATTCTTTTTCATATTAAGAACCGCGATTATGTTTTAGCCCCAACACACGAAGAGATAGTTGCATATCATGCTAAGGGTTCTATCGCTTCTTACAAAGATCTGCCGCAAATTTGGTATCAGATCCAAACAAAGTTTAGAAATGAACCGCGTCCGAGAAGCGGAGTTATACGTGGAAGACAATTTATTATGAAGGATGCTTACACACTCGACCGCGATGAAGCCGGTTTGGATGTTGGCTATTCTCTTCATGATAAAGCTTACCGTAAAATTTTTGACCGCTGCGGGTTAAAATATTTTGTTGTAGGCGCTTCAAGCGGTGCAATGGGCGGAAGTAAATCCGAAGAGTTTATGGTTAAGAGTGATGCGGGCGAAGATACTGTTGCTTATTGCGAAAAATGCGGATATGCTGCCAACGCTGAAGTTGCTCAATCGGTTGCTACATCAGTTCCGCGTCAAAAAGAATCGAAGAAATTTCTTGAAATATCAACGCCTAATGTTCACACAATAGATGAACTTTGCGAGTTCTTAAAAATTGACGAACATGAAACTGCTAAATCAAGAATTTATATTCATGATGCTAAACCGGTTCTTGTTTTAATGCTTGGCAACGATGAAGTAAATGAAACAAAATTGGCAAATGTTCTTGGCGGGAATGTTCGTCCTGCTCATCCGGAAGAATTGAAAGAAATTTCCGGTGCTGATGCCGGTTCGATTGGACCGATTGATTTTCCACATAAAATAATTGCAGATAATCTTTTGAAGGACGGAAATAATCTTTACAGCGGTGCGAACAAAAATGATTATCACATCGGCGGAATAGATTTGAAGCGCGATGTTCCAAAATGCGAATACTTTGATCTGCGTACTGCAGAGAACGGAGAAAAATGTATCCGCTGCGGTTCAACCTTGGATGTATTCAAAGCAATCGAACTTGGACATATCTTTAAGCTTGGGACAAAATATTCCGATGCGCTTGGTGTACTTTATCTTGATGAAAAAGGGAAAGAACATCCGATAGTGATGGGAAGTTACGGTATTGGTGTGGAAAGAATTTTTGCCTGCTTCCTCGAGCAGAATTATGATGAGAAAGGAATTATTTGGAAAAAACCTCTCAATCCATTTGATATTCATTTGATCGGATTGAACATGAAAAACGATCTCGTTTCCAAAACTTGCGAAAAACTTTACATTGATTTGATTGCAGAAGGTTACGAGGTGCTGTTTGATGACCGTCTTGAAGCGAGCGCAGGATTCAAATTCAATGATGCTGATTTGCTTGGAATGCCTTTTCAATTAATTGTAGGAGAGAAGAATTTGAAAGACGGTAAAATTGAATTGAAGAACAGAAAAACCGGCGAGAAAAAAATTGTTGAACAAAACCAATTAAATTCTATTCTCAAAGAACTGATTAAAAGCTAAACGCAAAGACCGCAGAGAAAAACTTTGCGAACTCTGCGGTTAAAAAAAAATATGAACGCAAAGTTATACATTGTCTCTACACCCATCGGCAACTACGAAGATATTTCTCTACGTGCGATTAATGTTCTAAAGTCGGTTGATTTTATTATTTGCGAAGAATTCAAAGAAGCAAGACGATTACTTTCTCACTTTCAAATCGAGAAAGAATTACACTCACTCAACGAGCATAATGAAAAAGAAGCGTCACAAGAAATATTTCAAAAAATCAAAGGAAGTAAATCTGCCGCTTTGATTTCCGATTGTGGCACTCCGCTTTTTTCTGATCCCGGAAATTTACTTGTTCAAATGTGTATTGCCGCAAAGATTGATGTTGTTGCAATTCCCGGTGCAAGTTCATTACTGCCTGCTCTTGTTGGTTCAGGATTTAATCTTGTTAAATTCTATTACGCCGGTTGGCTCTCACCCAAAAGCGAAATTAGAAAAAAAGAATTACTTAGGTTAAAGGGAGTTAAAGAATTAATTGTTCTGATGGAAACACCATACCGATTAAAAGCAATTTTAACTGACGTTTCAAAAATATTCGGTGCTTCAACAAAAATTGTTGTAGCGTTCGATCTAACTCTTCCAACGGAAAAATATTTTAGAGGAATTGTTTCTGAAATATTAAAATCAGCATCAGAGAAAAATCTTAAAGGTGAGTTTGTTCTGATCATTAATAACAAATAAATATCTATTCATTCCGAATTATGGAAAGCAAATGCAAATAATTAAACTCCTCCCCAAACTTTTTTTGATTGCACTTCTCTTTACTGTATTATCATTCAGCGGCTGCAAAAAGGATGATATTGTTCAGCCGGAAACAGAGAATCCTTTATCCAATTCCCAAGTTCCCAACACAGAAGATATTGTGATGTACGAAATAAATCTCCGCGCATTTAGTAACGAAAGTACATTTAATGGAATTACAGCTCGCCTCGATTCGATTAAAGCTTTGGGTGTAAATGTTATTTGGCTAATGCCAATTCATCCTGTAGGAGTTCTTAAATCAGTTGGACAGCTTGGTTCTCCCTACTCAGTTCAAAACTACTTAACAGTAAATCCTGAATTTGGGACATTGGATGATCTGAAAAGTTTAATCAGCAAATCGCACAATCTTAAAATATCTGTAATATTAGATTGGGTCGCTAATCATACCGCTTGGGACAATCCGTGGATAGCTAATAAAAACTGGTACACACAGGACGGAAACGGAAATATTATTTCTCCTGCAGGAACCGGATGGAATGATGTTGCAGATCTTAATTATAATAATTCCGAAATGCGTTTAGCAATGATCAATGCTATGAAGTATTGGACTAAAGAAATTGATGTGGACGGTTTCAGATGCGATGCCGCCGATTACGTTCCGTTTTCTTTTTGGAAACAGGCTCTGGATTCACTAAAAAAAATTCCGAATAAAAAATTGATCCTGTTGGCTGAAGGAAATAGAAGTGATCACTTTACATCTGGTTTTCAGCTTAATTATGCGTGGGATTATTATTCAATGCTAAAAAATGTTTTCCGTGTTGGTTATAATGCATCTTTTCTTTTTACTACTCATCAAAACGAATATAGAAGTATAACTAACGGTAACAAACTGAGATTTACAACAAACCACGATGAATCCGCATGGGATAATCCCCCCGTCGTAATATTTAATGGAAAGCAGGGAGCTTTAGCCGCATCAGTTGCCTCAATATTTATGGGGGGTGTTCCTCTCATATACAGCGGACAGGAAATAGGCTACCCAACAAAGCTTCCATTTTTCAGCCGCAGTCCAATTGACTGGAATATTAATCCTGATATGAAAACTGCTTACAAAAAACTTTTTTCTCTTTATAATTCCACCCCGGTATTAAAAAAAGGAACTGTCACTGATTATTCTGATGTGAACGTAGTTGCATTTACCAAATCGTACCAGGGTAAAGAATGTTTTATTTTAGTGAACACGCGGAAAACCTCAGAGACTTTTGCATTACCTACTTCACTTCAAAACATTACATGGACAAATCTTCTTGATAATTCTACTATGAAAACAAGTGGTAATGTAATTCTCCAACCATATCAATATCTTATTTTATTACGATAGACAATATTCAGCAGAATTCTAAAACCAAAGGGAAAGTTAATAATGAAAACTTTATTTAAAAAAGAAGACGTTGATGAAATTATTAACAGAATAAATAAACTTTCTCCAAGCACACAAAGACAATGGGGAAAGATGAATGTAGATCAGATGCTTGCGCACTGTTCTGTAGGAATGCAAACAGCGACAGGTGAAAAGATTTTGCAGTCCGGATTATTTCTTAGATTGATTGGACCGCTTTTCAAATCGCAAACAACTAACGATAATCCATTTAGAAAAGAAAGTCCGACTAATCCCGGTTTTATTATTGGTAGTACGGAAGGATTTGAAAAAGAAAAACAAATTCTGATTGGGCTAATAAATAAATTTCATCAGGGCGGAGAGACAAAGTGCACAACTAATCCGCATTCCTTTTTCGGAAAATTAACGCCAACCGAGTGGAGTTCATTGCAGTATAAACATCTTGATCATCATCTTACACAATTTGGTGTGTAACCAATTAACCAGTTCTCTTGAATCCCAAATCAATTTTTGATAATGTTGCAGCGAAACTAATTTGAAATACTATTTGTTTAGGAAGAAAAGGAGTTAAATATGTTAATGGTTCAAGATGTAGATCTTACACCGAATCCTCAGGCGCTTAAGTTTGTTATAAATGAAAAACTATTAATTAAAGAAACGCGCAATTTCAAAACAAAAGAAGAAGCTCAGAATGATCCGCTGGCAAAAGGCATTTTTGAAATTGCCGGTGTTGTTTCTGTTTTTTATATGGATAAATTCATTACGATCGAAAAAGAAGCTAAAGTTGCTTGGGGACAAATACAACGCCCGTTCGTAGAGTTCATCAAAAATTTTGATAGATCGTTGATACCTGCCGAAAATATCTCAACTCAAGCTAACAGTGAAGAAGAAACGGCGCTTCTTAAAAAAGTAAATGAAATTTTAGATCAGCGCGTTCGCCCTGCACTTGCAGGAGATGGTGGTGGACTTGAAGTTACCGGAATGGAAGGCTACACGCTTAAGATTAAATATCAAGGCGCTTGCGGTAGTTGCCCCAGTTCAATCAGAGGAACTTTGGTTGCAATTGAGAATTTATTGCGACGGGAAGTGAATCCTTCTATAGAAGTTGTTTCTGCAGATTAACGGAATTACTCTTCTTTAAAATGAAAGAGGCTGTATCAAAAGATGAGATCACTTCGCTTCGCTCGTGATGACAAACCATCTTATGAGACAGCCTCTTTGTTTTCTAATAATTATTTTTATTTGAGTGTTGTTACTTTGCTGATATCATCAAGCTTAACAAACTTCTCATGAAATTTATAACTGTTACCGCTTTTTACGGTTTTAATAAATTTCACATTAACAACAGTGGACCTAACTTTTCCTTTCGCTTTATCAGCGAAGGATTGTTGCTTTGCCATGGTTTATCTCCATTAATTTTGGAAGCAAATTTAAGTAAAATCCATTTAACAGCAAAAGAAAGCTTCTTTAAATTAAATCGCGAAATTCCGCATTAATTAATTTTATTAAGTCATTAGGAGAAATGTTGACTTGCATGCCGCGTATTCCCGCACTACAATAAATCTTATCGTAGAGCCGGGCTGTTTCATCAATGAAAGTTCGGTATTGTTTTTTCATTCCGATAGGCGAGCCGCTGCCGCGAATATATCCTGTTAACGGCTGCAGCTCTTTAACTTTTATCAGTTCAATTTTTTTAGAATAACTTGATGTAGCGGCTTTTTTTAAGTTCAATTCAAAATTACCGGGAATAACAAATACAATAATTTCGTTTCGGTCATTTCTTGCAACAAGTGTTTTGAATACAGTTTCCGGAAGCGCCCCGATTTTGTTTGCAACGGAAACCGCATCTATCTCTTCATCGTTGGATATATATTCAATTATTGAATGTGAAATGTTTTTTGATTCTAATATTCGGATAGCGTTTGTTTTCATGATTTTTTGACCTCCCCCTTTAATTCCCCCTCCTTAACTAAGGAGGGGGACACAAGGGGTGGTTAACCAACTTTTGCTAAAATTAAATCAGCGAGAATTCTTCCGCTTTCTTTTAATTCAAAATCCGATGCTTTTGTTTTAGGTACTTCAACTTCTTTTTTATCATCAATTTTTAATCCTAAATATTTTGCCCGCTCTTCATCTTTCTTCTTTCTATTAGCTTCAGCTTGATCACGTTCCTGCTTACGCACAGATTCGTTTAGCGAAAGAGTCTTTTTATCTCTGTTTTGGTTAAACTCTTTAATATCATCCAGCATAAAGTTGTATTCAATATCATTTTTTATTCTATCGTTATGTTTCTTTTCCAAAAGAGGAAAATATTTTGATAGATAAGAGAACTGCTTAAACTGTGCAGGTTGAATTTGATCCCAAGGTAATGCACTCTTTTGCGAACTTTCTCCAAATTCTTTTGCAGTAAACTGTGAAGGGAAACTAATATCAGGTTTAACGCCGAGAAGTTGAGTAGTGCTGCCTGTTATTCTATAAAATTTTTGTATAGTTATTTTCAATTGACCTAATTTTTTATTTGTTATCGGCAATGCACGGTTAAGATCAATCAAATTCTGAACAGTGCCTTTACCGAAAGTATTTGATCCAAGAATAAGTCCTCTGCCGTAATCTTGTATAGCAGCGGCAAAAATTTCTGATGCAGAAGCACTAAATCTGTTTGTCATAACCGCAAGAGGTCCATCATAAATAATTGATGGATCGGGATCTTGATCAACTTCTACCATATTTGCGGAATTCTTAACTTGAACTACAGGCCCGTCTTTAATGAACAAACCGGTTAATTGAATTGCTTCTTGAAGCGAACCGCCTCCGTTATTTCGAAGATCAAGAATAATTCCATCAACCTTTTGCTCTTTGAATTTATTTAGAATGCTTTTTACATCTCGTGTTGTACTCTTATAATTCGGATCACCTTTTTGCTGAGCTTCAAAGTCAGTATAAAATGAAGGCAGTTTAATTACACCCAGCTTAAAACTTTTTCCGCTCTCTTCGAGGTTCAAAATTTCATCTTTAGCTGCTTGTTCTTCGAGTTTAACTTTATCTCTAACGATTTTTATTTCAGTTGAAGGATCGCTGGGACCATTCTTAGCTTTTAGAATTTGTAAACGAACAACCGTCCCTTTTTTGCCTCGAATTAATTGAATAGCATCATCAAGCCGCCAACCGATAACATCAACCATTTCACCGTCTTCCCCTTGAGCAACACCAATTATTTTATCTTCTTCGTGAAGTAATCCGCTTTTATTTGCCGGACCTCCGGGTACTATGCTTGCGACAACAGTATAATCATTATCTTGCCTCAAAGTGGCGCCTATTCCTTCTAATGATAATCTCATAGCAATGTTAAAATTATCAGAAGCAGCCGGTGAAAAATAGTCTGTGTGAGGATCATACACTTGTGTGAATGAATTCATAAAAAGAGCAAAGATATCTTCAACTTCATATTGCAAAACTATCTTATGATAATTATGATAACGCTTTAATAATATATCAGAAGTACTTTTCCAATCTTTCCCCGATAAAGTTAAATTCAGAGCATCATTTTTTATTCGTAATCTCCAGAGCTCGTCAAGTTCATTGAGTGATTGAGCCCAATCAGATTTTTCTCTATCCGGGGAAAAGGATTCGTTAATACTGAAATCAAATTTATTTTTTAGAAGCGAATCAATGAATTTAATTCTTTCACCTAACCGCTTTTTGAATACGTAAAATATTTCATACGCAGAATTGATGTTCCCTTCTCTTAAAAAATCATCAATCTGAAATCTATATTTTTCAAAATTATCTAAGTCGGATTTAACGAAGTATAATTTATTATTATCAAGTGCATTGATATATTGATCGTAAATAACCGACGATAAAGAGTCATTCAGTTTTTGTTTTTTATAATGATACAAAGACAGAAATTGTGTAATTACCTGACTGACGCGTTTGTATGTTTCATCGGGCAGTATTACTTTATTTGTATCAATTGAATGATCTTTAGAAAGAACTTCATTAGGATTTTGTGCATAGGAGTTAATCGCAAGCACAAATAACAGTAGAATAATAAACAGTTTCTTCATTTGATTCCTATTTCAGTATTGTTGAATTGTGTTACACCAAAATAATAGTTTAGTTTCAAAAAAATGAGGTAAATTACATACACTCTCATAATAGGAGAACAAAGACGGATATAGAAAAAGTTCGCAAGCATTGCCTAAAAAAGAAAAAAGTTACGGAGGAATTTCCGTTTGATGAAAAAACGCTTGTCTTTAAGGTGATCAATAAAATGTTCTGTCTAACTAATTTAGATCATCCCAACAGTATTAACTTGAAATGCGACCCCGAATTAGCTGCTGAATTACGGGAAAGATACAATGAAGTCACACCGGGATATCATATGAACAAAAAACATTGGAATACAATTGCTCTTGACGGTTCGGTGTCTGATAAAGAAATATTAATCTGGATCGATCATTCGTATGAAATTGTTGTTGGTGGATTAACGAAGAAAGAGAAGTTGGTGCTGGATGCCTGATCTTAGCTACTGGACACTAAATTTATTTTTTATCAAGCATCCAGAATCTAGTATCCAGAACTCAAACCGGATCCACATGTACAAAAACTTTTTGAACTTCTTCAAGTTTTTCAAGTGTAAATTTAACTTCGTTGCCGATATCATGAGAAACAACCGTACTTAAATCTTTATCAACTTCAATATGAATTTCGATATGGAATTTATTCCCTACATAATGAGAACGAAGATCGTTAATTCCTTTAACGCCCTTAATTTCTCTAGCAATACTTTTTAGTTTTTCATCAAACTCTTTGCTTGCGGATCCCCCCATTAAATAATCAAGATTTTCTTTGGCAACCTCATAACCGGTTTTAAAGACAAACATTGCAACCATTATTCCCGCAATGCTGTCAATAAATATTAGATTATATGCTGCACCAATCACGCCAACCAATGCAATAGAAGAAGCAAGTACATCGTTAATGCTATCAACAGAAGCCGCTCTGATAGCAGGACTGTTGAACATCTTTCCGATTTTAACTTGATAACGGTTGAGAGCAATTTTTATGATCATAGTTATTATTAAAACAACATAGACAGCAGGAATAGTGTTAATATTTTGCGGATCGATCAAGCGCTTAACGGATTCTTCAATAATATTTATCCCAACAACAAAAGCAAAGACGGAAAGAATAAATGCTGCAATCGGTTGAGCCGGCGTATGTCCGAACTGATGATTTGGGTCCGGCTTCTCCCGCGAAAGTTTTACAGCGTATTTAATTCCTAAAGAAGAAAGAATATCGGTAAGAGAATTTAAAGCTTCAGAAATTACTGCAATGGAATTTGAAATGATGCCTACAATCGTTTTAATGATGAAGAGAAAAATATTGATTACAAGAGCAATGTCTGTTGCTCGTTTTAGTCTATAAGGCATATCTAAATAAAACTCTTTCTATTACATATTAGAAATTATTTCACATCAACCATCATACATAATCCATTAACCATCATACTTTCTCTTCCCAAACATTTGCAAGAGTAACAATCATCTTCACCGCGGCTTCCATATCCTGAATTGCAACATACTCTGTATAAGCATGGAAATTATGTCCGCCGGCAAATAGATTTGGCGTTGGCAATCCCATGTAACTTAAGCGTGAACCGTCTGTACCACCGCGTATTGCAGAGTTGATCGGTTTTATTCCTAATTGCATCAAAGCTTCGATTGCATTTGCTTCGATCTCGGGGTGTTGATCAAGAATATATTTCATGTTGCGGTATTGTTCTATCACTTCAAAATCAAACGTTGAACCCGGAAATTGTTCAACTGTTTTTTGGCAGAGGTCTTTTAGGAATGATTCATACTCTTTCAATTTTTCTGCATCAAAATCACGGATGATAAACTTTGCTACCATTTGAGTTTCATTACCGTTGATTTGTGTCGGATGCACATAACCTTCGCGTTTCTCTGTTGTTTCCGGTGAAAGTCTATCTTTAGGAAGCATTTCTAAAAATCTTGCAGCAATTTTTACTGCATTAATCATTTTTCCTTTTGCGTACCCGGGGTGAACATTCTTACCGTTGAATTTAATTACTACAGCATCTGCACTAAATGTTTCCGTTTCAACTTCACCACGAGTAGAGCCGTCAATTGTATATGCGTATTTAGCGTCATACTTTTTTACATCAAATTTTTCCGTACCGCGTCCGACTTCTTCATCCGGAGTAAAACAAATTCTAATTGTTCCGTGTTTAACTTCAGGGTGTTGAATTAAATAATTCATCGCATCTATAATTTCTGCAATGCCTGCTTTATCATCAGCACCAAGTAAAGTTGTTCCATCGGTAGTTATGATGTCGAGACCGATCATTTCTTTCAGTTCTGGATTCTCTGAAGCAACAATTACTTTTGTTGGATCTTTTGGAAGAACTATATCTCCGCCTTGATAGTTTTTATGTATCACCGGATTAACATTTGTTCCGGTAACAGCGGGACTTGTATCTACGTGAGAAATAAATCCGATAGTGGGAACATTCTTTGTTGTATTCGATAGCAGAGTTGCTATAACATAACCATATTCATCCATAACAGCATCCTTCAAACCGATCTGTTTTAACTCTTCAACTAACGTTTTACTAAGTTCAATCTGCTTCGGATCGCTCGGAAATGTTGTTGAATCTTCGTTCGATTGAGTATCATATTTTACGTATTTTAGGAAGCGGCCAACGCAAGTAAATTTGTAATTAGGGTCAAACATTTTTGCCTCTATTATGTTTAGAAGATTATTTGTGATGGCAAGTTAATAGAAATTGTGTGTGAGTTTCAATGTTGTTATAAAACTGTGTTGATAAAAGATACAAAAAGAAGTAAGTTTTATTTAAATGAAGAAAGGAATTAAAATGGAAAACATGATAAATGTTGAATTGCCGAAATCATTGGCAATATCACTGAAAATGGACGACAAAGAATTTTCAGATGAAATAAAAAAAGTGGCGATATTAAAACTTTATGAGATGGGAAAAATATCTTCTGGTATAGCTGCAAAGACGCTTGGGATAACCCGCATCAATTTTCTTGAGCTACTCGATAAACAAAAAATCTCTTATATAGATATTAAAGATTCTGAATTAGAAGAAGACATTCGTAATGCCTAAAAAAGTTATCAGCAACACAACCCCTTTGATAAATCTTCTAAAAATTAATCGTCTTGATTTGCTTAAGTCACTTTACGAAAAAATATTTGTTCCATCTTTCGTTTACTGTGAAGTGGAGGAAGGAAAGAAGAAAGCATATTATGCAGATCTAAGGAAATACGATTGGATAGAAATTATAGAACTTAAAAATGAAGATGCTCTAAAACTCTTAATAGACCTTGATAAAGGCGAAGCGGAAACTATTGCAATAGCTCAAGAACTTGATTGCGATCTCGTTCTGATGGATGAAAAACTCGGTAGAAGATATGCTAAGAATTTCAATCTTACCATCACCGGAACCTTAGGAATTCTTATAAAAGCAAAACAATTGGGACTAATTACAAATCTAACCGAAACTCTTACCGAGCTAAAATCAAAAGGAACCTACTTTAACGAAGAAATAATTATTAAATATAAATAGGCATACTATTACTTTTCTACTTCCCGGAGAATAAAATGAACACCGTAGAACTTATCAGAAAAAAACGAGATGGAAAATCTTTAACTGATGAAGAAATTAAATATTTAGTTTCAAATTTCACTAGAGGGAAAATTCCTAATTACCAATTTTCATCATTTCTGATGGCAGCTTACCTTAATGGATTAAACAAAAAAGAAACAGCGTGGTTAACTAAAGCAATGTTATTCAGCGGAAGTGTAATTAATCTTGATTCAATAAAAGGAAAAAAAATTGATAAACATTCTACAGGCGGAGTAGGAGATAAAACTTCTTTAATTCTTGCCCCAATTGTAGCCGCAGCCGGAGTGTATGTACCTATGATTAGCGGTCGCGGACTTGGGCACACCGGCGGAACTCTTGATAAGCTGGAAGCAATTCCGGGATTTAGAACTAATGTTACTCTTCAACAATACAAATCCATAATTAAAAAGTGTGGTGCTGTTTTAGCGGGGCAAACAAGAGAAGTAGCACCGGCAGACAAATTAATTTATTCACTAAGAGATGTAACAGCAACCGTTGAATCTATTCCGCTAATAACTGCAAGTATAATGAGTAAGAAATTAGCAGAAGGAATTGACGGATTAGTTCTTGATGTTAAAACCGGCTCTGGCGCTTTTATGAAAAGGTATGATGATTCTTTAGCTCTCGCAGATTCTCTTACAGATACTGCAAAAGCATTCAATAAAAAAGTAATTGCATTTATCACGGATATGAATCAGCCGCTTGGCAATTATATTGGCAACTGGCTTGAGGTTTATGAATCAATTAAAGTTTTGCAGGGAGAAATGTTTGGCGATCTTGTTGATTTATCACTCAATTTATCAGGTGCGATGATTTATCTTGGCGGTAAAGCATCATCAATCAAAGAAGGTGTTGAAATAAGCAAAGAAATTGTTGCAAGCGGGAAAGCATTCGATAAATTTTTAGAGATTGTAAAACTTCAAGGCGGCGATGTTTCGATGATCAAACATCCTGAGAAGTATCCGAAATCAAAAATCCACGAATCTTTAATTGCTGATAAAACTGGTTATATAAAAACAATTAATAATTACGAAGTTGGAATGGCGTCACTTGAACTTGGAGCCGGAAGAATTACGATGGAAGATAAAATTGATCCTAAAGCCGGAATAATTTTTTATCCTAAGATCGGTACAAAAATCAAAAAAGGAGAAGTGATAGCAGAATTATATACCGATAAGAAAGAAAAAATTGATTCAGTTAAGAAAAAACTTCTTGCGGCAATTAAGTTATCGAAAACGCCGACAGCACCAATGAAATTAGTAAAAACGTTAATCTCTTCCGAAGATTGTTCATTGAATTAGATTGTTTGTAGGGGACGCATACAACGCTGTCTCTACAACTTTATCACCATAATTAGTACATCTCTTTTTGTTTACTATCTCAAAATTTTCTATTTGCACGTACTCTGCTTATCTTAACGTAAGGTAATTATCATTAAGGAGGTAATATGTTATTCGTATTGTCATTGTTAGTATTGATAGCTTCTCTATTTTCGTATTTCAATTTCAAGAAAAGAGGAGGGATTCAGGAAACTAGAGTTGCATTAGCAGGCATTGGTATTGGTGCAGTTTTATCTTTACTGCAAATGTTTACTGTCGTTCCGGCAGGAACAGTTGGCGTTGTGGATTTTCTCGGAAGCGTCAGCAACACAACATTAAAATCCGGCGTAAACTTTGTAAACCCATTAGCTAATGTTGTTAAGTTCAGCATTAAGACTCAAGAATTGAAAGAAAATATGAATGTTCCATCGAAAGAGGGAATGAGCGTACAGCTTGAGATCAGTTTGCTTTACAGTCTTGATCCCGAAAATGCATCGAAGATCTACAAATCCGTCGGTGAAAATTATGAGGAGATTATCTTGGTGCCGCAATTCCGTTCTGTAGTACGAGGAGTGACTTCAAGGTATGATGCCAAAGCGCTATATACAGCTTCGCGCGAACAGTTAGCCACGGAAATGAAAGATGAATTAGAAAAGTTAGTAGGTCCACGCGGTATTACAGTCGAGTCTGCACCGATGAGACAAATCATTTTACCATCAGGACTCACTGCATCAATCGAGCAAAAACTTCAGGCAGAACAATCCTATCAACAAATGCAATTTGTTTTGAAGAAAGAAGAACAGGAAGCAGATCGTAAGAGAATTGAAGCAAAAGGTATTGCTGATTTTCAAGAAATTGTTGCAAGAGGTATTAGTCAAAATTATTTGCAATGGAAAGGTATTGAAGCAACCGAAAAGCTTTCAAACTCTACTAACGCTAAAATTGTTATTATAGGATCAGGCAAGAATGGATTACCGATTATTTTAAATCAATAATGTGAAGGGTAAGAAGTAAGAGGCGAGAAGTTAGATGTTGATTCTAAATTTACTTCTCACTTTTTGCTTCTAACTTCTTGCGGAGAAATATGAGCGTTCCAACTAAAATCAAATTACATAAACAAGAACATCTTGAAATAATTTGGGATAACGGGAAAGTAATTAACTATCCGCTCAAATTTTTGCGTGATGAATCGCCGGATGCTGGCAACAAGGGTGAAACAATCCTTTGGAAACATTATGCCTCGCCCAAAAGAGTGCCGCTTAAATCGGAAGCGTATAAAATTGAAAAAATTGATATGGTGGGTAACTATGCAATTCAAATTAGATGGAAAGACGGATACGATTTTGGAATTTACTCTTGGGATCTGCTGAAACAGTTCGGAGATTATTTAGAAGTGAGAGATAATCTTCATCAGGATTTTGATCACGAACACTAACTAAGATTAAGATTATGAGAAAGAGCAAGAAAAAGAATTGATCTTAATCTTGCTCTTCATCTTTCTCTTACTCTTTCTCTTACTCTTTCTCTTACTCTTTATAGTAACTTCTTAATATGATTTTCGTAAGTTGATTTCGGCATCAAGCCTTCATAGCTGGCAACAATTTTACCTTGCTTATCAATTACAAATGAAGTTGGTATAGCGCGCACTCCGCCGTATGCTTGAGCAACAATAGAATTTCCATATACAACCGGATAATTAATGCCATAGTTCTTTATAAAAGGCACAACTTCGCCCTTCGTGTCCGTATCAAGTGAAACACCAACTATTTCAAAACCCTTACTGCCGTATTTCTTTTTCAAATCAATTAAGTCGGGAATCCCTTTGCGGCACGGCGGACACCATGTTGCCCAGAAATCCACAATTACAACTTTGCCTTTTAGATCAGATAGCTTTAGAGTTTTACTGTCTGATGTAGGCAATGTAAAATCCGGAGCTAATGTTGTTCCTTTTTGTGCTGCTGGAATGTAATTAGGCGGATAAGGTCCGTTCTCCTCACTTCTGCCGAATAGATAATCGGAATTATTAAAAAGAAATAACAATAGAATTACACCTATAAAAAATCCTGTATAAATCCAGCTTCTATGTTTTTTAGTTAAACCGCCGAATGTATTTTGTTGATTGTTTTTATTCTGATTCATTATAACCTCTAAATTGATCTATTTATAAAATAAGAATTTATTTGCAACGGGAAAAACTAATTATTCTTTTCATTCATAAGTTTATTTAAATCGTTAACAAATAATTCTATGTCTAATTCATTAAACCCTTTTTCTTTGGTTGCGGTTTCAAGTGTACCCCAAATTGGTTCGCCGCACCTCAAACATCTTATACCTTTTTCCATCAAAAAAGTTACCGCTTTTGGAATTTCTTTTACAAGATCTTCGATTTCAATTTCTTTTGTTATCATTTACAGTTTTCTTTTTAGTTGGAATAACCCATATCAATCCAATCAAAGCACCATATAAGATAGAAATGTAAGGGCTTCCGGTAATTGGACAAGTTCCTGTTCTGCAACCGATAAAATAATAATAAGTAAAACCTAAAACAGCTCCGGCAAGAACCGGCAATATTTTTTTAAGCTTCATTTTATACAATTCTGATTATATCATATTAGATGAGATAATACATATATGGATTCAGTTAATTTTAGAAACCCAACTTCTTTAAGAAGTTGGGTTTCTGTGAAATCTATTTACATTTACTTTCTTCCTTTACCCCACTCAAGAACTTCCACTTTAACTTCTTGAATTCCAACATTAACCATATCCAGTTCCTGAGCGCATCCAAGTGAAAGATCAATAATGCGATCAGGACGGAAAGGCATTTTATCATTTATCCGAATAATTACACTTTTATTATTAAAAAGATTTGTTACACGAACTACCGTTCCCATCTGATAAGAAGGATGAGCTGCACTCAAACCGTACATATCATATACTTCGCCGCTATAAGTAATCTTTCCGTCGTATTGATCTGCATAATATGAAGCAACTCCTGTAACGGTTTCAAGCGGTTCGACATTTTTATAACGATCTAAATTATCAATTTGTGATGGTGTTCTTTTTTCAAACCGAGTTTCTTTTGAAGTAAAACGCGGAGCTGATCCGCAAGCTGTTAACACAATAAAAGTTATTAAAATAATTGCGGTGTCAGTTATTCTTTTATTCACTAGATCTATTTTTTGTTCGGTCTAAAATTACAAAAGGGAATAATAATACGCTCCCTTTTGATTTAATTCGAATCGAGAATTGCCAACCGATCAATTCTCTATCATTGAAATGAATTAATAAGGCAGATATCCAAACGATTTAATATAATTTGCCTTTATAGGTACATCTATTTGTGTTGATGTGAGTGTTCCAAATATTCCAAGTCCACCGTTGATATTTGTAAACTCGGGCTGAGTAACTCTTACAGAAAATTCATCGAGAAAAGTTTTTTGTGCCGAATAATAGATCGCCAGGTTTTTATCTGCTATTAGCAATCTGAATACTGCTTTGTGAACAATGTAGTTTTGTTTATTCGGATCGCCGGCTGAAATTTCTTCTAATGATCTGCGGATGGTTAAAGTATCAAACCTTGCGTTTGTAATATTTCCTTGAATTGACGGGTATAAAGGAATATCGCCGTTATCGCCGGTAATATAAAAGAGCGGAATTTTTTTCTGCATTTCAACAGGAGTTCCATCCTGAATCTTCGCATACTTGATGATTAATTCCGGGACGTAATAAATCTTTTCATCTTTAGTGGAAGTTAGGTTTGTCCAATTGAAAACTATATAATTACCAAAGACGGCAATTGGAATGGTGTAGAAATTATTTTGTATTAAATATGGCGAGACAAAAAATGTTGTTGAATTAGCTCTAAGAACTTTTCCATTGGGTAAAGTAGCTTCGATGCTTATTGGGCTTTCGGAAGTCGGCTGGAAATTTTTTATATAATAATAATTCATCGGCGTACCGTATCTTGGATTGCTGGTGCGGGCAACTGATGTATCCCTAAACGTATAAGTCTTTCCGTTGTTCTGATATGTTAATTTTATTATCGCTCCTTTAACAAAAGGATCGGTCGTATTAGTTAACGGATCAAAACCATCTACATTGTTTGAATGAGTAATAGTAGCAACTTGAAATGATGTATCTCCTCTAATAACACAATTAAGAGCATAGACATCCTTGAAGTTAGTTCTTGGATCTACTTGATCATCGCAAGAAATTAATAAAATTATGTTTATTGCTATGAATAAAAAGAAAATTAATTTTCTCATAATTCCACCTTGAAATTAACTGACGGTAAAAACGGAAGCATGTTAACTCTTTCACCTGTATCTCTTCTGAAATAAAATAAATTATTCCTATTGTAAACGTTTAGCACGCTCAAATCTATATACATCTTCAACTGGTTGATCTGAATTTTTTTAGATAGACTTAGATCAAGTCGGTGATAATCTGGCAATTGACCTGTATTCAAATTTCCTAGAAGTACAAACGGGTTATAAGCATCAAGTAAGAATTTGCTATCGTTTAATTGATCTATCGTTAGACGATCATAATAACCGGCAATCTGTGTAAAGGGAAGACCCGATGAATAAGTCCATACGGCACTTGCCGCCCAGCCATCGCCAAGTTCTGCTTCTAAAGAAAGATTTATATTATTCCGTGAATCATATCTGGGGGAATAAATAACATTTCTAACATCTTTAAATGAACGCATCCATGAATATGAACCTGTAAAATTAAACGGATATAATTGGTATTTAGTTTGGAATTCTATTCCATAAGAATTTCCAGAACCGCTAATAAGATCAGGATCGGAATCAAAATATTTTTGATCGTTTACAATTGCCAGATTATGCATAATTTTATAGTAACCTTCCAAATTGAAAGAAAGGTTTGGTGTAGGTGTAAATTCCAAACCGGATATATAATGAATCGCGCTTGAAGGACTTAAGTAAAGCGGGGTAATAACCCAAGGTTCAAAAATTGAGACCACTTCATTTTCATCAGAAATTGTAACGAGATCTTGCATATAAATTCCCCATGAACCTTTTAATGCTAATTCAGGAATAAACCTTAACGTAAAACTTGTTCTTGGTTCAATAAAAAAAGACGATCCGCCGCCGGCAAATCTTGTTGCATGAACTCTTGCACCAATATCAGCACCAAAAAATGCAAATCTTAAAATTTTATATTTGGCAAAAGCACTTACATTAACTCCGCGAGTATTGGTGGTTGTAGATTGTCCTCTGAAATTTTCCAGCGTTAATGTTGTATGTACTTCGGAAATTTTAAATCCGCCGGCTAATTTATCTTTATTATCATAAACGTAATTGAAATCAATCCGCATAGTGAAATCGGACAATTCATTTTTCAGTCCCTTACCTCCGCTTAGATTTGGAATCCGCTCGCCCGAAAAAGTTGAGTACGAAAGATCTAACTGGTAGAAAAGAGGGGAATCCGAAACCTGGAAATAATTAAAAGAGATTGTATTATTATCCCACTTAAAATCTTCACGTCGCGGATTGTTGTTTATAATTTTATCTCCACTCATAAAAGTACTGAGTGAGAACTTGGCGTTCTGCATAAAAGTGTTATTGGAGTAATTTACTTTTGCAAAGAGGTCATAAAAATCTGCGGGGATAGAATTGTTATTTCTGAATTTTTTTAATACAACATCGGAATAATTTTTTCTTCCGCTGATAATAAACGAACCGGAAGGAATTGGCCCTTCTAAAAAGAGTTTTGCAGTTAATAAACTTATACCGGCTTTTCCGCCAAAAGAATTTTTGTTGCCGTCTTTAGTAACTACTTTTAAGACAGATGATAATCTATGTGCATATTCAGATGGAAAGCCGCCATTGTAAAATTCCATTGAACTGATCATATCGGGGTTGAGAGCGCTGAATATTCCAAGGGCATGATATGGATTATAAATTGTTGTGTTATCAAGCAGTACTAAATTTTCGTTGCTTGGACTGCCGCGTACATAGAACCGCGCTGAAACATCTCCTCCGGTCTGAACACCGGGCATACTTTGAAGTGAACGAAAAACATCTAACTCAACACCCTTCGGTAAGTTTTCCAAATCTCTGATAGCAATTTTTTGCAAACTCAGATCTGTTGCATTCTCTTTTGCAACTTTTGTCCCGATCGTTTCAATTGTTTTCATCTGAATATTCAATGAGGCAAGTTGAACGCGAAGATCGTTTACAATGTTAGGTTCAATATTTATAAAAAACTGTTTCGATTTATAACCTACGTAGGAAATCGCAACGGTCACTCTTCTGTAAGGAAGAGAAGCCATAACAAAAAAGCCGCGGAAATCGGTATTAGCGCCGCGGTTCAATTCTTTGATGTAAACATTAGCGTATGGCAATGTTTCTCCGCTTAATGAATCGGCAATAAATCCGCGGAGTATTCCTTTTTCTTGTGCCCGCAATTCTGTTTTGAAAATAGTAATGATCAGAACAAAAATAATTAAGCTCTAGGTTAAAAGATTTTTACTTTGCGATGACTGATGGCGGTTGATTGTATAAATATTCATTCAGAATCCCGGATATTTAATGCCAAACTTAGGACAGTGGAGTTTTATATTCAATGTAAATTATCTGGTATAGAATACTGCAAGACCGCCATTTAACCGAAAAAGATTTTGTGAGCACAAATAATTTTTTTACCTTCGTGCAATCAATTTTGAATTTTTCCTCCCCTCACGCAATCAAAAAATTATTAGGAGTCCGAAAAGAGGATGAAAAAAAAAACTGTACCTGCTCAAACCGCAAAGCTGATTTTAGAAGATGGAAATATTTTTGAAGGAAAACTTTTCGGTTATCATAAATCTATAGCAGGAGAAGTTGTTTTTAATACAGGCATGGTTGGATACCCCGAAACATTGACCGATCCTTCTTACAAAGGGCAAATCCTTGTAATGACTTACCCGCTCATTGGTAATTATGGAATTCCATTAATGAATGATGGAATACCGGAAAATTTTGAATCCGATCGAATTCAAGTTCAAGCTTTAATTGTCTCCGAAGAATCAAAATCATTTAATCATTGGAATGCTGTTGAAAGTCTTGATCAATGGTTTAAGCATTCAAAGATTCCTGGACTTTACGGAATTGATACCCGCCGCCTTACAAAAATTTTAAGAGAACGTGGTACTATGCTCGGTAAAATTGAGATCGGAAAAGAAAAAATTAAATACTACAATCCAGATATAGAAGATCTAATCTCAAAAGTAACCGTAAATAAAGCAGAGAAATTTGTAAATGGTAAGAAAAGAATTTTATTGATCGATTGCGGCTGCAAGAAAAGTATTTTTTCAAATCTGCTTCAAAGAAAAGTAACCGTTCTCCGTGTTCCGTATAATTATGATATAGACAAAGAAGATTTTGATGGGGCTGTAATTTCCAATGGTCCGGGAAATCCTGTAGTATATAAACAGCTTGTTGCATCGGCAAAAAAACTTATACAAAAACAAGTTCCAACATTAGGTATCTGCATGGGTCATCAGATACTTTCACTTGCTGCGGGTGCAAAAACTTATAAATTAAAATATGGTCACCGCAGTCAGAACCAACCGGTAAAGCAAGTGGGCTCGAACAAGTGCTATGTTACTTCGCAGAATCACAGTTTTGCAGTTGATACAAAATCATTACCGCGTGGATGGCAGCCATGGTTCGAAAATTTAAATGATTATTCTAACGAAGGTGTACAGCACGAAAAACTTCCTTTCCGGAGTGTTCAATTTCATCCGGAAGCAGCACCCGGACCAGTAGACACCGCATTTATTTTTGATGAATTCCTGAAGGATGTAAAGTGAAAAATAAAATTAAAAAAGTTTTGATCATCGGCAGTTCAGCGCTAAAGATTGGTGAAGCCGGTGAGTTTGATTATTCAGGCTCGCAGGCAATAAAAGCTCTTAAAGAAGAAGGACTGTATACAATTCTTATTAATCCCAACATTGCAACAATTCAAACTTCCGATTACTTAGCGGATAAAGTATATCTTCTTCCAATCAATACAAACTATGTTGAAAAAGTTATTGCTAAAGAAAGACCTGACGGAATTATACTTGGATTCGGCGGACAAACGGCATTGAACTGCGGACTTGCTCTTCATAGAGAAGGAGTTCTAAAAAAATATAAAATACAAGTTTTGGGAACCCAAATAGATGCGATTGAAAATACAGAAGACAGACAGTTGTTCTGTAATAAGCTTTCAGAAATAGATGTGAAATTTCCGCAGAGCAAAGCTGTAACAAGTGTTGATGAAGCAGTTAAGTTTGCTAAAAAAATCGGTTACCCGGTTATTATTAGAATTGCTTATGCACTCGGAGGATTGGGATCGGGAGTTTGCAGAAACCAAAATGAAGTTAAAAAACTTGCAGTCAAATCGCTCTCTTATTCTTCTCAAATTTTAGTTGAAGAATATCTTGAAGGATGGAAAGAGATTGAATATGAAGTTGTCCGCGACAGATACGATAATTGTATCACAGTCTGCAATATGGAAAATATTGATCCGATGGGAATTCACACCGGAGAAAGTATTGTAATTGCACCAAGCCAAACACTCACCAACAATGAATTCCATATGCTGAGGGAGATTGCAATTAAAACTATCCGGCATCTCGGAATAGTCGGCGAATGCAACATTCAATATGCACTTGATCCAAACTCTCAAGATTATAGAGTTATAGAAGTTAATGCGCGTCTTTCAAGAAGTTCTGCGCTTGCATCGAAAGCAACAGGTTATCCTCTTGCATTTGTTGCAGCAAAACTTGCTCTTGGTTTTGGTTTGCACGAATTACCAAACTCGATCACAAAAACAACTAAAGCATTTTTCGAACCTGCACTTGATTACATAGTTATAAAAGTACCCCGTTGGGATTTGAAAAAATTCCGTCTCGTAAAACGCAACCTCGGTTCTTCAATGAAATCTGTCGGCGAAGTAATGGCGATCGGAAGAAAATTTGAAGAAGCTATCCAGAAAGCAATGCGTATGCTGGATATTGGTGTTGAAGGATTAACCGCAAGCAGGACAAAAGTCGAGTTTGAAGAATTAGAAGAAGCGCTGCGCAATCCAACCGAAGAAAGAATGTTTGCTGTTGTTCAAGCATTAAAACAAGGATACTCCGTTGATTGGGTTCATTCACTTACTCATATAAATAAATGGTTCCTTTATAAAATTCAAAACATTGTTGATGTAGAAAAAAAGATTTCATTAACAAAAGGAAAAATATCCAAAGAACTTCTGATAGAAGCAAAGCAGTATGGTTTTTCCGATCGTCAAATTGCAAACGTAATTGGAAAAGATGCACATGATATTTATATGCTCAGAAAGAAAAATAATATTCATCCGTTCATACAGCATATTGATACACTTGCCGCAGAATATCCTGCTAAGACAAATTATTTATATCTCACATACAATTGTTCTATTCATGATTTCGAGTTTAAACTAAAGAAGAGTATTTTCATTTTAGGATCAGGTCCGTACAGAATTGGCAGTTCGGTTGAATTTGACTGGTGTTGTGTTATCACAGGTAAAACATTACGCGAGATGGGTTACAAAACTGTAATGATAAATTGTAACCCGGAAACTGTAAGCACTGATTACGATGAGTTTGATGCTTTGTTCTTTGAAGAACTAACAACTGAAACTATTTGGGAAATTTATGATGCATTAAAACCGCTTGGGGTTGTTGTTTCTATGGGCGGACAAACTCCAAATAATCTCGCACTCAAACTTCATAAGATTGGTGTAAAAATTCTCGGTACCTCACCGGAATCAATTGATGCGGCGGAGAACAGAAGTATTTTTTCTGCTATGCTTGATGAACTTGAAATAGAACAACCTGTGTGGAGTAAATTAAGTACTTTGAAAGACGCGTTAGAATTTGCAAATAAAGTTGGATATCCTGTATTAGTTCGTCCTTCTTATGTACTAAGCGGCGCCGCCATGGCAATTGCTACCGGTGATCTTGAATTAACCGGCTTCTTGCAAAAAGCAGTTGATGTTTCTCCGGAACATCCGGTAGTGATTTCAAAATTTTTAGTTAATGCAAAGGAATTAGAGTTTGATGCAGTTGCGCAAAATGGAAAGATTGTTTGTTCTGCCATCTCTGAACATGTTGAAAATGCCGGGGTACATTCCGGCGATGCTACATTGGTTCTGCCCGCTCAACGAACCTATCTTGAAACAATGAGACAGATAAAACAGATCTCTGCAGATATCGCAAAAAAGCTAAACATTAATGGTCCTTTCAATATTCAGTTTATAGCAAAAGATAATCGTGTAAAAGTTATAGAATGTAATTTACGTGCATCGAGAAGTTTTCCTTTCGTATCAAAAACACTAAAGAAAAACTTTATAGAAGTTGCTTCTAAAGTTATTGTTGGCAAAAAAGTTGAGAAGTGGGATGATCAAACTTTGACTTACGATTATGTAGGAGTAAAAGCGCCGGAGTTTTCATTTACGCGTCTTGAAGGAGCTGATCCTACAACTGGAGTAGAAATGGCTTCTACAGGGGAGGTCGCATGTCTGGGTCAGGATTTTGATGAAGCATTTTTAAAAGCTCTTACATCTGTTGGATATAAATTTCCGATCAAATCAATTTTAATATCATCAGGTTCGATTGTTTCAAAATCAGAGTTACTAGAACCAACTAGACAGCTAGTAAAACTTGGAATAAAATTTTACGGAACACAAGGAACGTCTAAGTTTATGAATGCAAACGGAATTCCCGTAGAAACTTTGGAATGGCCTCTAAGCAGCAAAACTCCGAATGCAACGGATTACATTAAGTCCGGTAAAATTGATCTTGTGATAAACATTCCTAAGAATTTCCAGGAAGAAGAACTAACCAACGATTACATCATTCGCCGTACCGCTGTAGATTATAAAATTCCGCTTATCACAAATCGCCAGCTTGCAATGCGTCTCGCAGAAGCAATAACAAATAAGAATCCGTTAAATTTAGAAGCAAAAAGTTGGGATGAGTATTAAGTTTAAATAGTTACTCACCTTACGCAAAATTGTCATTCTGAACGGAGTGAAGAATCGCGACACCTCGATTTCAAACTGTTTTGAGATATTTCGCGGAGTTTACATTGAACGAAGTGAATATGCTCAATATGACAATTACAATACTTTGCGTAAGGTGAGGTAGTTAGTATTTCTTATGATTACTTAAATACTTATTTTATTCTTGAAATAAAATTTGAATATGAAAAAAGGGTAAATATTTTGGATAAAAAGAAACCCAGATTACTTGTTGTAGAAGATGATTTAGAAAATCAAAAATTTCTTCGCATTTTTCTTAAAAGAAATTTTGAATTGGATGTTTGTGACTCTGAAGAATCATTTTATGAAAAACTTAATGAAAATAAGTATGATATAATCTTGATGGATATATCGCTTCGCGGGGCAAAAGACGGTCTTCAACTCACAAAAGAACTTCGTTCTCAAGAAAAATACAAAAATATGCCTATCATTGGTCTTTCCGCTCATGCATTTCAAAAAGATAGAGATAATGCTTATGCAGCCGGGGTTGATATATTTATTACAAAACCAGTTCAAGGAAATTTTCTTATGGAAAATCTTCTAACTGCACTTAAACAAAAACCGGTATTACAGTAGATTGATAATCTACTCACATTAATTTTATTTATTGAAAATGATGTGTAACAATTCTTAATAGAATCTCGTCTAAAGCTAAAATATTTATAGGAGTTTGTATGATTCGTAAAATATTTTTATTTGCTGCGGCAATTCTTCTATTAACAAACATGAATATGTTCGCCCAGAACGAAAAAGATTCGACCGATGAAAATTGGAATGACGAAGAGTGGTTAAACTGGAAGGATTATGATTGGCTCCACTGGGAATTCCACGGCAGACCTTTTATTGAAATTAATTATGGATTTGGCGGTGCCGATCAAAAAAAGCTGAAAAGCAAATTTGCAGATATCGGTTCGTTAGAACTTAAACTAGGCCATGCTTACTGTTCAACATACTATGCAGAAGATATTATTAAGTTCAGCGAGAAATATCTTTTTGGTTCTAGGTTTCGTGCGGATTTGAAATCTTCTTCAACATCAATTGGCGAAATGAAATCCGATTTATGGAGATTTGGTTTTGCCAAGAGGGAAGGATATGCTTACAAGCTTAATAATATTTCAATCATGCCGTATAACAGCAGCGGTTTTGTATGGTCCCGCATCGAAATGATTGATTACCCTGCTAAATTTTATTTGTTAACAAATCCGCCAATGAGTTTGGATAATGCAATCAACGACACCGAAATTCTCAACAGATTTCATGATGCATACAGATTTGGAACAGTAAATGAAGGAGGAATTAAGTTTGATATCTCTTCGACTGTTTCATTGAATGTAAGTTATGAAGCGGCTGTTATTTTTCCGAGGCATTTATTTTGGAAACATCTGGGCAGTATGATTATTGAAAAAGGCGCTAAGCATTTTTTGGATAATTTTATTGATGAAGTAAGTGATTCTTCGCCTTATGCAACTCCAATAGTAGATTTTCTTTTGAACAATGGTCTTTCTTATGCATTCTTTACATTGAAGAAAGATAGAATGAATTGGCCGTTTGAAACTGAGGCACCGTTAACTTATGAAATGATCAAATTTGGTATAACAGTTACCTTTTAAATAACACTAAAAGATTTAAAATGAAAAGAGCGGTCTTGTACCGCTCTTTTTTGTTGCTAAATAACACTTCTATTATTTCACAACTTTTACTTCTTGAGCTTGAGGTCCTTTTGGTCCATCACCAACAGAGAATTCAACTTGCTGACCTTTCTCCAGCGAGCGGTATCCTTCTTGAACGATAGAAGAGAAATGTACAAATACATCTCCGCCCTGAGTTCGCTCGATAAAACCGTAACCTTTTGTAGCATTAAACCACTTTACGGTTCCATTTTCACGCTCTGCCATTAAAACTACCCCTCTAAAAAAAATGAAAATAACAATTAAATACATCGAACAAGAAATATTTATAAATTCAAATACATGCTCAACGGTGACAAAATTAGAAATAGTTTTTAAAACAAATATCTTTTTATTTCTATGCTATAAGTTCTTTGCCATCATTACAATTTGATTTGCCTGCTTTTGATTATACTCAAAAGCAATTTTTTTGTGATTCACCAGATCAATAATAGTTCCTATCATACAGAAACCACATGTAAGAAGATAAAGAATTCCCATACCAATTTGGTCTGTTAAAAATCTTTGAATTCCGGAGATCCCGAGAAATCCAACGAAGGTTACAAGCAAAATTGTTTGAGGGTCTTTTCTTCTTGCTCGATAAATATTTGCAAATTGAAATGCTTGTTTATCATCCATGTTTTTGATGATACTGGAAATATACATTTGCTCTTCGCCCATAATTTCAGGTAGCATTTCTAGAACGTTAGCCATAGATAACCTCTTTTGTTTTGTGATAGTTGTTATACATTTTATGTGAAAGTTTTATTATGCGAATAAAGATTAATACAAACGCAATAATTCCAAGAGGATGTGTTTGAATAGAATGAAAAAAATCGCCGTGATAAAAGAACGATATTGATCTGCCTAATCCGCAGCCAGGACAAAATGTTATTCCAAGATTATGAAAAGGACAAAACGAGAATTGTTGAACTTCATAAGGATTGATAGTGAGTAGAAAAACTAACCCTGCAAACCAGAGTACAGCTTCCCACTCAACAATTTTCAATATGGATTTAATACGTTCCATTTTCTTCTTAGAGTAAACTCCGATCAAATTATACTCGAATTTTTAACTTGAATCAAGCTTCAAGTATTTAGTCGTTTAGAGAAGAGAATAGTTATAATTAAAAACATCAAAACAGAAAGATTTGTTAACACTAATTAGTTTTAGCAGCGATAACGCAAATATGTTTCGACCCGCGCTTGCCAAAGAGTGAAGAAATTTTCATCAATCCTTTTGCAAGTATTTTATTAGCGAAAATCCATTGAACAACTTTTAATTTCTCGCCCATTTTAAACCATGAGTTGAATTGATAAGCAAATCGGTCATTTAAATACACTGACCGTACAATCTTCAATGGGCTCTTTGAAATAATGGCTTCGAATGCAGAGAAGTGCTCATGTTTTAGATAATCTGTAAGAATTACAAAACCTCCCGGTACTAAAAGCCGGAACGATTCAGTAAGTACTTTCTCTTTTTCGGTCTTGTCTAAATGCCATCCTTCAAGACCATCGCATAATAAAACGAGGTCAAAGTGGTTAGCAGGAAATGATGAGTTTGTAATATTCGTTTCTGAAAAATGAAACCGGCTGTTATCTGCTTGTACCGGATTTTCAAGTTGTGAAAGTTTATTTACATAAGTCTCTGCTTGTTGCACAGCGGTTTTTGAAACATCTATGCCTAAGATTTCAGGCGCAAGACCATTAAAAAGAAAAGTCAATCTTCCCTTTCCGCAGCCAACATCAAGAATACGAGAATAGTTTGGTTTGAGCGAACATGCAGTTTTAACTACAAACTCGTGCCGAAGAACTTCAACAGCTTTCTTGCTATACTCCCATGGTTCTTCATTACTATAATATAATTGTTCAAAATATTCGCTGTTCTTATCAACTAAATTATTTTTATGGTCTGCAGTCATATTATAACTTTTATTCTTTTCAATACTCAAATTTTTTGGTTGTAGAATTTTTCCGTCTTCACAAATTTTTCTTTTCTTGTATAAAAGAGGTTGGTTACAAACGTATAATAAATTATTAAATTGAAATTGGCAAGATGTTTTATCGAATAAAACAAAAAAGCCCCGAAAAAATCGGGGCTGATGGAAATTTATTTTTATAGCTTTATGCTATTGTAACATCTTTACACAAATATACATCCTGAATTGTGTTAAGAAGTTTTATTCCTTCTGCAAGAGGGCGTTGAAAAGCTTTACGTCCTGAGATCAATCCCATTCCGCCGGCGCGTTTATTAATTACAGCTGTTTTTGTTGCTTCGGCAAAATCGTTTTCTCCGCTTGCACCGCCGCTGTTTATTAAGCCTGCACGCCCCATGTAGTTGTTCATCACTTGATAACGTGTTAGATCAATCGGATGTTCGGTTGTAAGTTCCGAGTAAACACGTTTATCAATTTTTCCGTACGAAGAATTTTCCATATTAAGTGCAGTGTATCCTCCGTTGTTTTCCGGAAGTTTTTGCTTAATAATATCCGCTTCGATTGTTACACCAAGATGATTTGCCTGTCCGGTCAAATCTGCCGAAACGTGATAGTCTTTATCTTTTTTGAATTGAGGATTTCTAAGATAGCACCAAAGAATTGTTGCCAATCCCAGTTCATGTGCATATTTAAAAGCTTCACTAACTTCAACAATTTGTCTTGCGCTTTCATCGGAGCCAAAATAAATTGTAGCGCCAACTGCAGCCGCTCCCATATCGTATGCCTGTTCAACTCCGGCAAACATAATCTGATCAAACTTATTGGGAAACGTAAGAAGTTCATTGTGGTTTATTTTTACAATGAAAGGAATTTTGTGAGCATATTTTCTTGCAGTCATTCCAAGCACACCAAGAGTTGATGCAACAGCATTACACCCGCCTTCCACAGCCAGCTTAACGATATTTTCCGGATCGAAGTAATCCGGATTTTTAGCAAATGAAGCTCCAGCCGAATGTTCAATACCTTGATCTACCGGAAGAATTGATAAATAACCGGTACCGCTCAATCGCCCGGTGTTATACATCCATTGAAGATTTCTTAATACATTATTACTTCTATCCGAAGGGAAAAAGATTCTGTCCACAAAATCCGGACCCGGCAGATGTAATTTTTCTTTCGGAAATTTTGCTTTGTAGTTGAGAAGCGAATCGGCTTCACTTCCTAAATATTCTTTGATCTTTTGAATCATTTTATCCTCATTTATTTTCTTAGAAATTTTTAGCGATTGAAATAAGCAACAACACCAACGTGAATTGTGAAAAAATCAGTCTTAGATTTTTTTGCGTTATAAATAGTTTGGCCATTAATTAATGTAATACTTTGTTCGGTTAAATAACTTGCTTCTGTTCCGAATAAGTAGCGAGCTTTTATGTCAAGATATAAAGCGCTGATCTTATCAGGATTATCGGTCAACTTGAAAAGAATACCGCCGCCACCGCCATAATTCCAAGTAAAGTCATTATAATTTGTCGAAGAAGCAATTTGTTGATTTCCGTTTTCATTTTTCACTTCTGATGTTGTCCAGATAATCGCACCGCCAAATAAACCTTCGATATAAGGGCGTACGGTACCAAAGAATGGACTTACTTGAAGCACTAAGTGTAGATTTGCCATGCTATTTGTTCTAGTTAAATTCAGATATACACCAGGAAATCCGGGCCATTCTCTTCTCTCGCTTGCGAGACCGTAAATTAGATATCCTCCATTAAGTCCAATCGTAAAAGGTTTTTCATGTGTCGGCTCCCAAAGTGTTCCTTGAATTTGAAATCCGAATCCCATTTGGTCAACATTTTTTCTGAAATCCCCTTGCGGATAACCAAGCATAAAACTTCCGCCAACCGTCTGCGCCATTGATAAAGACGCGAAAATTAAAATCATAATAACAGTTAAATGTTTTTTCATACTTAACCCTATTTGCCAGCTTTAATTAAACTTACTGTTGATTTTATATGTAAATATACAAAAAATCTTTAGGCTGATTTAATCGAGAAAATTTTTAAATAAAGCTAATATCTTTTTGGTATGATTTTAATAACAATTCTGCAAACTCTTGGAAAGAAATTTCTTTTGCCCCAAACATCTTCAAATGATCTGTTTGATACTGAACATCGAGCAGTGTAAATCCTTTTTCACGAAGTCTTTCTAATAATTTTACAAGTGCACATTTAGAAGCTTGCGGAATTTTTGAAAACATTGATTCACCGAAGAATGCACTGCGATAAGTTACACCATATAATCCACCGATCAGTACATTCTTTTGACAAACTTCTACAGAATGAAGATTACCGAGTTTCTGCAAGCCCCGATATGCTTCTATCAATTCATTTGAAATCCATGTTGATTCACGATCAGCGCATTTTTTAATTACTCCGAGAGTGTCTGTATCATAGCGGAATTCAAAATCAGTATTTTCTAAAATTTTTTTTAGCGAACGTGGTAGGTTGAAATTATTTAAGGGAATTATTGTGCGTGTCTCCGGCATGTACCAATTTATATTGCCGGTTTCATCTGCCATAGGAAAAGCACCACGTGCATACATTAAAATCATATTCTCCGGTTTTAGCAATTCATTCTTAGACGGATGTTTCTCTTTATTCATGCGCCTTTACTTCGTAGGAGATTATATCGTAACCTTTCTTGGTTTCGAGGCCGGTGAAAAAAACACCTAAAAGAACCGAGATCATTCCAAATAGGAATGCGAAGAGTATAATATGATTCAGTTTATCAAAAGCTAAGAAGGATGAAATTCCAAGCAGTAAAGAAGTTACCACAAACAGTGCAACGGCACCTGTGTAAAAAAGAACGGCATTACGTACCAACTTAACACGGAATACTAATGCGCTAAGTTGCCTTGCAATACTTTCAAAACGAATGTTGTCATCGGTGTTTGAAGGATGTTCACCTATCTTGATCAATAATCGGCGCTTTTCTTCGTTGAGTAATCTAATTCTGCTCGCGACTAATGAATAACGGTTGTTCATTCCGAGCAAAAGTAATCCGCATGCACTTATCATAACAGCAGGTGCAACCATTAGCTGAATAATTTGCAATGCGTTAAGTGTTAATTCTCCGAATGCGTCCATAGTTTTTTCTCCTTATAGTAGTAAGCAGATCAAAAATTCAATTTGACAATAGAAAATTAATTGTTGTTATAACTAAAAGTGTGACAAAAAAATAGCTAAATCTTTTATGCATTATCTTCACTTTTAATCTGTTATTAATAACTTGTTAGTATAAACTTTAGTCATATCAAATTCTCATTTTTTACACTGCTACTTATAGTATGTAGCCAAATCTAATAAAGAAATCTATATATACAATGTATGAAAGAAGAAGTATTGAAAAAATTTGCGGATAGAGTGAGAGAATTAAGAATTAAAAAAAATATCTCTCAGGAAAAGCTAGGCGAACTCTCTAATTTGCATCGAACTTATATTGGTATGATTGAGCGAGCGGAGAAAAATATTTCCTTAAAAAACATACAAAAGATTGCAAAAGCGCTGAATGTCCGACTCGAAGATTTATTTAAGGGTTTATAATGGCACGTATACAAGAATTGCTTTCTGGTAGAGATGAGAGATTAGATTATTATCAATTAATCGCAAAATACCCATGGATTATTGAGAGGAATCAAAGATGTATTCTTAGCCCCGATAGCGATGGATTACTTTGTGGATTATTCATGGCTCAATATTTTGACTGGGAGGTAGATGGCTTTTATGATGGGAAAGTAATGTTACTAAAGCGTGGAATAAATGTCAGTGATTGTGTGTTTCTAGATATGGAAATTTACCGTGAGAATATTCGTAGCATTGGGCATCATATGATCAATTATAATAAAAGAATGAATTTAATTAATTGGGGAAAATATAATCAGTGTATCCAACCAAACATTTTAAGGAATTATGACGGTATACATGATTTCAGATTGAAATACCTGCTTGCAACAATACATCTATTGATTAGTATTGTTAGTAATAAGATAAGAATAGAATTAACAGAAGACTCTGTTGCCACACTCTTTTTCACCGACGGAACATTTAATGTATTGTTTAGCTATCCCGAAAATGTTTTAAATTGGATGACATTTTTAAGAATAATCGAAGAAGAAAATCCGTTGTATAAAATATTTTGTGCAAATGATTATACCCCTTATAAGTTAATGCTTGAGATGGATAAGTTTTTTAGAAGAAGGGATGAAATTTCAGTAAGTAGAGAAAGAGGGGATCGGTTAAGAATTTCTAATACTGATGGTTCGCCCACAAATTGTATCCTTAATACTGATGGAACATATCTTTTGAATGAAGATGCTGTCAATAGGATTAAAAAATTTATTACAATTTTAGAAGAATTTACTACATGGAAATACGATGATACACAATGGACTTGGGATAAGTTTGATATGCACAAATTCAGCAAGAGGGATTTTACCGGACAAGGTAAGAGATTAAATGGAACAACATTCCGTGAAATGATAGAATCTAATCCTCTTAGTTGGGCGATGACGAGCGGAGATAATATCGAATATACATTAGAAGATCCAGATAAGTTAAATTAACTTTGGTTCAATTGTAGAGAGTCGTTCATTAGCAACTGAACAATACTCTTCTGAAATATCAAATCCAATGAAGTGTCTATTCAATTTTTTAGCAATATAAGCTGTTGTCCCACTCCCGATAAACGGGTCTAATACAATTCCACCTTCCGGACAAAAAGTTGGAATAAAATCTAACGGAATTTTATCGGGGAAATATGCCGGATGTTTACGTTTTATAGGATTCTTGTCTCCAGCCATCAAGTAATTCCAAATAGTTCCGTTATCACTTAACCTATCAATCGAATCAACTAAATTATTTTTTAATTTGTTTAGCATTTGGAACAATTCTTTTTTCTCGACAACATTTCCATTGTTATTGGTTTGAAAATCATCAATTATTTTGAGTGTTTCAATTAATCTATTTTCCAAATTTGGTTCATGCTGATTCTCATCATAATACCAAATAGTTCCGCGACACTTTAAAGCGTTAATAGCTTTTCTCACGCTTTCTTGAGTTGTTCCATCGGTTTTTCGGCTGGCAAATCCAGACATAATTTTGCCACCATGTTTTGATGGAATTTTTAAGTGCTCTTTATTAAAAAAAAATGGTTTTTCGCCCTTTAAGAAAATCGGAATGTATTCATGATCTATTCTAAATCTATTCTTCCACCAAGCTCCTTCGGTTCCATTCTTGCGGTAAATAATTGTTTCGAATAGCTTAAACCCAATGTTATCACACCAATCTATTATTGTCTTAAATGATGTTAATGATTTACCAAAATTTTTAGTCTGGTCCTGGATCACCATAACAGTAACACCGCCATCTTTTAGCACACGTTTTATTTGCTCACCTGCCGCGTGAAGATCATAAGTAAAACCATTATACTTTCTAACCGCATCATAGGGTGGTGAGGTTAAAACCATGTCTATGCTGTTATCAGGTATTCTTTTCATACCCTCTACGCAGTCAATAGTCACTATTTCGTCTAAAAATTTCATGATCTGTTTTATTGATTGGTTGTAAGATATAAAGAAAGCGGAATCAAAACAATTGTGGCGACGTACTGAGTTATTTTCTTACGAAAAATGCTTTTTATTATAATTTTGTTTCATATATGAATATAGATTTCAAAATTACCTCGCATATATATAATTTTGAAGGACTTCAATAGTTTCTTTATGATCTTTTATATCAACTTCCAGAAGATCTTTAATAGATAAAATACCGATCAGCTTTTCTTTATCAACAATTAAAATGTGACGCGTGCCTTTGTCTTTCATCTTCTTTAAGCATTGTTCGTGAGATTCGTTGATATCTGCAACCAAAAGATCTTTGGTCATTACTTCATCCACACTTGTTTGTTTCAGATCCAATCCTTTTGCAATAACGCGACGCACCAAATCTCTTTCGGAAAAAACTCCTAATAATTTTCCATCCTCTGCCACTACCGGTGAAAGTCCGATATTATGCTTTGCCATAAAGCAAGTTACATCGTAAATATTAGTGCCTGTTTTAACTGTTAATATATCTTTCGAACCTAGTATATCTTTCAATGATTTCATTTATTCCTCCATTAAAAACTTTGGTAGTCTTTCGGGAGTATCTTACGATTTCAAAAGATTTATTGCAAGTAAAAAATGAAATAAATAAAAAAATAAATAAAAAGAGGCAGTATCAAAAGTGCCAAAATTGAAAGAGTTGGAATTAATCCCATTTTAAAATCGCAACTTTTCATCGGTAAATTTTACTTTTGATACAGCCCCTTAGAATAGAATTATTTTTCCGACATGAACGGATAGCGGTAATCATGAGGCGGAATAAAATTTTCTTTAATAGTACGCGCAGAAACCCAGCGTAGAAGATTTAGATAACTTCCGGCTTTATCATTAGTTCCACTTGCACGTGCACCACCAAACGGTTGCTGACCGACTACAGCACCGGTTGGTTTATCATTGATATAAAAATTACCGGCTGCGTTTAACAAAATTTTATTTGCAGTTTCTATTGCGTACCTGTCTTGTGCGAAGATAGCTCCGGTTAGTGAATAAGGAGAAGTTTGATCGCATATGTGAAGAGTCTCTTCGTATTTGCTGTCATCGTAAACGTAAAGTGTTAGAACGGGACCAAAAATTTCTTCTTCCATTGATTTGAATTTCGGATTTGTTGTTTCGATAACCGTCGGTTCTATGAAATAACCTTTTGAGCTGTCGTAATTTCCACCGGAGATAATTTTAGCTTCATTCGATTTCTTTGCGTAGTCTATGTACCCTGTAATTGTATCGAATGCACCCTTATCAATTACAGCATTCATAAAATTAGAGAAATCGCGCGGATCGCCCATCTTAACAGTTTTTAATTCGCTGACAATAAAATCTTTTAATTCAGGCCAGATTGATTTCGGAATATATGCGCGTGAAGCTGCAGAACATTTTTGTCCTTGATATTCAAATGCACCGCGAATCATTGCAACGCCGAGAGCTTTTACATCTGCACTTGAATGAGCAAAGATAAAATCTTTTCCGCCTGTCTCACCAACAATTCTAGGATAAGATTTATACTTAGGTAAATTGTTCGATGCTGTTTTCCACATACCTTGAAATACGGAAGTGCTTCCTGTAAAATGAATTCCCGCAAAATGTTCTGAGTCCATTACGGGATTTCCAACCTTAGAACCTGAACCGGGAACAAAATTGATAACGCCTTCAGGTAATCCAGCGGCTTCAAATAATTTCATTAACCAGTAAGCAGAATAAACCGCGCTTGAAGCCGGTTTTAATAATGCAACATTCCCCATCAATGCAGGAGCTGTTGGTAAGTTTCCGCAGATTGATGTAAAATTGAAAGGCGCTACGGCAAAAATAAATCCTTCAAGCGGACGGTATTCCATTCTATTCCACATTCCGATAGGAGAATGAAGCGGCTGTTCTTGGTAAATCTTCATTGCGTAATAAGCATTGAAGCGAAAGAAATCAACCAGTTCTGCAGCAGCATCAATTTCAGCTTGAAATGGATTTTTGCTTTGTCCTAACATTGTTGCAGCGTTGATAATATATCTCCACTCAGTTTGACTTAATAGATCAGCAGCTTTGAGAAAAACGGAAACTCTATCTTGCCAATCCATACGAGACCAATTTTTGTGTGCTAGCATTGAAGCATCAACAGCCATCTTAACTTCTTTCTCAGTTACCTTATGATATTTACCGAGAATATGTTTATGATCGTGGGGCATTACACAGTTGTCGGTATCGCCGGTTCTAATTTCTTTTCCGCCGATTATAATTGGAATGTCAATAGTCTGTTTTGCCATTTCATCAAGCTTTGCTTTCAGTGCAGCTTTTTCAGGTGATCCGGGTACGTAATTTTTTACAGGTTCGTTTGGTGGAAGTTGAACATTAAATATTGCATTTGCCATGTTTATACCTTTTTGTTTCAAGAGGAAATAATTGATAGACGAAAATTAGGAAAAATATTTCATGTCCTACCAAAATTTTGTGGAATTTTATTTTCAGTTCTTTGAATAAGGAGAAATAAAGTTTAGAACAAGCTCATAAGTTGCCTCTACTTCTTTTGATGCAAGTTCTAAGCTAAAGTTCATAAATAGAAAATAATTCTGCGATAGTTGCACCACATAATAAGGTCCTGCTTTAGATTTCTCCTTTGTCATTGCCTCATAGTCTTCGCTTACGGCAGTTGCATAAAACTTAATAACTCTCATACCATACCTTGAGCGGAAATCTTTTACAAATACCGGGTCAGCTAAATAACTGCCGGAGCCACACCCATCGGCTAAAATAAAACTTTTCGCCACAAACCAAATTAGACTTATAAATTCGTCATCTTTCTTAATCGGTTTTTCAGCAGCATCCTTCAAATTTTTCATCCATTCGTTAACGCTGAATATCTTGAAAGAATACTCAAACTTTGATTTATCTTCTAACCAAAAATCTTCATCAGTTCCGATTGCTTCATAAAGTTTAAAATTAGATTGCGCTGTATTTGACTTCAGCTTGTATATTTTCTCGCCGCCGGACAATTTCAGATTTGAAGGATAGTTCAACTGAAATTTGTAAACTTTATTAATATAAGTTTTTGAATCTGATTGGACATCTTGCGTAAAATATTCGATAGAAGAAAAAAACAAGAGAATTAAAACAAATACAATGAATGTTTTTGTTTTCATATTAACCTCATTATAGATTACTAAGTACGTCCTTCAATGAATTGATGCAATACTCAATCATCTTTTCATTTGAATTGTAACCCATTAATCCAATCCGCCAAATTTTTCCGGCAAATTCGGCACCAATCTCCAAATTGTGTTTGTTCAACAAATCGGTTCCTACATTAAATTAGTTTAGCATTAACTAAAATTTGTTTAATAATTTGTTTATCGGATTCACTCAATGCAGAAAGAGGCGCACGAGGTTCACCGCCAAAATAACCGAGCATATCCATTGCAGTTTTTAATCCGGCTACACCATACTTAGCGGTAATAACTTTGTTCACAGGCAGCATTTTTTTTTGCAGTTCAAGTGCTTCAGTATGCTTTCCTTCTTCAACAAATTTTTGAATCTGCACACACTCATCAGGTGCAATATTAGCAAGAGCAAGTATTCCGCCAACTGCTCCGGCTGCTAAACCCGGATACAATACGGAAGCTGTTCCAATTATTACTGCAAAATCTTTAGGTGTCTGATCAATCATTTCTAGGATTTGTCTAACATTTTCAGAACTGTTTTTTATCCCCACAATATTTTTATGCTCGGCAAGTTTTGCTACCGTCTCAGCTTCAATATCAACTCCGGTAAACTTTGGTACATTGTAAATTATAACCGGAATTTTTGTTTTATCAGCTACAGCAGAAAAATATTTTATATAAGCTGCGGGCTTCATTTCCGATTTATAGAATGATGGTGTTAGAATCAGAACATAGTCAGCACCGTTCTCAGCAGCTTCATTCGATAATGAAATTGTCTCTCTAATAGAATCTGAACCGGTACCGGCAATCAGTAATTTATCATCGGAAATATTTTTCTTCACTTCTTCAACGAGTTTTAACTTTTCATTTCTTGTGAGGAGAACTGATTCACCGTTTGAACCCATAACTACAAATCCGCTTAATCCGGTTTTGTTCCACTTGGAAAAATTTTGTGCAAGTTTATCGTATGCAACCTCATCGTTGATAAACGGAGTTGCAATTGGAGGCATTATGCCTTTCAACTGGTTCATTTTTTATCCTTCTGTATTACTTAGGAACTCAGGGGCTATTCATTAAAGTGCCTGAGTGCCTTAGTTTCTTAGAAAATTAATTTGAAAACATATTCTTCAAGACAAACCAAACATTGGATGGACGTTCAGCTAATCTTCTCATGTACCACGGATACCAGAAGTCGCCGTAACTGATAAGCACTTTTAATTTATAGCCGAGTTTAACCAATTCGTTTTGAAAATTAGATTTTATTCCATACAACATTTGAAATTCAATTTTGTTTTTGGGAAGACTAATATATTTCGATTCTTTAATTATTGCATAAATCAAATCTTCATCGTGAGTTCCAAAGGCAACACGAATATTTTTTTCTTTTGCGGCAGTCATCATTTTTTTTGAAATCTCGAAAAAAGAATGATCAACATCCTTCTTTTTCGGAAATGCAACATTCTCCGATTCTTTATAAGCTCCCTTCACTAATCTTATATGCGGCTGCAAACTCAGAAGATCATCCAAATCTTTCTCCGTACTGTATAAATAAGATTGTAGACACAAGCCAACATTATCATACTCCCGTTTGATCTTCTTATAAAACTCAATTGTTTTCTGCGTATAAGAACTGCCTTCCATATCAATCCAGATTACATTGCCAAGTTTTTCTTTTACTTTTTTAGTGACAGCTTTAAATCTTTCATACGTTTCATCAAAAGAGAGATCAAAACCAAGTTGGGTAAGCTTTATGGAAATTTCAATATCAAGATTTCGTTCTGCAATTTGATCTAATAATTTTAAATAATGATCACGTACAACTAATCCTTCGGAAAGGTCGGTAATGTTTTCGCCAAGTTTTGTAAAAATTGTTGGAATGGTTTCAGTCTGAAATATTTGTGCAGCATTTAAAGCGTCTTCTACTTTTTCTCCGGGCATGAATTTCTTCACAGCGTTTTTTACAAATCCGAAAGAGGGAATATTTTTACGCATCCATTTATTTTCCGAAGCCCAAAGAAGAACACTGCGCGATAAACTCATGGAAGAATCCTTTCTTTTTTATAAAGTTAATCATTTTTGAATCTGTTTAGGAGAGCTATCATAAAATAAATTCATTCTCGTTGAGGAAATGTTGTTTTATTTATATAGTAATATCCAGATAGATTTAATTCTAATAATAATTCTATCTATTTGTTTTTGCATTCCAAACAAACAGAGCCAACAAGCAAGATAAAACAGAAGAACCAATCCAAAATAGATTTATTAGTGTAAAATCATAAGTCGCAATTCCATTAACAACAATTTTGTTATGTTCCATCAAGTATCCGCTTACAATGTCCTGAATACCTGCGCCGATATAACTTGTAACACCAATCATTCCCATTACAGCGCCGGATGCTTTTTTCGGTGAGATATCAATCGCCATAAGACCGCCCAGATAACAGACAAGCACACCAATTGAAATTCCAAAAAAGATCATACTTGCAATATCAATCCACGGATAACTTTTGGGATTCAATAAAAAGACCGTTAATGATAAAGCATTCAGGATTCCAAAGATTAATGCCGGAACATTTCTTCTTGCGTTAAATATCTTATCTGAAATCAAACCGGAAGAAATTGTGCCCAACAACCCAAATATTGAGCTGACGGAAATTATCGAACTTGCTTCTAAGGCCGTGTAACCTTTTTGTGCTTGAAGGAATAAAATTCCCCAACTATTAATGGAATACCGCACAACATAAATGAATAAACTTGATAGCGCTAAAATCCTGATAACTGGATTTTTCAACAACCCAAACTGAAGTGAAGTAATTGAATTTTCTTTGGTCGGATTATCTTCGTAGTCATTTTTATATTCAACTATCGGCATCAATCCCTTGCTTTCAGGGCTGTCATGAAAATAACGTAATATTAAGAGAGTGCCAATAAGTCCTATTATTCCTGAACTCCAAAAACCAAATCTCCATCCGGCAGTTGTAACGATTAAGGATGTTACAATAAAAGTAAATACTTCACCCATACTCAAACTAGCGCTGCCAAATCCATAATAAGTCCCTCTTTCTTTTTTGCTGAACCATCTTACTAAACCAACCACACAAGTATTTGAACCGATTGATTGAAACCAGCCGTTTATTCCCCAGAGAAGAATAAAAACAATAAATAATGATTGAGACCCGAGAATAAGATTTACAAGCGCAGAAACAAATAATCCGGTAGCCATGAAGCGTCTGATGTTAATGTGATCTGCTATGAACCCATTCACTAATTTTCCTGCTGCATAAGAAAAAAATAATGCTGAACCTATTATGCCGAGCTGTGTTTCCGTAAAAAGACCTTCATCGATAATTGGTTTTTTCATAACATTAATGCCGAGACGACAGATATAATAAATTCCATATCCCAAAGTTGTAGATATGAAAACAGACCAGCGATATTTCTTATAGACTTTATCAATCTTTGTTTTGTCAGTTTCCCGGGGTATCAGAGAATCGGGTTGAAAGAAGTCGAGTAATTTATTAAACATAATAATCCCAGTTATTATTTATTAACTCACCTTACGCAAAAACATATATTTAAGTTTGGCATTAGAACTTCATAGCAAAGCAAGCTTTCATATTTTCTAATTCATTAAGAGCAGTTCGGTTAGCAGAGATATAAAGTTTAGACCTAAGA
>JBBAAM010000012.1:0-71879 GCA_041658245.1 Melioribacteraceae bacterium
ATTTTAATTGTATGTCGGTACTTTTGCTATAATAATTTCATCCCTAACGGGATTTGGGATTCATAATCCCAGAGGGATGATATATTTGTAGAAAAAACGAACAAAAAACAAATAAAATCCCTTTAGGGATAACATATAAAACCCTTATTTTGTTCTATAAACAATACAATCATTCTAATTTCTAGTGAAAAATCTATTTGTTAAGTTGACGCCTATGCGATGGAATCGGGAGAAGAATCTAAAAACTTCTTTTGCTCGATTATTAGATTCTTCACTCCACTTCGTTCCGTTCCAGAATGACACCTTGAGTAACGTGAGTTAATCAGTAAAATTTTCGACCCTATCGAAACTAAAAATAGCAACAGCGTAATATTTTTTTATGAAAACCTCGAAGGTCTTTCATTGTGGCTACCGACAGGCAGGCTTCGAGGTTACTTACTAACAGAGAAATTTTTGTAAAGACTCGCCGTCAGCCTCGGCGAGACCGAGTCTCGACGGGCGGCGAGTCTTTACAGTTGTCGCCTTTTTATGTAGGGATCGTATACATTCCGACCCTTTTTTGTTTATAGAAAATTAACGAGCCATTCCTTTCTTTAATTCAAACAACAGATTGAATTTTTCTTCTGCCCCGTCATGCTGTAACTCGATCATTTAAAATTGCTAAGTGAACCGATACTTCTTTAGCTCACATGCTTTCCGGAAGTGAAACAGCAAAGCTGAGCAGCTTCTTATTCTAATTACATCTTAACCAAAATTGTTCTAATAATCGAGCTGAGTTATTGCACTATAGTTTTCATTCAAGTTCATTCATGATTAATCTTATCAATTCTTTTGAAGAAGTTTCAACTTTACTGCTTAGTCCGCACCCTTGTCTAAAATCATCTCCCTCAATCCCAAAAATAATTAAGCGGGGCGGCAGTTGTTTTAATTTTCTCGCTAATTCGATTGACTCGGCAAGACTAAAAGTATGCGATGAGAATTTGAAAAACTGTGCCGGTAATACTTCTTCCGAAATGTTGAATCTATATATTTTACCGGCTTCACCTCCGGAGTGAACGGCATCAATGACGATAACGAATTTATAATCTTCCCATAGTTGTAAAAGTTTCCCGCCATCACCGGAGGAATCAATCACATCAATCGAATCCAATGCAAGTTTTTTTAATTCTCTAGCGATTAAAATTCCAACCCCGTCATCTCTTCTGAATTCGTTTCCGATCCCGATGATTATGGTATCTCTATGATTTTTCATTTACTGAGCTTCAACTAAGATGTATAGTTATTAACATGCAGTTCAAAATAGTTCTACACTTACATTAAGGGTAGTTCCAAAAACTATCTTTTGTAAAAATTTAACGCAGAGAACGCAAAGAATACGCAAAGTCCGCAGAGAATATTGAAGTTTTTAGAACCACCCTTAAATAATTTTAGATAAATTGGAAAAAAGAAGCGCGGATATTACTCTCTAACAACTTCAAGTTTTAGAAAATGCGTAGCGCAGGAAATACATGGATCGTAATTTCTAATTGCCTGTTCGCACTTCCAGGTCAATTCGTTTTTCGGCAGATGAATATTCTTTCGGACTAAAGCAAACAGATCGTCTTCAATTTGTTTTTGGTTTTGAGAAGTCGGCGGAACAATTTTGGCATCCTGAATAATTCCTTTCGAATCAATTTTATATTTATGAAAAAGAATTCCTCTCGGAGCTTCAGTGCATCCGCAACCGGTTCCTTCACGCGGTTCAACTTCAACATAGGATTTTTCCGGCATCTCAAATTGTTCAATTATTCTTATTGCCTCTTCGCATGCGTATAAGGTTTCTATCGAACGAACGATAATGCTTTTAAAAGGATTTTTGCACGATGGAAATATTCCGGCTTCCTTAGATAATTCTTTCGCAGTATTAGTCAACTTATCAAAGTTCAAATTGAATCGAGCTAAAGGACCGACAAAGTAAACTGAATCCTGATGTTTAACCGAGTGCAATGCATTTGAATGCCGCACATGTTCCTCAACGAAATGATTTTCGTATTCATCAATTGATATGTTTAATCCTTTATTTGAAATTAATCTACCTTCGTTAAAAGGATATTCATCCGGATGCTGAAGAGCAACGAATTCGTAATCCTGTTCGAAATCCGGGAATGGAAGAGAAGCTGCCCACTTCACAGTTTCTATTGCGGCATCGCGCGCCCATTTTAGTTTTTCTGCAAGAAGAAGAAATTGAGATTTAGTAGGAATTTTATAGAACCCTCCGACACGTACATTGATAGGATGAATTTCTCTTCCGCCTAATAAACTTACAATGTTGTTTCCGGTCTTTTTTAATTCAAGTGCTTTTTTAACAACATCGGGATGATCGCCCGCTATTTGAATTACATCTTCATAACCAAGAAAATCCGGAGCGTGAAGCATATAAATGTGAAGAACATGGCTTTCTATCCATTCACCGCAATAGAGCAAACGCCGCAGTTCTCTTAGCTGACCTTCAAGTTTAACACCGCAAATGTTCTCCATCGCGTGAATCGAACTCATTTGATAAGCAACAGGACAGATTCCACATATTCTTGCAGTAATGTCGGGTGCTTCTGTGAAGTGACGTCCGCGAAGAAATGCTTCAAAAAATCTCGGAGGTTCGAAAATCTTAAACTTAACATCTGTAACTTTATTATTTTTGATATTAACGTAGAGCGAACCTTCACCTTCAACCCGCGCAAGATAATCCACTTTAATAGTTCTATTTTTCATAAGCTTCGCTAACCTTTCGAAAGGGATCTGCATAAGCATTTATTCCGCGGAAACTTCTCATTATTTCGTCATGTTCCATACCGAGAGATGTGAACCATTCGGCGAGCGAGCCGGGATTTGGCGTTTCTTTTGGTCCATAGCAGCCGAAACATCCCCGGTTGTACGATGGACATAAAGCACCGCAGCCGGTGTGAGTTACCGGTCCTAAACAAGGTGTGTTTTTCGCAACCATCACACACGTTATTCCATTTCGCTTACAATCCATACAAACACTGTGAGGAAGCACGTTAGGTTTTCTGCTGTTGAGAAATGCATTAATTACTTCTATCAACTGATACTTGTTCACCGGACATCCGCGTAATTCAAAATCTACGCGCACGTGATTTGAAATTGGGGTTGATGTGTTTAATGTTTCGATGAATTGAGGACTTGCATAAACAATACTTGTAAATTCTTTAGTATCCTTAAAATTTTTTAATGCTTGAATTCCGCCCGAGGTTGCACACGCCCCGATGGTTACTAAGAACTTTGAAGAGCGGCGAACTTTATGAATTCTTTCGGCATCATGAGGCGTGGTAATCGAACCCTCTACAAGCGACAAATCGTACGGTCCTTTAGCAACAGCTCGCGATGCTTCCGGGAAATTGGCAATATCAATCGCTCCGACAATCGAGAGTAATTCGTCTTCGCAGTCTAATAGACTTAATTGACAGCCATCGCACGAGGCAAATTTCCAAACAGCAAGTTTAGGTTTTCTTTTTTTAACCACTTTATAATTCTCTCTTTCCAAATAATTTTTTTATTTGTTCATAATTGAAAACCGGACCGTCTTTACAAATAAATTTTGTTCCATACTGACAGTGCCCGCAGAATCCTACAGCGCACTTCATATTGCGTTCCATCGAGACAAAAATGTTTTCTGATTTAACGCCTCGTTTCGTAAGCTCTGAAATTGTGTAGCGCATCATGATTTCCGGTCCGCAAATCATGGCAGTTGTATTGAAAGGATCGAAAGGTGAGCGTTGAATCAATGTTGTTACAACTCCAACATTTCCCTTCCAAACCGGTGTAGCATGATCGACTGTGACATAAATATCTATGTCTAACCTCGATCTTAGTTTTTCAAGTTCGCGTCTAAAAAGTATATCAGCAGGAGTACGTGTTCCATAAAGAAGAATAATTTTACCGAACTGCTGACGCATCGATAAAATTTTGTATATCGTTGGTCTTAGCGGGGCAAGTCCTATTCCACCCGCAATTATGACAACATCGTTGCCAATTGATTCTTTAACGGGCCAATGCGAACCGAATGGACCCCGAACACCAATCCAATCACCTTTTTTCAACTTTGACATTTGTTTTGTTACAGTACCGACCGCTCGTAATGTGTGTGTTAGAGTTTCTGTTTTCGAAGGATCCCCGCTGATGGAAATCGGCACTTCGCCTACGCCGAACAAATAAAGCATATTGAACTGTCCGGCATTGAAAATGAATTGACCAAGATGATCGGGCGGTTTTAATTCAAGTGTAAAAGTATCGTGAGTTTCTTTTATTACTCTTTGAATCCGGTATGACTGAGGAATCATCGCATCCATAGTTGAATTCTTTTCACCTGCTTTATTTAGTAGAACGTAAATTATAAATATCTAAGAGTTGTAATCTCATTGCGTACAGTCTTTGTTCGAATAAATTAGCAAGCCTTTTCATTAATTCATATCCAAGTTTAGGGTCATGCTCGCATTTTCCTCTTAAACATTTTCCGTCTAGAGCTATGGCACGTGTAAACTCAACTGCTCTTGCATCGAAACGCCATTCGTAAGGCGGAATTAACCAAGACCATCCTAAAACGTCTCCTTCGCCAAGAGTTTGAATTGTAATTGGACCGTATTCAGGAGTGTAAATTTCTAATGCTACTTTGCCGGAACGAATTATATAAAATTCACTTGCTTCTTCATCTTCCTTAAAGAGAAATTTTTCGGGTTCGAAGATGACATTTTTTGCACATCCGACAATTAATTGTATATGTTCGGTAGCCAAATCTTTTACAAAGGAGTGTTCTTGTAAAATCCTCTCAAGCGATTCCATTACTTTTCTCCTCTTTTGAAATAGTTTGTAAATTATCTGATTCCCGTATTACACGGGCTTCTTCAGTAATATCAATACCAACCGGGCACCAGGTTATGCAGCGACCGCATCCCACACATCCGGATGTTCCAAACTGATCATACCACGTTGAGAGCTTGTGTGTCATCCATTGGCGGTAACGTGATTTAACCGAATTGCGAATACTCCCTCCATGAATATAAGAAAAATCGAGCGTGAAGCAGGAATCCCATTTTTGCCAACGTTCAGCAATGTTTCCGCTTAAATCCGTTACGTCTTCGACCGTCGTGCAAAAACATGTCGGGCAAACCATTGTACAATTAGCACAAGATAAACACCGGCTTGCAACCTTATCCCATTGAGTGTGATCAAAACTATTAAATAGAAGTTCTTTAATATTATTAGTATCGAGCGATCTTCCCATACTGGCAGAAGTTTTTTTAATTAATTCTTCGCCCGTATTAATTTCATTCTGGCTTGCCGTCCTTTGAGGAATATCTTCCATAAGAATTTTGCCCGATTCACTTCCGGTTTCAACCAGGAAGTAATGTTCATCGTGGGTGATCACTTCGGTTAAAGCTAAATCAAAAGCTTCTTTTACTTTTGGACCGGTATTCATGGAAACGCAGAAACAAGTCCCACCGCTTGTAGTGCAATTCACGGCTATTATTAGATTATCTTTACGGCGTTTTTGATATGAAGAATTTACAACTTCACCACCGGTAAAAACTTTATCTTGGATCAGAATGGCATTAAGTTCACATGAGCGGACACCGATAAATGCATATTTCGTATTCTCTGCTTGTTCTGGAATGGTCGCTATTTTTTTATCTAGACGTTTTGCCTGCCAAAGTTTTTGCAGAGGAGGATATAAAAATCGTTTCCAGGATTGAGGACCAACAACATATCCGAAAAGAGCATTATCGTTTCTTTTCACTAACCGGTACTTACCGCCGTCTTGTTCATCGGTCCACCCAATTGGTAAATCGTTAGTAGAATTTAACTCGTCATAAACAACTGCATCATCGCTGATCGTTGGTCCGATAAGTTTGTAACCGGAAGTTTTTATTTTTTCGAAAAGTTTATCGAGTGATGAACGATCTATTATTTTCATAAGCTCACTAAGTAACTAACGTAGATTATTTTTATCGCTGTAGATGTTAGTTTCGGTTTTTTACAAAAAGAAATTTTGATAATTAGAAATCATATCATTCCTTTCCAGTTTGCTAAATTCATTAAGTACCTTATTCAAATAAATTCTATCCAATTTGTCTTTATGAATTTTTGCAATCTCTTCCAAATCAGCCATGTCTCTATGTCTAGCGGCAAAAAGCTTGTAAACAATTAAGTCTTCGATAGTACAAAAGGGAAGATTGAGAGAACCAAATTTTTTTCTTTCACTTCTTTCAATTACTTGCTTATCAAATCCGGTAAGTCCTGCAGAAAAATCAATTCGCATTTCTGTTTTTTCATCTATAACAGGCAAGACAAAATATTTCTGAAAAAAAGGAATTGGATCGGAAAAAATTGGTTTGAATTTACTAATAATTTGTTTACTGACACTCTCCATGTTCTCTAGGTCTATTAAGAGAGTAATATCAATGTCGTTGGTGGTTCTCTGGATTTTATGGAAGATTAAAGCGAGTCCTCCGATTATGGCATATTTAATTTTATTGGGAATACAGAAATCGTCAATATCTTTTAAGGTCTTCTCAAAAGGATTCATTTTGAAAAAAGTTGTACTAGTTTTTTTCTAATCTCTGCTTTTTCTAATACTTCTTGTTTGATTGATTCAAGATTGATTTTGTTTTTCGAAATAATTTTGTGAATAGAACCCATAAACTCTAAGAATCTCTCATCCGATACTTCACTTTGTAGTGTAGATATTCTTTCAAATCCTTTTGATCTAGCTTTATATATTTCTTTATCAGTCATTTTTATTGACCATAACCTTTTTTATATTCTCTTGAAGCAAGATAAAATATTTTCACATCAACTCAAATTCAACATTTTTGGAAATCACCTCATTCTTTCATAATTTTCCGCACAAAATTTTGAAAAAAAGGATTAAAAATGGCTCATAATGAAGGGGTAATAGCCCAGGTCATCGGTCCCGTAGTGGATATTGATTTTCAAGACGGATACTTACCGGAAATCTACAATGCTATCAAAATTCCAAGAAAAAGCTTGGAAGGAATAGATGAAGAATTAACAGTTGAAGCGCAGCAGCATCTTGGCGAAAACAGAGTCCGAACAGTTGCAATGGACACTACAGATGGTCTGGTTCGCGGTATGAAAGCAATTGATACAGGCGGTCCAATAACAGTTCCTGTTGGTGCTGAAACATTAGGAAGATTAATTAATGTAATCGGTGATGGAATTGACGGACTAGGAGAAATTAAATCTAAAAAGAGATATGCAATTCACCGTCACTCACCAAAGTTTGAAAATCTTTCTACACGGCAGGAAATGTTTGAGACAGGAATTAAAGTTATTGATCTTCTTGAACCATATTCTAAAGGCGGAAAGACAGGATTATTCGGCGGAGCCGGTGTTGGTAAGACAGTTATCATTCAAGAATTAATTCACAACATTGCAAAACAGCACGGCGGTTATTCTGTATTTGCCGGTGTTGGTGAAAGAACAAGAGAAGGAAATGATCTCTGGCTTGAAATGAAAGAGAGCGGAGTTCTAAACAAAACGGCACTTGTGTTTGGACAAATGAACGAACCACCGGGAGCGCGTTTGAGAATTGGATTAGCAGGATTAGCTATAGCAGAATATTTCCGTGATGAAGAAGAACGAGACGTTCTTTTATTTATTGATAACATTTTCCGTTTTACTCAAGCCGGATCAGAAGTATCAGCATTGCTTGGACGAATGCCGTCTGCAGTAGGATATCAACCAAATCTTGCATCGGAAATGGGCGAGCTTCAAGAAAGAATTACATCAACTGATAAAGGATCTATCACATCTGTTCAAGCTATTTATGTTCCGGCAGATGATTTAACAGATCCTGCACCGGCAACTGTATTCTCTCACTTGGATGCTACAACAGTATTATCCCGTCAAATTTCTGAGCTTGGTATTTATCCTGCAGTTGATCCTCTCGATTCCACATCAAGAATTGTTCAACCTGATATTATCGGACAAGAACATTACAATGTTGCAAAACAAGTTAAAGAAGTTCTTCAAGCGTACAAAGATCTACAAGACATTATAAACATTCTCGGTATGGATGAGCTTTCCGAAGAAGATAAAGTTACAGTACGACGTGCAAGAAGAATTCAAAGATTCTTAAGTCAACCGTTCTTTGTTGCAGAACAATTCACCGGTTTCCCCGGTAAATATGTTAAGATCGAAGACACAATAAGAAGTTTCAAAGAAATTCTTGAAGGTAAACATGATAATTTACCTGAGCAGGCTTTTATGTATGTCGGTACAATAGAAGAAGCAGTTGAAAAAGCTAAGAGTATGCAATAAGCCTAAGGCTCATAAATAAGCGGAGATTTATAATTTATTATGAAAGAAATTTTTGTTGAAATAATTACTCCTTCAAAAAGCGCATATAAAGGACAAATAAAATCTATCACTGTGCCGGGAACACTCGGAAATTTTCAAGTGTTATTCAATCATTCCCCAATGTTAAGCACGTTTGAAATTGGGAAGATTAAGTTATCTGACTTTAATGATAAAGAGATTGAATATGCAACAAGCGGCGGGACAGTAGAAGTAAATGATAATAAAATTTTAATTCTGGCAGATAGCGCTGAGACTTCAGATGAGATTGATATTGAACGTGCAAAAAAATCTTTTGAACGGGCAAAGGAAAGATTGGCAAGCAGAAACAAAGGTGATATTGATATTATGCGTGCGGAACTTTCGCTTCAACGAGCAATTAATAGGATGAAAATGGTTGGAGCTTCTCAGTAAGCAACCTTCGAGGTTATAATACCACCAACGATGTGTCAACCTCGAAGGTTGTGTTTTTCAGAATTTGCGTTGTGCAACACGCTCATATGCCCGGGTTTTTTTATTATTATTCGTCATTTAGCTGAAGCAAATCTCTTTGCAACTTCATCCCAGTTAACAACATTCCACCAAGCATTTAAGTAATCCGGTCTTCTGTTTTGGTAATGTAAATAATATGCATGTTCCCAAACATCAATACCAAGAACCGGGTAACCTTTAACATCAGCTACATCCATCAAAGGATTATCTTGATTTGGTGTTGATGATACAACCAATTTACCATCTGATAAAACCAACCATGCCCAGCCGGAACCGAATCGAGTTGCACCGGCGCTGTTTACAAGTTCTTTGAATTTATCGAACGAACCAAATGTACCGTTGATTGCATCTGCAAGAGCACCGAATGGTTGACCGCCTTTATTTGGTCCCATAATATTCCAAAATATTGCATGGTTGTAATGACCGCCGCCGTTGTTTCTTACTGCTGCAGGTAATTTTGAAATCATCTTAAACATTTCTTCCAAAGATTTTCCAGCTAATTCGGTATTGGTTTCAAGAGCTTTGTTCAAATTATTAACATAAGCACCATGATGTTTATCGTGATGTATTTCCATTGTGCGCGCATCAATGTGCGGTTCCAATGCATCGAACGCATATGGAAGCGGCGCCAATTCGAATTTACTCATTGTTATACTCCTATCTATTTTTTGATTTAATTTATTTGTTATTGCTTCAACTTTTATAACTCCGCCTGCAACAGTTAACAATCCAAGCGATGTCAAAAATTTTTTTCTATCCATTTTAGACACCGAACGATTCACCGCAGCCGCAAGTCTTTGTAGCATTTGGATTATTAAATACAAATCCTTTGCCGTTCAAACCATCGCTGAAATCCAGAATTGTTCCGCTTAGATAAAAGAAACTTTTTCCATCAACAACAAGTTTAATTCCTTCTTTTTCAATAATTGTATCACCGTCTTTTACATCACCGTCGAACCCAAGCTGGTAGGTCATACCGGAACAACCGCCGCCTTTTACACCGATACGGAGTGCATAATCGGAAGGGATACTATTTTCTACTTTTATTTGTTTTACTTGTTTAATTGCTTTTTCTGTAATGTCAATTTCAGTTTGGACATTAACTTGTTCTGTCACTTTGAAGCTCCTTTCAATTAGGATTTACTTTTTGTTTGTCTATTTGTACAACATTATTCCCCAAAGAAAAATTCACTTTCCAGGCATTATTAGACATTTTTGTTAATTCGCCGGTATCTTCAAGCTTATTAATAAAATCATAAGCTACCTTTTCGGCTTGTGAGTATTTGATCGGAATATCTTTCTTCTCGAAATAACTTTTAATTGCATATTGAATATCGCGAAAGAATATGTTGGAGTTTAGATATAATCGGTATTTTACCTTCATAAAATTGAAGAAAATTGTTTTGTTTGATATAAGATCGTTTAGTAGATCCATAATTAATCCTAATATTATTTTCGATTGATGTTATCTGAATGTGTAAAAAGTGAGCTTAATATAGCTACACAAAGTTATGAAATACCAACCATTTTTTTGTTTTTTGTTGAAGAAATCATAGATTTGTACCCGAGATTAACAATCGTTAATCATTCATTTAGGTCAAACGACCGCTATTATGTCTTTCTGAACTCAGAGATATTCTTTCTTTGATTCAAAACAAATTTGGATTATTTTCTGTTGTTAATGGAATTTTATTAACAAGTTTTTACAACTAAATTCCAGCGGAAAGATAAGCTTTAGATTTCGAAATAATGAGGGTTTAATGCTATTATTTGAGAAAATTAAATCATTTTATCATAACAAGACTTACATTTCTACCAATCCTTATCTATGAAAATCTATTAATTAACTTATTCATTAATGATAAATCACTACTGAATTATATGGGAGGTCTATGAAAAGAATCAAAGAACTTCTCCGTTCTAGAACCACCAAACGGTATTATCTACTCTTTATGATGATTGCATTTGCAGCCGGATTTGTTTGGATGCCTGGTGCCTCATCGCAAGAACCGACAGCACTAATCGAAGGGGCAAAGAAATTCATTCCATTTTCGCTTTTCTCCGATCCAAAATACACTCCACTTGAAATTGGAGCGTTATTAACTGTACTAGGCATTGCTGTTGCCGGTCTCCTGTACGCTCTTCTCTTAGCGAAACAAGTTTCTGCTGCCGATAGTGGTACTAAGAAGATGCAAGAAATTGCAGCAGCAATTCGTGAAGGTGCAAATGCTTATTTATCCGCACAGTTCAAGAAAATAGGTCCACTAATTATTATCATAACAATTCTTCTCTTCCTTACTTATCAAGGAAGTGAAAGTGCATACCAATGGGGTCGTTCCGGTGCTTTTTTAATCGGTTCGATCTTTAGCTGGTTAGTTGGATTTGTTGGAATGCGTTTAGCAACAGTCGGGAATCTAAAGGTTGCTACAGCCGCAAAAAGAAGTTACGGTGAAGCAATGCAGCTCGGTTATAGAACAGGTACTGTTACCGGTATGTTAACCGATGGTCTAGGATTGCTTGGCGGTACATTAATCTTTTTACTATTTGGTGATCTTGCATACGAAGCATTATTAGGTTTCGGATTCGGCGGAACATTAATAGCATTGTTCATGCGCGTCGGCGGCGGAATATATACAAAAGCTGCTGACGTAGGTGCAGATTTAGTTGGTAAAATTGAAAAAGATATTCCTGAAGATGATCCACGTAACGCTGCTACAATTGCCGATAACGTTGGTGATAACGTTGGTGATTGCGCCGGTATGGCATCTGATATTTTTGAAAGTTATGAAGTAACTATTGTCGCTGCGATGATTCTCGGTATATCAACTTTCGGACACAAGGGAGTTATCTTCCCATTATTAGTTCGAGGTATTGGTGTACTCGGATCTATCATTTCTACATACACAGTTAAAGCCGGTGCAAATGATACTTCGGATACTGCTCTTAAAAGTGTTCACCGCGGTTTCTGGATTGGATCCGTTATAAGTGTAGTTGGATTCTTCGTTATCGGTTTTAGTTATTTACACTTTACTCCGGAATATTTTGGTTTAGATAAATTAGCAGAGCTTAAAAATCTTGGTTATTGGGCGGTAGATCCAAACAACTTGCCGTGGTTTGCTAACTTTGGAATTCAAGGACTTGATTTACGCCCTGCCATTACAGCTTTAATTGGTGTATTCTTGGCTGTTGGGTTGAATAAAGTTACAAGTTATTATACACATACAAGTCACGCCCCGGTAAAAAGTCTTACAAAAGCTTGTACAACCGGACATGCAACAAACATCATTCAAGGATTCGCAGTTGGTTATGAAAGCACAGTTGCAATGATTCTTGTTATCGCACTTGCAATTTTCTTATCAGTTCTTACATATGCAGGCACACCACCACTCTTTATTGCTTACGGTGTTGCAATGACGGGTATTGGTATGTTAACCCTAACCGGCAATACTATTTCTATGGATGTATTTGGACCGGTAGCAGATAATGCCAATGGCATTGGTGAAATGGGTTACGATAAGGAAGAGATGGAAAAAGAAAAACCGGGCAGTTACAAACATGCTCGTCAAATTCTTGCCGATCTTGATGCGGTTGGAAACACAACAAAAGCAGAAACAAAAGGCATTGCAATCGGATCTGCAGTTATTGCCGCCGTATCATTGTTCTCAAGCTTCATTGCAATTATTGCAGTGGGCAGCGAAGATAAAATTAACCTTCTTACAGTACCTCAGTATTTATTAGAAGCAGGGAAACTTACTGTTGCTAATCCGGTAGTATTTATTGGATTTTTAATAGGCGGCGCTGTTCCATTCTTATTCAGCAGTATGCTAATTAGAGCAGTCGGTCGTGCAGCATTTTATATTGTTCATGAATGCCGTATTCAATTCCGCGATAAAGAAATTTGGGCAGGTACAAAGAAACCTGATTACGGTCGTGTTGTAAATATTTGTACAGTTACTGCTCAGAAAGAATTAGTTGGTCCCGGTCTTCTCGCAATTATGGCTCCGATGCTTGTTGGATTCTTATTAGGTCCATATGCACTTGGCGGATTCTTGGCAGGTATGATCTTAGTCGGTCAGTTGCTGGCAGTATTTATGGCTAATGCCGGCGGCGCTTGGGATAATGCTAAGAAGATGATTGAAGATGGTCTCTACGGCGGCAAAGGTTCAGAAGCTCATAAAGCAGCTATTACCGGTGATACTGTTGGCGATCCTCTTAAAGACACTGCCGGACCGGCAATCAATCCTTTGATAAAAGTTATGAATATGGTAAGCTTACTTACTTTAGGAATGGTTCTTAATTATGGTGTTATATCGCCAAAATCCGGTTCAATGGTAGTTGGAATTATTGCAGCGGTCATTTGTTCAGTTGCAATTGCTTGGGCTGTTTGGCAAAGCAAACGTGAAAGTGGTGATTTTGAAGTAGCAGAATAAAAAAGTTTCACACTTTTCCCTCTCCTTTTTTAGGAGAGGGTTGGGGTGAGGTTAAATTTAAGAAGGGAAGGAGATTAATTCTCTTTCCCTTTTTTTATAATTAAAATTATTTATCCGTAGTAATTATTTTTTTGTAATTTGATTAATGTTCTCATGAAACTCATTCTAAAAATATTAAATACTAACAGAGAAAAAATATTAGAGAAAAGAGCTGATTGATATTTTTATATACGAATAAACTCTTCCTACTTTGGAGAGGTTTTTTATTCACAGAATAGAAAAAATATTATTCTTAGAAATGCAGTATGATACTCTAAAATTAGATATTGAGGAATTCTTCTATGGTCAAACCGCAATCTTCAATAATTATTTTTCTAAGGAGAGACTTTTTGATTTCTTTACCCTTATGAAGCGGTACAACTGTAAGTTTATTCAGCTTTGAGTGGAATAAAATAACATGACTTCCTTTTAGTCTTAACTTTTTGAAACCGATCTTTTTAAAATATTTATATAACAATTCTTGGACAGACTAGTGGTTCTTGACAGCCTAAAAAAAAATCTTAAGTATCGTATGCAAGATCAAGCATTTTAAGGCAGAGCATATTCAACATTATTTTTGGCTCGCAACTGGGAACAATTTCACTAAAACGCTCATTCTCATCCAGACTCATCTTCTTAGCTTTTTCCTTGCATTCTTCTATTGTACCTGAATTCCTTACAAGCTCAATTCCTTCTTTAATGATATCATCGTTTTTTCGGAGTTCTTTAGAGCATAAAATCTCTATCAATCTTTGGCTATTTTTATTCTCTAATAATTTAATAGCTCTTGCAATTACATAAGTTAATTTACCGTTAGAAAGATCTTCTCCGCAAACTTTTGTCCATCTAGGAGAGTCGCTAAAGTTGTGGATGTCATCAATGATTTGAAAGGCGACAGCAAATGCGCGGGCATAATCAATACAAGTTTGCTTTATTTCATCATTAACTTCTGCAATCACTGCTGAAACTTCTGCCAGTCCTTTTGCACCTGCAGCAGTTTTATAATCATACATCTGTAAAATTTTTTCTTCGAGGGAGTCGTTCATCCATTTTTTTAAGTTTTCCGGTGTTAAATATTTTGACCAATATATATCAACGGTTTGACCAAAATGTGCCTGGATGTATGTCTTCATCATTATTTCATGAATGCGGAGTTTTTTTGTATCATCCAGATATTTATGGTTAAATAACTCAATTGAAGGGAGGAAGTATAAAGTGTTGCCGGCATTAAGGGATACATCAAGTCCGTACTTAAGATGAAGACATTCTTCACCTCTTCGTAAAAGGGAATTATCTTCAATGTCATCAATTATCAAAGCACCGGAATGTACTAGCTCGGCTAAGCATGCAGAAGCTTCATACTTCTCTGCAGTTACTCCAAGTGCTTCACCCATTAATATTCCGAAAATCGGTCTCCATCTTTTTCCTCTACGAGAAATAAGGTCCCAAACCGGAGTAGATAACAATTTAGTATATGCATCCGGTTCATTCTGCCAAAAAGGTTTTCCAACAAATTTTTGAATCTGTTGATTGTCAAATTCTTTCGGAAAGAATTCTTCTATTCTTTTATCTACTCTATCGGCAAGAGTCTGTAAATAATTTTGGAAATCGAATATAAACCCATAGCCAAAGAATTCAGCTCTAGCTCTTCCGTGAATTTCTTCTCCTTTAAGTTTTCCTGTAATCTTGCCGGCTCCTTCCCAAATAGCCCTGCAAATTCCGATTATTGCAATCTCTTGATCATCTGCTAAAGGTTCAAATTTCAAATCCAATCCTAATTCAGGAATTTGTATCTCACAAACTATAGGATATTTTATGTGTGTTCTCGGGCTTTCCCAGAATTTAGAATGTTTTATAGTTACTTCTTTATATAACTCTAATTTTTTATCACTTATATGTACAATTGCATTTGAAAAAATTTCATCATTATTTTTCATCTGTTTATGAACGGCAATCATAATGTCCATACCATTTTCTAAATTTATCCCGAACCAGTCCCAACCAAGAACTTTTTTATCTGTATCATTGGTAACAAACCATGATGAATCTCCCCATTGATGGTCGAACCAAGCTTTACCATAAACTTTTTCATTATTGACAGTTCCGGTTAAATGCATTCTTGGATAAGTAGCATAATTCATTTCTCCTTTTAACGATATGTTCTTCTCTTTGTTTTCAAGTAAAATTCTTGAATACTCAGGCTTCATTACAAAGGAAAAGGAATGATTAATTTCCGGTATAGAAAATTCCAGAGTAACTTCCTTTCCATTCAGCTCAAGTCTAATATCTTCCCAAAGAATTTCGAAAGGATCAGTTATTATTTTGGCAGTTTGTTGGCTTAATATAATTGGTCGAGGTGGACCATGTTTTTTAAGTTCATTATATAAAACTTTTGCTAAATCTTTATCTAACTCAGTTTCATCCAGTCTTATTATGCCTTCTAAAATTCCATTAAGAATTGTAGTATCAATCTTACTTACAGTGTGATTTATTCCGGTTTCAATATCTAAATGAGAAATTATTAATGAAAATCCATTTTGTTTTGGTTCATTGTTTATAGAAACATTAGTCCTAAAAACGGTAATCATAAATTCGTATTTCTTATCATTCGGTAAAGAATAATTACCTTGGAAGAACCACCATTCTACCGGGTAAGTCTCTTGAGGTAATTCTAACACCGTCATTTTTTCAGCAACTGTATTATTTCTCATCAAATACCTTTTTGAAACAGTTAAATTTTGCTTATTAGATTCTGAAAATATAAACAATATGTGTCAAACTTATTTTATAAATAGATACACATTAAAACAAATTATCCTATCTATATCTCGTTAATAACATTACTATAATTTCAATTTCCCCACAGGTTAAATAAATTTAACGCAGAGTCTCAATAAATAAAAATTATTGTATCTGCATTTTATATTCGGTATTTTAATTTAGTATCACAAGAAGTTACTTCAAATAACTTTATTACAAAAAATAATTTCCTTTTCTCGTATTCATTAAATATTAGGAGGTAAGTTATGAAAAAATCGTTTGCTCTTTTTACAATTGTCTTATTACTCTTAAGTGCAGTAACTTTTAACCTTCATGCTCAATTTGGGTCTAAAGGTGTTACTGAATTTGGCGGTTCTATTTCTTATTCGAGCAGTACCTCTGTCGCTAATGGTACCACAGCAAGTGAATCAACTTCACTATTTAATTTTTTACCGTATGTAAATTATTTTATTATGGACGGTTTTTCATTAGGCATAAGTCCCGGAATTAATATTATTAAGCTCGCCGGGTCTAAAGAATCAATTACAAATTTATTGTTATTTGCTGTCCCGGGCTATACGTTTTCCACTAAAGGTAATGTATTCCCATTTGTAGAGGGATGGATTGGCTATACTGCAGTTACATCGAAAGCAGATGCAACCAGCGGTATTCCTGAATTAGATATAAGTGGTATTAGTTATGGTGGAAGAGGCGGTGTTAAAGTACTTGTTGGTAAAAGCGGATTATTGAGTGTAGGAGTTTCTTATACGCTTTACACCTTAAATCCCAAAGGTGCTGATAAAAGAAATGGTTATAATAGTCTCGCTATAAGTATGGGTTTCTCTGTATTTATAGAATAAATAAATTGATCGGCATATTGAATAAATATGCCGATTTTTTTAGAAGTATTTCCATATAACGCAGCTCTTGAGTTTTTTCATACACAACTTCACTCTTAGAGTACATTTCTCAATAATTATAAAATGAGAAACTGTTACTGTGAAATAATGCAGCTATTCTTTTTTGTTTGAAATGAAAAGATTACTTCTTCTCCCGACAAGTCAGAATCCTCGTTATGACAAACAATATATTTTTTCAGATAGTACTTCCTAATAATTTATCTCAAAAAAATTCAAAAATATTTATTGTGAATTTTATTCGGTAATTTTGAAATAGACGTGATAATTATTACATATTTATAGGTAGGATAAGTTCTATGTACGAATATCAGAAGGACAATAAGTTTTTTGCTCAAGTACCGGGAATGATGGAAACTCTTTGCGAAGAGGAATTGATCGAGCTTGGAGCAAAGAATACAAAAGTTGCCTACAGAGGTGTTTATTTTAAAGCTGATTCAGCTTCATTGTATAGAATTAATTACACATCACGGATGATATCGCGAGTACTTGCACCGTTAATTACTTTCCATTGTCAAAATACAAATATACTTATCAAGACAGCAGAAAAAATTCGTTGGGAAGAAATATTTAATATAAAACAAACTTTTGCAATTTCAGCTTCAGTTGCAAAAAGTGCAATTACAAATTCGTTGTATGCTTCTCAATGTTTGAAAGATGGAATTGCAGATTATTTCCGGAAAGTAAGTGATGGACTTCGTCCTGATGTAAGCACAGTTAATCCGGATGTGCGGATTAATCTTCATATCGAAAAAGATGAAGCTGTTATTAGTTTAGATACATCGGGTGAATCGCTTCATAAAAGAGGATACAGATTATTGGCGGGAGAAGCACCAATGCAGGAAACACTTGCCGCAGCAATTATCCGCATCAGTAAATGGGATGGACAAAATCCTTTATGGGATTGTATGTGCGGATCGGGGACAATTCTTTGCGAAGCGTTAATGCATTATTGCAGAATACCCGCTCAGAAATTGAGAACAAACTTCGGATTCTTTTATATGCCCGATTTCGATAAGCAGATTTGGGAAAAAATTAAAGCTGAATCTGATCAGAAAATCCGTCCGTTACAAAAAGGATTGATCAGCGGCAGCGATAAATCCCAAAGAGTAATTGATGTAGCAAAAGATAATCTTTCGCGCCTTCCATTTTCCGATACTGTGGATGTATCATGTCACCCGTTCCAGCACGTTAAACAATTTGAAAACGGAACACTAATAACAAATCCTCCCTACGGCATCCGCATGGGAGATTTTGAGGACGTGAAAAAACTTTATACAGAGCTTGGTGATTTTATTAAACAAAAATGTAAAGGCACAACTGCGTTTATTTATACGGGCGATCCGGTACTTCGAAAATCTATTGGGTTAAAAACATCGAGAAGAGTTCCGTTAGTAAACGGAAAACTAGAAGGGGTACTGGTTCAAATTGACAGCTATGAAGGAAGTAAAAAGAAATACTATGCTGAATATAAAGCAGAGGAAAAACTATTGAAGAAAAAATCTGAAGCTGACTAAATTTCAGTTGGTAATGATAGTTCAATTATTGTTTGATCAATTTTAAGTAGCGCAGAATCGTATTCTGCGCACACAACACAGAATATGATTCTGTGTTACGGATAATTACAATCCCAAAATTACTAAACAACTTGTTGCTGCATCTACCAAAGGTGTAAAGTAAATACCAAAAACAAGAATTGTATTTGGTGTAGTTGTAGGTCGAGTTTGTAACTCGACCGGTAAACTGCATGTAAATTGTGTTAAGAAATAAAAATCATTATTTTCAAACAGAATAAAATAGAGTGAAAATGGAAACGATGGGGAAGATGATAGCGAAAGACTTGAAGTCCGAGAGGCAAAAGAATTTTATAAGAAACAGCAGTTAGAAAAGTGAGTTAATTATGAAAAAAAATGAAATAGAAAAAGCAGCGCTGCGTTTATCGTCAAGAGAACGGGCGGCTCTTTCGTATAAACTTCTCGAAAGTATTGACTCCGAAAATATTGCAGATGCGGATGAACTCTGGCAAAAAGAAGTTGATGAGAGATACAAACAATTAACAACAGGTATTGCAAAAGGCAAAGAAGCTGAACTCGTGATTAAAGAAGCTAAATCAAAATATGAATGAAAAATGGAATTAGTTTTTGAGTGGGATAGTAAGAAAGCGGAGATAAACCGTCAAAAACACAGTGTAAGTTTTGAGGAAGCGAAAACTGTTTTCTATCACCCTCTTTCAAAAATATTCGACGACGAAATTCACTCATATAAAGAAAAAAGAGAAATAATAATAGGTTATACAAGCAAAGAACGATTAATAATTGTAATTTTCACAGAGAGAAAACAAAACACTATTCGAATAATCAGCGCAAGACCGGCAACAAAAAAAGAAAGAAAAGATTATGAAGAGAATCTCAATAAAAAAGAATAATAACGGAATGAAAAACGAATATGATCTTGACTATTCGAAAGCAAAACCCAACCGTTTTGCATTTACAGTAAAAGAAAAAGTCATCCTTTACCCGATAGATGAGGACTTAGCTAAAGTGTTTCAAAACCCTTCCCAGGTTAATAATGCTCTCCGGGCAATAATCAATGCAGTACCGCAAAAAAATCCTAAAAAAAGACTTTCTAAAATGTCGTAACTCTTTCTGCATGAATATTAAGACCTTTCTTTGAGATCATAACGTTGAGTTGTTTTCCGGAGGGAAGAACTATGCTGCAATTACAATCCCAAAATCACCAAACAGTTCTTAGCCGCATCTACCAAAAGTGAAAAGTAAATTCCAAAAACAAGCAGTTGTAGTGTCGAGTTTGTAACTCGACCGGTAAGCCGGAAATACTTGTTCAGTTTAACCCGATTCCGAAAGGCAGAGGCGGCGGAAGCGGGGAAGCTCAATGACCTCACCCGTCCCTTCGGGCCACCCTCTCCTTATTAAGGAGAGGGATTGGAGTGAGGTTGAGTAATTGTTGATGCTTAAAAAGTAAATTTATTGTAAATTGAATTGTAACAATAGAAGTTACGGGGAATATGGAGGGTGCTTCGAAATTTATTTTTAGAATGTTGAACCCGCTAACCTTACGAACCTCCATTTACTAACTTCGGTGTGAATGCTGTAGAAAAATTATTTAGCGAAGAGGAAGTAAATGATTTGGTTGAGTTAACAAAAAAATTAGTAGCATAATATTTCAAAAGGATTTTTTATGAAAAATGATTTATTCATACAAGTTCCAGAGTGCAAATTACCTCCCAAAAATATCAAGATATTAATTGAAAATTTTAGGAATGACGTAGAATCCTTTGAAAGCAAAAACAATTATCCTTTTTACTTGTTGCAAGACGGAAAAAGTGAAGCCTTTTATATAGACTGTCATCTTTCCGCTAATAATATAATTGATAAATTAGATTATGAAGCTTCACTAGATCCCGAAGAGCAAGATGATATAAAAGCAAATAGAAGTCTACTACCGTTGCATAAGTTGTTTTTGAAAATGCAAGAAGATGCAAGAAAAGGCAGACAATTCAATGACATAATTGTTGAATTCATGCCTTATGGAAACAGAGCAGATAAACCATTAAAAATCTATGGTGGTCAACATAGAGCAAAATCAATTGAGGAATCTTATAAAGCCGGTCTCAATAGATACCATGGTTTTAGAGTTTTCTTTGGTTTAACAATAGCACAAAGAAATGATATTGCCCAAGTTTCCAATGCTAACATTAATGTCCCAATGGATCTTCTTGATAGAATGCAAGAGACAGTATTAGGTCCTCAATTACGAAACTGGTGCAAAGCAGTTGGTCTAATTACTAAAGAATTTGCTGAAAAGAAAAATAACGAAGGAATTATATCTGCAAGAATGGCTAGGACTTTTGTAATTAATTTCCATTTAGGTAAAGAGAATAAAGATGCATTAGGGAATCGAGCTTATTATAATCTAGCTGGTAATGAAGCCAATGAAAAGTATCTAAGATTGACTCATACTGAAAGAATTAAATTATTAGATGATTCTTCTCTAACTGAAGCTGGCAAATACTTTGCAAAACTTCATAAGAAGCAAATGGAAAGTATTAGAAAAGATTCGGAACTATCTAAGTTATCTGAATTCAAAACAAAAGCTCTTACTCCAAGTATTCTATCGGCATGGGCATTCTCATCGGGGTTGTTACAAAGAGATAAAAAGCGGCTCGAAAAGTTTTACAAACTTCAAGATAAAACCAAGAGTAAAAATCCTCTATCTGCTAAAGAAATGTCAGAGTATAAACATCTATCGGATCTTAAAACGTATCGCGGTTTAGGCACAAGATCTGACAGAAAAGAAAGAGGAAAACTTATTGAGTTGTTCCTTTTGTATTCTGAAAAACAAGAACCTACAATTACACATAACCTAATTGATGCAGCAGTCACAAATTTCCTAACCTTTTCTTTAGAAGAAGAAAGAAAGAAAAAATTATCAAGGGTCAAATGACGATGAATAAAAATATCGTTCAAGTGATAACTTCATTATTTGAAGACAGTAAATATTTCCTTTTAGAAGCTCAAAAGCATGCTGTACAAGATCCAATTACTGATAGATACATTAAGGCATCTCTATTATTGGCTTGGGCAGCCTTCGAAGGATGGATTAATAAGACATCACTTGATTTTGCAAAAAGTTTCAAGGATTTGTCCGTTAATGAAAAAGCATTTTTACAAGAGAAACGCGTCAATATGGATAAAGGACAATTTAGAATCTCAAATGGAGATAAATATGAATCGATTGAAAACAAACTTGAATTTTTATTAGTAACGATAGCCAAAAGTAATCTTGATAAATCTACGAAACATTGGCAAGACTTATTGAATGCAAAAGAATTAAGAGGTTCATTAGTTCACCCAAAAGAAAGTCGTCTAATAGAATACAAGATTCACATGGCCGATGACACAATAAAGGTTTTATCCTATTACTTGAACGTATTGTCAAAAAAAATCTATGATAAAAATTTTAGAATCTAATTATGCTAACTTTATCAACCATAAAACAAAAAGTAGATTAAAGCAAAAACTATGAAGGGAGTGTTGTAAAATATGGTAACGGAACAATTAATTACAAAAAAGCATGAATTGTTCCATACATTGGTTGTGTACAAAAGACATTGATTTAACATTGAGCTTTAATTAAGTTCATAAAAGAAATTTGAAAAGTGAGGTGTGATATGAAAAAATTAATTTTATTTGTCCTTGTTGCTTTACTCTGCTTAAGCTGTGGGAAAAAAGATGAAAATGTTATAAAAATAGGAGCTGTTTTACCTTTAAGTGGAAGTGGAGCAGAACTGGCACAACAACACTTGAAAGGATTACAATTTGCTGTTGATAGTCTAAATACTCTGCATGAAAATAATGGGCTACAATACGAATTGAAAATTTATGATGATGAAAATCAACAAAAAAATACTGTTGCTTTAGTAAATAAATTAATAAACGTAGAAAAGGTTGATGTGATTTTTACAACTATTAGTAGTTCAGCTTTGGCAGTCGCCCCAATTATTGAACAAGCTAAAATACCGCACTTTGCCAATTGTGGCCATCCTAAAATTACTGAAATGTACAATAATGTTTTTAGAAATTTCCCTAGTACAAAACTTGAAGTAATAACGATGTCGAAATTTATCTCGCAAAAATTACATCTGAAAAATATAGGATTACTTTACTTAGATGATGCTTATGGAAGAGGGGGTTATGAAACTGTTGAGAGTGAATTCCCACAACATGGGATCAAACTTTTAATAGCAGAATCATATGGAAAGGATGCAACTGACTTTAGGGCAACTATTACCAAAGTCATTTCGAAAAAGCCAGAAGCAATATATGTCTATGGGTATGGCATAGCAACTGCGAATCTTGTCAACAAGATTAAAGAATTTGGTTACAAAGGAATATTATTAGGTACATATAATTTTGCACAACCACCACTTACGACTGTAGCACAAGGTGGGATAAATGATTCGTATTATACAATACCTAAGTTCCAAGAAAGTGGAAACATAGAAAATAAAATGTTTTGGTCTAGTTTTAATAAAAAATACGGTATTGCCCCCCCCTGGAATGGCGTTGTAGAATTTGATGCAATAAATATTATTAATAAGGCTGTAAAAATTTCATCTAAAAAGGGGATGACGTTAATAGAAGCGCTTAAAGAAATTGGCAATTATAATGGGATCGCGGGGCAATATATTTTTACAAAATCTAAAGATTGGTTTTTACCTATGATTATTGCCAAAGTAAAAGATGGAAAAATTGACTACATAAATTTTTAGGAGATTATATGTTGTTAGTGAAAAATATTTTGGAAAATGAAGAAAACGATTTTTTTATTTTGGAAGAAAAGATCTGGCCCAATGAATTACAAGCAACATTAGAACAATTAAAATACAGAAGAAGTATTTTCCCTGAAGGAACATTTGGTATAAGATATAATGATGAGCCTGTTGGTTATGCGTTTTCTCAAATTGTTTCTTTTGAGTACAATTGCTCAATCTCGCAATTAGAAGAATATTTACCATTAAAGGGCAAGTTAAGTAGTTGTCATAATCCTAAAGGCAATGCATTACATTTAATGGCGGGGGGTATAGTCCCTACATTTCGAAATTGTGGACTTTGGGATTTGTTAATTTCTACAAGATTTTCAATAGCAAAAAAGTTAGGATTAAAATTTCTATTAATAGATACCCGTATGCCTTTTTATTCAAAATATTACGAAGAACATGGATCTATCTTACCAGTTGACTATGCTTACTTAAGATTACATGGCAACTATGTTGATCCATTAATAAATCATTTGGCAAAATTGGGATTTAACATTTTAAGTCCTACTCGTTCTTCTTACATTGATTATGAAAGCGGAAATTGCTGGATATATATGGTTAAACAAATAAAATAATAAAACGTAGGGGTTAGTGTGGAATATATCGACAAGCTCAAAAAAGAAATTGCTAAAATTAGCGAAAATGAAATACGTATAGTTAAGAGTTTAGAACCAAATTCTATATTAATTCCAAAGCTTGACCCTATAATGAAAAGTTATATTAATGACATGCAAGGAATTATTACAGAACAAATAGACACCTATATTAAAAGTGATTACAGATGGTTGGCTCTTGTTTATAACAGTTCGGTATTAGAAAGATTAATGGCAAATAATCGGATTTATTTTCTTAAAGGAGAGGAACATAATAAAATTAAATTAATGCAAGATGTTATTTTTGATTGGTATGAAACAAAAGCCGAATCGAGTAATTTATTATCATTATTCCAAATGGCCTTGACTAAAGATTTTGACCATGCATTATGTCCTTATTTTGGATTTGTTAGATATAAACAAATTGCTGGTGGAAATCTCTTAGATATTAGTGAAATTTTCTCTGAATCATTTGTTCGATTTTTCCATGATTTATTATGGGATGCCATTAAAAATGATGTCACTGAGAACCCTAATTCAATTCTCGCTACATACAAAATTGTGGATGAGATAATTGAAATTGCGTGTCAATCTATTCTCTGTACTGGAAATGGTTTTTCATCTGTGCTTAAATTGAAATACCAGCTTTCTAAGATAACAGGTAATTGGAAAATAGCCCGGAGAAGTGAACATGATATTTTGGCCTCTTTAATATGTATTAATATTGTAGATCCTGATTGGACTCACTATTATTATTTTCCCTATGTATTTTTACATACAGTCCCATATGGAGCTTTAGCAATAGCATGTAAACGTAAACTTAATTTGGATTCTTATGTTAGTAATAAACTAAAATATCTTTCCGAGATTTTTGATTTATTTGAAATCATAGAAACTAAATTATTAGATACTAAGAAGGATTTAGAAAAAGAATGGGGCACACATCTTAAAATAATGAACTCTCCTAAAGAAAATAATATAACCATAACTCAGATGGTCAATGATCTAAAGAAACATTTTGAAGATAAATTGGATGTTAATTTATGCATGGATTTTAATGTAGATAAAGGAACTAAGCATATCCCAAAAATAATGAATAAGAGGGCAGCATTTCTTGATCTCAGTGAAGACCGAGCAAATCAATTGATCATTTATAGGAATTCAACTCCATTACGGTCTATTGAGATAAAATCGTTACTTAAAGATTTTGAAGAAAAAGCGCCTAATAAACTTGAATTACCAGATCGCTTTTCTTCAAATTTTTTAAACTTTAAAAGTTTGTTGGATATAGATTTAATTTCAAGTTCCAAAATATTTGCAAGGATATCTGAATATTCAAGAATTAATTCATACACTTTTTTTAGACTCCTTAAGGAATTTTACGAATATGCTATTTATGGAAATGGGGCATTACGTACAAATGAAACTCCGGACGGTTGGATGTGCTGCTTTGATGATGAAAATTCCTCCTTAATGGCAGCACTTTCATTACTTAAGGAAATAAAAGAGTTTAATTCATTGCTACATGATAAGTATGCAGAAATTTATAAATATACCGATAATGGTATTGGAATAAGAATTGGATTGCATGTTAAATCAATCTCAATGGAACTTTCAACGTCCATAGAATCACTTGCGGATGAAGCTTTAAACCTAACAGGTCATTTTCAAAAAAAAGGTGGCGATGAATTTAAAAAATTCACAACTAAATTAGATGATGATAGCATCTTATGGGTTTTAACAATTAGTAAAGAAACATTTGAGGTATTGAATTCATCCGCTAATTTAATAAATGAATTTAATAGTATTGAAAAAATTGGACCATTTATCACCCAAATAAGTAATCATGATGTTTATATATTTGGTCAGACAAAGCGTTAGTAAAACAGTGAATATTCAATATATTTTTAATATTCTTTTATATTCTGCAGTCACTATTGATGTAGCCATTTCATTTTTATTGATTTATATTGTAACACGTTTCTTTCACTTTGCTCACGCAGTAGTTTTCACATCTGGTGCATACTTTACGTTTTTATTTAGCAAGTTGTTAGGTTGTTCGTTGTTGGTTGCAATTCCTTTAGCTGTTCTATGTGCTTGTACGCTTGGCTGTTTGATGGAGATAGTAGTTTATAAACCGCTCCGCAAAAAAAAATCTTCTTCATTAATTCTATTACTTGCTTCACTTGGTATTTACATTGTTCTGCAGAATGTTATTTCAATGGTTTTTGGTGATGATACAAAATCAATCCGGACCTGGCCGGTGGTGGAGGGAATTGATGTATTCGGTGCACGTATTACGGAAGTGCAAATAATAATTATAGTTGCAAGTGTAGTTCTATTGATACTGGTTGCTGGTTACTTGTCGCTGGCAAAAACCGGAAAAGCTATGAGAGCAGTTGCTAATGATCCTGAACTTGCAAACATTTCAGGTATCAACAGCAATAAGGTTATTTTAATATCATTCGCAATCGGTTCCGCACTTGCCGGTATTGCCGGTATTCTTGTTTCTCTCGATGTTGATATGACTCCAACTATGGGAATGAATGCTTTAATGATGGGAGTTGTTGCTATGATAGTAGGTGGAGTTGGCAGCATTTGGGGAATTGTTCTCGGTTCGTTATTACTTGCATTAGCACAAAATCTTGGTGTATGGTATATAAGTTCACAATGGCAAGATGCAATTGCCTTTGCAATATTATTAATCTTCCTTCTCTTCAAACCGGAAGGATTCTTTGGCAAGAAACTAAAAAAGGCAAACATTTGAACTCATCTCCTGTTTCCCATTCTCTTGGTAAGAGAAGGGGACTAAGGGGTTGAGTTGGTAAATAGCATGGAATATTTGTTACATATATTAATCTTAATCGGCATTTACACAATTCTATCAGTGTCGCTTAACCTATTAGTCGGTTACACCGGAATTCTTTCAATTGCTCACGCCGCTTTTTATGGAGTCGGTGCTTACGTTGTCGCATTAATGGCTCTTAAGTTTCAAACACCTTTTTTATTAAATCTATTTTTAGCAATCGTTGCTTCCGGAATTTTCGGCGCATTGGTTGGCATTCCATCATTAAGATTGCGGGATGATTATTTTATTATAGCAACGTTCGCATTTCAGATAATTACATTCAGCATACTTAACAATCTTGTTGATTTCACAGGCGGACCTCTCGGCTTACCCGGCATTCCTCAGCCAAATATTTTTGGATTCAAAATTACAACTCACGTTGAGTTTTTAATACTTGTAATTATTCTTGGCGGAGTAACATTCTGGATATCAAACAAAATAGTTAAATCACCTTTTGGAAGGTTATTAAAAGCAATAAGAGAAGATGAAGTTTTTGTTAGAGCTGCGGGCAGAAATGTATCCGATGCAAAAGTAAAAGTATTTGTAATCAGTGCTTCGCTTGCATCAATTGCCGGTGTAGTTTATGCGACATATATCACTTACATAGATCCGACAAGCTTCACAATCATGGAATCAATTTTCATAATATCTATTGTAATTATCGGCGGTTCAGCAAACTTAAAAGGATCAATTGTTGGTGCAGTTGTTTTAGTTGCGTTACCTGAGTTACTCAGATTTATCGGCTTGCCAAATTCAATCGCCGCAAACATCAGACAAATTCTATATGGTGCATTGCTTGTAATATTTATGTTATGGCGTCCGCAAGGATTTCTTGGTGAATATAAGTTTGGTAAGGAAGCAGTTAGAAGTAAGGAATCAGAAATAAGGAGTAAGAAGTAAATATGCTTTCTTTGCTAAGAGTAGATAATGTTTATAAATATTTTGACGGTGTAAAAGCGCTGAATGATTTCTCATGTGAAGTTCACGGAAATGAAATTGTTGGGTTGATTGGTCCAAACGGTGCGGGTAAATCAACTCTATTTAACGTTATAACAGGATTCATTGAAAGCGATAACGGAAACATTGAGTTCAATAAAAAAGTAATTACGAAATATCCCTCACATAAAATTATTAAACTAGGTATCTCCAGAACCTTTCAAGACTTGCGGTTGATCAAACAAATGTCCGTTTTGGACAATATTCTTCTTTGTTTTAACAGTCAAGATGGAGAAGAACTTCAGAATATTATTTTCAGATCAAAATCCATTTCGAAAGTCGAGGAAGAAAATAAACTTAAATCGCTTGATCTTCTTCGTTATGCCGGAATAGAAGCAAAAGCAAATGATCTTGCCGGAACTCTTTCTTATGGTCAACAGAAATTGTTAAGCATAATTTGCTGTCTTGCTGCAGATTCCAAATTACTTTTATTGGATGAACCGATCGCGGGTATCAATCCTGAAATGAGGGAGAAGATACTAACAATAATTTCAGCACTTCCTTCAAAAGGGAAGTCTGTAATTCTTATAGAACACGACATGGATTTTATTATGAGAATATGTAATAGATTAATTTTCATGGATGCCGGTTACAAAGTAAGCGAAGGAACACCTGAAGAAGTTCGCAACGATCCAAAAGTCATAGAAGCATATTTGGAGTAAACCGTTAAAACGGTTATAACAAGTTGGTTTTGTATATAACCCACGACTTAAGTCGTGGGTTAGTAAAAAGATTATTAGATACAAACCGTTTCAACGGTTTAATAAAGAAATGTTAGAGATAAAAAACCTAAATACCGGATACGACAAAAAACAAGTTCTCTTCGATCTTTCTTTGAAAGTAGAAAATGGAGAAATTGTCTCTGTTATTGGTCCCAACGGTGCCGGTAAATCCACAATTCTCAAAGCCGTTTGCGGGTTAATTCCCGCGTGGAATGGTGAAATCCTTTTTGATAAGAAAAATCTAAATCATAACCAGCCGTCAAAAAACATTGCACTTGGAATTACCTTCGCTCCGCAAGGCAACCGCGTCTTTGATGAATTGAGTGTAAAAGAAAATTTAGAAATAGGCGGTTATCTTTTACCAAAGGGTAAACTGAACGAAAGAATTGAATCGGTTCTTAAAATATTTACGATTTTGAAAGATAGATTCAAACAAACCGCCGGTTCATTAAGCGGAGGAGAAAAACAAATGCTCGCATTAGGACGAGCTCTCATTCCCCAACCCAAACTTCTTTTGTTAGATGAACCTTCGCTCGGTCTCGCCCCAAACTTATTGAATGATGTATTTCAAAAGATTGTCGAAATAAATAAAACTATGAATCTTTCTATACTAATTGTTGAGCAGAAAGTCAGAGAAGTTCTCGCAATCTCACATGAAGTCTATTCAATCAAACTCGGGAAAAATGCTTTTGAAGGAAAACCCGAGGTACTTCTTAACGACAAAGAGAAACTGAAGAATTTATTTTTATAGCTTTTCACAGTTCTTTTGTTCAATCATATTAAAATATATTTTTATAAATGCGGATGTTTTTAATAGTGCATTCACTATGAAAGTATGACCTAACGCCCCGTAAAATTAATTAGGAAAAATTTTTTGAATTACAAACCCAGCATTACTAAACAACTTGTAGCCGCATCTACCAATGGTGAAAAGTAGATACCAAAAACAAGAATTGCTGCAACTAATACTGAAACAAGAATTGTATTCGGAAGTGAAGTGGTTACAGTTTGGGTTTCTTTTTCCGGTTTGGTTAAGAACATATGTTTAAGAACGCGTATATAGTAATAAAGAGAGACAACCGAATTCAATAAAGCTATTACTGCAACGGCAATCATTTTTGCATCTACAAGCGCAATGAACAAATAAAGTTTGCCGATAAATCCCGCAGTCGGCGGAAGTCCGGTTAACGAAACCAAAAATATAGCAAGCGATACACCAAGGAAAGGTGATGTAATTCCAAGACCGTTATAATCATGAATATCTTCCGAGCCGATCTTGTTAGCTATCAACATCACAACCAAAAATGCACCGAGGTTCATAATCAAATAAACAGAGAAATAAATTAAGATTGCGAGCAATCCTTGATTTGATAGAACAACTAAACCGAGAAGTAAATATCCCGCATGAGCGATTGAAGAATAAGCAAGCATTCTCTTCATATTGTTTTGCCAGAGAGCAGAGAAGTTGCCAAGTGTCATTGTAAGAATCGAAATTGCGATAAGCAAAGTTTTCCAATCGAAGACATTGATCAATTGCCACATACCGTTTGCATCGGTATAGGAAACAAAAGTTGTTCTTATAAATCTTATAAGAAGTGCAAATCCGGCAGCTTTACTTGCAACAGAAAGAAATGCGGTAATTGTTATCGGAGCGCCTTCATAAACATCGGGCGTCCAGAAGTGAAATGGTGCAGAAGAAATTTTATATCCAATGCCGGCAAAAATTAAGAGACTAGCAAATGCGAGTGTAAAAAGATTTATATGCGGATTCTGAATCAGCGAATTAATTATATAAAGATTTGTACTTCCGGTTAATCCATAAATCAAAGAAATGCCGAAAAGCATTAACCCGGATGATATTGCACCGTATAATAAATATTTCAATGCTGCTTCGCTGTTTCTCTCTCTTAATTTCGTAAATCCGGAAAGCACGTATGATGAGAGAGACATTAATTCCATTGAAAGATAGATCAAGATAAGATCTGCAGCAGAGATCATGAAGAACATTCCCAGAACCATACCGAATATCAGAGCATAATATTCACCTATTCTATCTTTGATCTTAATAATTTCTTCCGAACCGAAAGAGAAGAAAATGATAAAGATAGTTGCTACGACCACGATCATCTTGAAAAAAACACCGAAAGAATCTACTGCAACCATTCCATAAGTATATAATGCAGGCTGGAATGCAAATCCTTTTTCACCGAATTGATCTAATACAAAGTAACCTGTGATTAAAATTCCGGCGAGAGCTACATAAGGGATAATTTTTTTGTCTTTATGAAAAATCAGATCGGTAAGAACCAGTACAAGCAGAACAATAGAAATAACAATTTCCGGTACAATTAAACTAAGTGACTGATATAGATTTGTATTTGCCATCATTAAAATTATAATCCGCTTAATGTAGTTGAGCTATATTATTAACAAAATTTACCAGAGAATTTACAGATGAATTCATTATGTCCAGCATTGCAGAAGGATAAACTCCTAAGAAAATAATAATTATAGTAAGAGGAATGAACATTGCATATTCGCGTTTATCAAGATCTTTAAGTGCTGACCATTTTTCATTTAACGGACCGAAGAAAATTCTTTGAAGAGTCCACAACATATAACCTGCACCAAGAAGAATTCCAAGAGTAGAAATAATAGTAAGAACTCTTATTGCGCTTACTCCGAATGCACCAATGAATACAAGCACTTCAGAAACGAATCCGCTCATGCTTGGTAGACCGATTGCAGCAAAGAATGCAACTGTAACAAATCCGGTATAGACCGGCATTTGAGAAGCAAGTCCTCCAAAATCGTTTAATCCTCTTGTATGAGCGCGATCGTAAAGAACTCCAACGATCAAGAAGAGCATTGCAGTAATTGTTCCGTGATTGAACATTTGGAATATTGCACCGTTAATTCCGACAGTTGTAAGTGAAGCCATACCAAGTAAAACGTAACCCATGTGAGAAACAGAGGAATAGGCGATCAACTTTTTGAAATCTTTTTGAGCAAGTGCAACAAGCGCACCGTAAACAATATTTATCATTCCGAAGAGTGCAATATACCACATCAAATCTCGTGTGATATCTGGAAAAATTGGATAGCTAACACGAAGAATTCCATAAGTACCCATCTTTAAAAGAACGCCGGCAAGAATAACGCTGATTGGTGTTGGCGCTTCTACGTGTGCATCGGGCAACCATGTATGGAACGGGAACATTGGAATTTTAATAGCAAAGCCGGCAAACAATGCAATGTATGCAATTAATCTTAAGTTATTGGGATTCAACGCAGATAAAATTCCATCGGCTGAATAATTAGCCGGATTCATTAAAGCGATTAAACTGAATGTATGAACTTTACTTCCGTCTGTCATTAATTCTGTAGCGCTGAAGTATAATCCGATCATAACTAAAAGAATGAAAACACTTCCAAACAATGTATAAATGAAAAACTTTATAGCTGCATATTCTTTTCTAGGTCCGCCCCAAATACCGATTAAGAAATACATCGGCAGTAACATCAATTCCCAGAAGATGTAGAATAAAAAGAAATCGAGAGAGACAAAAACGCCCATCATTCCGGCATCAAGTAGTAGAAAGAGTGCAAAGTAACCTTTAACGGATTTTTCAATTGTCCATGATGAAATAGCAGCGATGAATGAAATAAGTGCAGTTAAGAGAACCATCGGCATGCTTAATCCATCAATGCCTAAGAAATAATCTACCTTAACAGTTCCGAGCCAAGAAATACCGCCGATATTGATCCATCTAAATTTTTCTATGAATTGAAATGACTTTTCTTCATAGATACCTCCGCTTGCGTAATTATAGTTTGCAAGAAGGATTACAGCCAGTATAACTTGAAGAGCTGTAATACCAAGCGTCAAGTATTTAATTGAGTTGGGTTGTTCTTTTTTCATGAACAAGATTAAGAACATTCCCAGTACGGGAAGAAAAGTTATTAACGAAAGTATCGGAAATCCAATCATAACTACGAACCTATTTTTTATATATTATTCTGAGTTCCGACTTGTCGGAACGAAAAATCTCTAAATCAATTTGTTAGGAGACTCTTCGCTTCGCTCAGAGTTTAAAATCTTAAAACGGTTTAAAGAACATCAATAAAATAATTATTGCAAAAATTACAAAGACAATGTATGTCTGAACTTTGCCGGTTTGCAATCTTCTGAAAGACAATCCAACAAAACCACTGAAGAAAGCTGTGAAGTTTACAAAACCATCAACAACAAATGTATCGAACAAATTGCTCATCTTAGAAACGAATCTTGTTACGGTCGCAGATCCGTTCACAATTCCATCAACAATTTTATTATCGAACCAGGCAAGTATAGAACTGAAACTTAATGTCCCGGCAATTGCTGTCATATCATAAAGCTCATCAAGGAACCATTTGTTCAAAGAGAAATTGTAAAGAGGTTTGATCTTCTCTGCAAGTTTATCGGCATTAAGTTTTTTCCATTGGTAGAACATGAATGCAAATAAAATTCCTAATCCTGCTACAGCAAGAGATAAAAACATAGCCGGGTAATGTGCCCAGTGCATCGTCTCTGTATATTCAACGGAATGAACAACTTCTCCGTGGATTTCTGCTTTTGCTTCTTCAGTGCTGGGTTTCATGAAGTCGAAACGAGTTTCATTCGGAACGACTTGTGCAGGAGTTTTAATCCAATTCTTTATTACCCAGCCGTCTGCAGCACCAATTGGATTCGGTGTGTACCAAATAAAAATTGAAAGTACAGCAAGAACAACAAGCGGAGCTGACATAACGAACGGTGATTCATGAGCGTGATCAAATTTGTGCTGATCTCTCGGTTCACCATGGAAAGTTAAAATCACTAAGCGGAACATATAGAATGCAGTTAATCCGGCAACAGTAAATCCGATGATTGGAATTAACCAATGTCCTGTAAGTTTACCGAATGCAAGAGTGCCTGCAAGAATTCCATCTTTACTTAGGAAACCTGAAAAGAGTGGAACGCCCGAAATTGCTAAAGTAGAAATTAAAAAAGTGTAATAGGTAATCGGCATTTTCTTTCTCAATCCACCCAAGTTGCGTATATCTTGTTCGTGATGCATTGAATGAATAACTGATCCGGATCCTAAAAATAAACATGCTTTGAAAAATGCGTGAGTAATAAGATGGAAGAATGCAAATGCGTAAGCACCAACGCCAAGAGACATAACCATGTATCCCAACTGAGAAACCGTTGAGTATGCTAAAACTTTTTTAATATCATTTTGTGTGAGAGCAATTGTTGCAGCGACAAGAGATGTAAATGCACCAACTACTGCAATGACTAACATTGCATCTGCGGTAAGCATGACAAAAATTCTAACAACAAGATAAACACCTGCGGCAACCATTGTAGCTGCGTGGATTAAAGCGCTAACAGGAGTCGGACCTTCCATTGCATCGGGTAACCAAACATGAAGAGGGAACTGAGCAGATTTTCCAACAGCTCCCATAAAAATCAAAATGCCCGCGGCGGTTAGCCAAGCATTACTTCCAAAAGGAATATTTCCGGCGGCTATTTGCTGATATATAACATCGAAAGTAAATGTTTTGTATTGAGTAAAAAGAATTAATATTCCTGCAAACATTCCTATATCACCGATACGGTTTACAATAAATGCTTTCTTAGCAGCATCGGAAGCGGATTTTTTCTCGTACCAAAAACCAATTAATAAGTAAGATGAAAGACCAACTAGTTCCCAAAAGATGTACATCATTAACAAATTATGTGTAAGAACTATTCCAAGCATCGAGAAAGTAAAAATTCCGAGATAAGCAAAGTAACGAGTGTAAAGTTTATCGCCGCGCATGTATTCGATTGAGAAAACATGAACAAGAAAACTGATAAGATTTACTACGAAGAGCATCAGTACTGTAATGTTGTCAATCTTGAATCCAAGTTCTATGTTGATTACACCCGGTGATGGTGCGTTACCCATTGTTATCCATGTAAATGCCGCAACTATATCTTTTGTATTGTAGATTGAAAGTTTTACATAAGCAACAATTATTGATAGAAGTAACGCGATCCCGAGAATAGCAACTTCGAACAGATACAGTTTTGGAATTCTTTTACCCAAGAAAACAACAGTAGTAAATCCGAGCAGAGGAAGAAAAAGAATTACAATGCAAATATTGATCAGTAAACTTTCGCTCATAACCTATTCTTTTAAGTGATCTATTTCGTCAACATTAACGTTTGAAAATGTTTTATATATATTTAATACTATAGCAAGTGCTATTGCTGCCTCAGCCGCTGCAAGGATAATTACGAACAGAGCAATAACTTGTCCGCCTAAACCGAAATTACCATACTTAGAAAAAGCTATGAAATTAATATTAGCGGAATTAAGTACAAGTTCGATTCCCATTAAAACCATCACAGCATTTTTTCTTGTAACTATACCGTAAATACCTAATGAGAATAACACGGCGCTTATAATCAAAAAATGAGTTAAACCAACGTGTAACAATTTACTTCTCCTATTTAATTCTGATCCCGATTTTTCGGGAGGAGAATCTCAACGATGTGAAGGATAGAGACTCTTCACTTTGTTCAGAGTGACAAAAATTTATTCTTTATCTCTTCTTGCAATAGAAGCCGCACCAATCAATGCGACAAGTAATAAAATTCCTAACAGTTCAAAAATCAAAACGTAATCTGTTAATAAGAGATGACCAATATCCTTAGTAGTGGTTAATGGTATTTCTGACGGTTCGGATTTCCATTCAGTCCAAACCATAACAGCAACAACAGCTCCCATAAAGATTCCGGAAGCAATTGCCGCGGGTAACATATGAACGGTTCCTGTACGAATCTCAACATTTGTAATTTTATTAGTAAGCATCACACCGAATAACAACAAAATTAATATACCACCGACGTAAATCAGTATTTGTGAGATTGCAATAAAATCTGCACCAAGTAAAACATAAATTCCGGCAACACCAAAGAAAGTAAACAATAAATAAAAAGCAGAGTGTACGATATTTCTTGTTGTAACTACAAATAATGCAGATAATAAAGTAATGGCTGCGAATATGTAAAAGATGATATCGTAAAAATTCATTGAATCAATTCTCTAAAATATTTACTCAGATTTATTTTCAGTTTGTGCCGGTGTTTCCGGTTTTGATTTTGCAGCTGCAGCTGCTTTTTCAGTCTGGAATTTTTCATAATTTATTTTTTTCTGTACGGCTTCTTCATCAGTTAATGTTGCAAACTTGTAAAGAAAATTACTCCTTTCATATTCAGCAAATTCATAAACGTCCGTCATGTAAATGCATTCGGTCGGACAAGGGAAGACACATAATTGGCAATAGCAGCATTTTGCAATATCAATATCAAATTTTGTAACCCAGAGAGCTTTTTTTTTCCCGTTGGAAGTAATACCTAAGTCTTCACCAGGAATACTTTTTACAGTTTCAATTTCGATACAACTTACCGGACATGCACGTGAACATTGATCACATCCAATACAATCATCCATATTAACGTATAGTCTGTTTCGAACGCGTTCCGGTAATTTAACTTTTACATCGGGGTATTGAATTGTAACAGCCGGTGTAAATAAATGTTTGAAGGTAACCTTCATTCCAATGAGAACGGTAAAGATACCATCAAATGTATTTTTGAAATATTGTTTCATCGGTCTATAGTAAAGAAATAATTCCAATTATTATTAAGTTCAAGAAAGCATAAGGTATTAAATATTTCCAGCAAACTGTCATTAGCTGATCAACCCGTAAACGGGGAAGTGTCCAGCGTAACCACATCTGAACAAATACCAATGTTAATCCTTTTGCTATGAACCAAAATCCTTGTTCGAATGGAACAAGCCATTGAACGCCAACAGAATTACCAAAATAACCAATAGGTGATTGGTAACCTCCAAAGAATAGGATTACAATTATTGCAGAGACAGCAAACATATTTCCGTATTCTGCAAGCATGAACATACCCCATTTCATTCCACAATATTCCGTAAAATATCCGGCAACTAATTCCGATTCAGCTTCTGGAATGTCGAACGGTATTCTATTTACTTCTGCAAGTGTACTTATAAATAATATCAAAGCACCAACGAACATAAATGGTATCAATAAAAATTTTGATAGACCGAAAATCGCTCCGCCGAAAATATTCCAATTCCAAAAAGAAGAAGTTTGCATTTGACTTATCTTATCTAAACTTAATGTTCCGGTAAGCATAACCATTGAAAGTACAATCAAAGCAGTCGGAATTTCATAACTAATAATTTGAGCAGCTGCACGCATTGCACCAAGTAAAGAATATTTATTGTTTGCTGACCAGCCAGCCATTAATATTCCCGCAACAACTAAACTGGAAATTGCAAGTACATAAAAAATTCCTATTTCAACTTCACTGCCAAGTAATTTACTCGAAAAGGGAATAACAGCATATGCTGCAAAACTTCCTGTGAAGACAAGAACAGGAGCGATATTATAGAGAGTTTTGTCCGCATCCGTTGCAATAATATCTTCCTTCTGTAACATTTTCATTAAATCAGCAACTGTTTGAAGCCAACCATGCCAACCTGTGCGCATTGGTCCTAATCTATCTTGCATGTGTGCTGAAACTTTTCTTTCCAACCAAATACCAAAAAGTGCGAAGACAAGAATTATAGTTAAAGGAACTATGGCAACGAGTAATCCTGCTATAATTTCATTACCAATTAAGTCGTAAAGGAATTGATACATTATCTATCTATTTCTCCTAATACAATATCTAAGCTTCCGAGAATTGCAATTACGTCTGCAACTAAATGACCTTTGCACAATTCTCCCATGACTTCAAGGTTAACAAATGATGGTGCGCGAACCTTCACCCTAAATGGATTAATGTTACCATCGCTAATTATAAAATATCCTAACTCGCCGCGCGGATTTTCAACCCGTGCATAAACTGTTCCTTTTGGCGGTTTAATTCTTTTTGGAATTGCTGACTTAACATCGCCTTCTGGAATATTATCAATTGCTTGTTCTATAATACATAAACTTTGTTCCATCTCTAGAACTCGAACATAATAACGATCCCAGCAATCACCAACAGCTCCAACTAAGCCTTTGCCTGTTGGAATCTCAAAATCAAAACGATTATAAATTGAATAAGGATCTTCTCTACGAACATCAAATGATAAACCGCTGCCGCGCAATACGGGACCGCTTGCACCAAAATTTATTGCTGTGTCAAGAGGAAGAATACCAACATTTGCAGTTCTTTCAATAAAAATTTTATTGAATGTTAGAAGATTATTCAACTCAACTATTGTAGGACGGAAATGATTAATGAATTCTTTCGTTTTTCTTACAAAGTCAGGATGTATATCATGTGAAAGTCCACCAATCCACATATAATTATATAACATTCTCGCACCGCAAGTCATTTCGAAGAGACTTAAAATATATTCACGATCACGAAAGAGATAGAGGAAAGGTGTGAGAGCGCCAATATCAGCACCATTAGTTGCAATCGCAACCAAATGCGATGCAATTCTCTGTAGTTCAGCCATAATAACACGAATATACTCGACACGTTCAGGAATTTGAATACCCAACAATTTTTCTACAGCTATAACGTAACCAAAATTATTTCCCATAGCTGCTAAATAGTCTAACCTATCTGTGTATGGAATTACTTGCGGATACGTCATCGCTTCAGCATGTTTTTCAAAACATCTATGTAGATAACCAATATGAGGTTTAACACTTAATATTAGTTCACCTTCAATCTCAAGTTCAAGTCTCAAAACGCCATGTGTAGAAGGGTGTTGTGGACCCATATTAAGAACCATTGTTTCAGTCTTTAAAGGCATATCAGTAGGGAACCTTCATTCCTTTATAAAATTCCGGGTTCTTATAATCCTTTCGTAGTGGATAACCAGCTTCCCAATCGTAAGGCATTAATATTCTTCTTAAGTCCGGATGATTAAGAAATATGATCCCGAACATATCAAATGCTTCACGCTCGTGCCAATCGGAAGTTCTCCAAACATTATAAACAGATTCAACTTGTGGTGTTTCTCTTGGGGTAGAAACTTTTAATGTAATCTTATGTTTCAAATTTGTTGAATGTAAATGATAGTAAACACTTAAAGTCCCACCACTTATCATTTCTGTTCCGTCTTCATCTTTAATCTTAGTTCCATTTGCATCATCAACTCCGGATAGAACCATTAGACTATCAAATTTGAGTGTATTATTATTACGTAAAAATAATCCGACTTTATTTATCTGCATTGGATCAACTGTAATAATTGGTTCTGTTGGAGTTTCTTTCTCTAACCCTAAGATTGTATTTCCAAACTCACTCTTTAATAATTCAAAGATTTCTTCAGGATTCTTCATGAAATTTTCTTTCTTAAAGATTCATTACGAATTTTTTCTTGTAATTTTAATAAACCTTCTAATAATGCTTCAGGTCTTGGCGGACAACCTGGCACGTAAACATCAACCGGGATCACGCGATCAATTCCTTTTAATACGTGATAACCGTGTTCCCAATATGGTCCGCCACAATTGGCACAACTACCCATTGAAATAATATATTTTGGATCGGGCATTTGTTCGTATAATCTTTTAATACGGGTTGCCATTTTTAATGTAACTGTACCTGATATAATTATAGCGTCTGCTTGTCGTGGAGTATTTCTTGGGATAACACCGAAACGATCAAAATCATAATGGGAAGCTGAGGTAGCCATCATCTCAATTGCACAACATGCAAGACCGAAACCTAGCTGCCAAATTGATGAAAGTCTTGCCCAGTTCATTAAATCATCAACTTTTGCTATGACTATATTACCGTCTGAAAACTCTTTATCTAATAAACCCATTAAAAATTCTCTTTTCGAAATTAAGACTTCGGTTTTAATATTTCATCAAGCTGTGGGGGTTTGGGATACGGACGAGCCCATTCCAAATCGCCTTTTCGCCATTCATAAGCCATACCAAGACCTAATACTAAAAGAAATATTAGCCCGACAAGAAATCCATAAACACCATATTCTTTATAAGTAAGTGCCCAAGGGAAAAGTAGAACGACTTCAACATCAAAAATTAGAAAAATTAGAGCAACAACATAAAAGCGGATGTTAAATTTTACCCAGGGTGAACCTTGAGGATTTTCACCACATTCATAAGTTAAATATTTTTCGCGGGTAGGTCTATTTGGGCTTAAAAGTTTTGAAATAATGAATACTGCAACCACAAAAACGATGGCAAGCATAATAAAAATCAGAATTTTTCCGAATTCAGTAAGCATCAATCTTCAAAAATGTTGGGCGAAAAATAGCACATCCAAGTATTTTTGTCAAGAAATAGTAAAAGTTTTAATCTATAGGATAAAAATTTTTATGAATTATTTTTTAATTAAATTTACATCAATCACTAAGAGAAGTTTTATAATGAGAAAACAAAATTTATTTATTGTTATTCTTGTTTTGTTTGGAATTGAACTTTACGCACAATCACCCGGACAAAAATGGGAAAGTGTATATGATTCAAAAGATCAGGTAGTATATGTTGATACATCAAGTATCAAGCAATTTGAAAATCAGATTTCAGTATTAAGTATTACTTCTTATAAACTACCTCAATTAATAGCTTCATTCAATAAAGAAGCTGCAAGTGTAAAATCACAAATATTATTTAATGCGGCTTCTAAAAAGTACACAGTAATAGGTACTCTTTATTATGATAAAAATTTAAAAATACTTGGAGAGACATCATTACCTGGATTTACATCCGGCAGCGAAAATTTTTCGATTCCTTTGGAAGGTAATGAAGCAATGACTGCAGTTTTTAATAAATCAGTCGAATACTTAAAAACTGGTATTGCAGTAATTGAACAAAAAGATTTTTCTAAAAACAGCGATAAGAACAAAGAACTATCAAATCCTGATTCTCAAAAAAGTAAATTGTTCGGAACTCAGTTAAATAAAACAACAAAAGATTCTGTAAATGCAAAAGACCGCGTGGCTCTTTTCCTTGGTAAAAAAGATTCCGTCCAAAAATCTGCTCAGATAAATAATAATATTAAACCTTCCTATGATAAGACTAAATCCGACAATAATTTGAAAGTTCCTATAACAGAGAAGAAAAATGATAAACTCTCCCGGCGGGAAAATGCGAGTGAAAGTGAAATGAATCCCAAAAGCACAATCTTTACTGATGGTACAAAATATTCCTTCCAGGTCTCATCATGGAAAAATAAATCAAAAGCCGTAAGTGAAGTTGCAAGATTAAAATCCGAAGGTCATAACACTTTTATTACAGAAGGATTTGTAAAAGGAGCGATCCGATACCGTGTTCGAATCGGATATTTTAATTCCCTCGAAGAAACTGAAGAGTACATGAAAAAAGTAAAATAATTTTTTGTAAGGTATTACTCTTCTTTCCGTCTATAATATTGTTCAAATAAAAAGAAAGGTTTATAATGAGAAAGAATATTATTCTTATCACGCTATTAATGCTTACAACCAGTACAATTGGTTGCGCACAACAAAATATAAATTCGAATAACTCGAAAGGGAATGAGATGAATATCAAAGTGCAAAAGACAGATAATGAATGGAAAGAATCCTTAACTCCAGATCAATATCAAGTACTGAGAGAGAAAGGAACAGAAAAACCATTTACAGGTAAATACTGGAACTTTGATGAAAAGGGAATATATAATTGTGCAGCATGCGGGCAAGTTCTTTTTGATTCCGAAACAAAATTTGATGCTGGCTGCGGATGGCCAAGTTTTTCTGATGTTGTAAATAATAAGAATGTAATCTTAAAAGATGATTACACTTTTGGAATGCACAGAATTGAAGTTATGTGTAGCAATTGTGGCGGACATTTAGGGCATGTTTTTGATGATGGTCCAAAGCCAACCGGACAACGTTTTTGTATTAATTCTGCTTCAATTGAGTTTGAGAAAAAAAATGATGTGCACTAATAAAGATATTGTCGCAACAATTTTCCTATTCTAAATTGAAGTAAAAAATAAGACAATATGAAAAAATATTTGTATGCTTTGATATGTCTGGTGATTGTTTATACAAATAATGCGCAGATAAAAAATCCTAATCTTAATGTTTTGATTGCAACAGAATATGCTTTTGTATCAGCTGCTGCAGAGATCGGGACTAGAGATGCATTCTTGAAATTTATAGCAGATGACGGAATTATCTTTAGACCTAATGCAGTTAACGGAAAGGCATATCTAAGTGATGCACCAAAAAGACCGGGCTTACTTATCTGGTTTCCAATATATGCTGGGATCTCACGTGATGGAGATATGGGCTTTACAACCGGTCCAGCAGATTTTAAAAAAGATCAAGACAGTTCTTCTATTTGGTTTGGTAATTTTTCTACTGTTTGGCAAAGACAATCTGATGGCGAATTTAGATTTGTTATTGATATGGGCAGTAGCAATAATAAACCGACTGAGCAATATGTTCCGCTTAAATATGAAATGACTAGTTCTAATTCATCTGCGCTAAGAAAGGGAATGAAAAGAATAAAAGCCGATGAACTTTTTAATAACGATAAAGAATTAACAATGATAATTTCTAAAATGGGTGTTGCATCAACATATAAAAAATTTATTAATGAAGAATCACGATTGCTTCGAGATGAATTTTATCCAATAATTGGAACTACTGCGATTACTGATCATCTTACAAAAAACAGCGGGGTTTATACATTTAATCCCATTGGTGGGAAAATTTCTTCATCCAAAGATCTTGGTTTTACTTATGGCGCGCTAAAAATTTCTGACTCCGATGAAACTAAAAACGGAATTTACAATTATATGCACGTCTGGAAGAAAGAAGGAAAGCGTTGGATAATCATTATTGATGTTGCAAATAAACTGGAAACAAAATAACAACTAACTCTTCACGTTGTTAAGATTAATACGTGATACTTTTAATATACTGAAGATCAACACTGCCACGCCAATCCATTGAACCGGATTCAAAATATTACGATGAATAAAATATTCAAGTACTACTGCTGTAAGAGGAAATGCCAATTCGCAAATAGTTGCAACAGATGCTGTGATTTTTTTTAGTCCGTAGTAATATAAAAATATTGCTGCCCCGCCAGTCGTAAATGCAATTATCAAAAAGATCATCCATTGATAAGAAGATACACTTGAAATTGTTTTTATATCTCCCATCAAAGTTGTAATAACTATCATTATAAGAGCAGATAATAAAAATCTTAAATAAGTACCCATTTCAAAACCAACATCTCTTAATGCTCTTTTACTAAAAACTGTTGATGAACTAAAACTTACTGCGGCAATCAATGAAAAACCCGCGGCAACTAATGTTTTATCTCCGGTTAGAAAATTCGGAAGTGAAAAACCGAATGTCATAAAATATGCGCCTGTAACAGCAAGAAATGCCCAGAAGAAAAAAATTCTTGGAAGTTTTTCCTTCAATAAAATTCCGGCAAGCGACAATGCAAATACCGGTTGAAGTTTTTGAATAAGTATAACGATTGAAAGATTTACAAAATTGACATAGAAGAGAGCTTTTGTAATTGCCATAGTTCCAATAGCTCCGCCGAATAGTGCAACTCCTAAAAATGCAAGCCAATCTTTTTGAGAAAGGGTTTTTATTTTGGAATGTTGTCTTATAAATATTGGCGATAATAATAGAGCAACAATTGTGCTTTCTATAAATACTACCAGCGGTACAGGTAAACTATAAAGTGCAGGACGTAAAACAATTCCATCGAATCCCCAAAGTGCGGCGGCGATAATTACAAATAGTGGAGCTAATTTTCCCATTCATCCTTCTTTCTATAAGTAGATTATAAAGTGTGGATAAAAATAAATATTATTTCATTATTAAATAGGATTAAGCCGGTCTCAACCAAAAATATTTTTACTTTTAATATTAAATCTGAAAAGTAATGTTATACCTAATGAAGCTAATCCAAAAAGTAAACCGACCCAAATTCCAGCCGCACCAAAATTGAAAACAAAACCAAGAAGATAAGATATAGGTATTGCAACAACCCAATAAGATAATATTGAAATTAATAATGGAATCTTAACATCAGTCAATCCTCTTAGAATTCCAATCCCGGTAGCTTGTAATCCATCGAACAGTTGAAATAATCCTGCTATGATTAAAAGTACACTTGCAATCTCGATTACTTCCGGATTATTGTTATAAAATGTTGGAAGAATTTTTCTGAACAGAAAAAATATTACTGCAAAAGTTAACATCACTGCGGAAGCCAATCCCATTGCACTAAATCCTGCTGAACGAATTTGTTTGATGCTCTTCTTCCCAACTGCATCACCAACACGAATGGTACCCGCTGATGCTATTCCTAAGATAACCATATAAGTTGCAGAAGCTAAACTAATCGCAATTTGATGTGCGGCAAGTGGTTTTGCACCAATCCATCCAACCATTATTGCACCGAATGCGAAAGCTCCAACTTCCAGCAAATACTGAAAACCGCTTGGCAAACCGATGTTGATTAATTTTTTTATAAGATTATTATCTACCGGTTTAATTTTGAATTTTGGTACATAAATTTTTACTCGTACATATTTTAAAGTGAAAATCATTAACACAGCAGCCATAACCCAACGCGTTGTTGTTGTTGCAATACCGGCACCAGATAGACCCATTGCCGGAAAACCAAAATTGCCGTAGATAAAAATCCAGTTTAAAAATGCGTTTAATAGATTTGCAGAGATTGCAATTATCATCGGTGGATTTGGAATTGACAAACCTTCTAAAAATTGCCGATAGCACTGAAAAACCATAAATGGAATTACAGAAAGAGTTAAAATCTGTAAATACGGTATTGCTTCTCTCACTACCTCTTTCGATTGATTCATGTGCGGGATAAGGAATGATAAAGAGAAAGTGCCCAACATTAGTATTATTGAGAATGAAATGTTAACAAGTAAAGAATGATTTAAGATCTTTCCGCAGTCGCTCCGGTTATTTGAACCTTTAGCAATTGCAATTAAAGGAGTTGAAGCATATGTCATTCCAATTCCAACAACAAGGACTAGAAAAAATAATCCATTCACTAGTGAAGCAGCGGCAAGAGAAGTATAACCGACTTTACCAACCATCAAACTGTCAACTACACCCATCATTACATGTCCCAACTGTCCTAAGGAAATTGGTGCCGCAAGTTTGATAGTCTCTTTTATATGCGTTCTAAAATTCATCTTCTATGTTTTGTTTGATAAAATAACTCTAAACGAAAATTAGTAAATTGTAACCATAACTCATTATTAATATAGAAATGAAATCCATACAAATATTCGCATACGGTTTGCTTGCAATAATTATTGCCCTCTTTATTTCTAACATGCTTGATATAAGATTTATTCAGGATGATGCCTACACTTCTTTGCGTTATGTAAGAAATTTTTTGGAAGGGAAGGGTTTGGTATTCAATGAGGGAGAACGAGTGGAAGGGTATACAAATTTTTTATGGATTATAATTTTAAGCGGAATAGAATTTCTTAATCATAATCTCAATCTTGCTCTTGATCTTGAAAAGACCGCGCAGTTATTGTCAATCATTTTTAGCATTTGTGTCTTAATCCTAACATATATTCTTTCTAAAATGATAAATCGAGAAAGTGGAAGTGAGTCTGCTTTAACAAGAATTATTAATGAATTGAAAAATCTTTTACCGGTTTCCATATTAGCATTTTCCACTCCTATGGTTTACTGGGGAGTGAGTGCGATGGAGACTAACTTATTCGTTTCTCTCATTTTATTATCTATTATATTATATCAAGGTGGAAACGACAGCAAGCCAAACATTGCTTTTGTTATTGTCTCGGTTCTGAATTCGCTGTTACGACCGGAAGGATTATTTTTTTTTGCTCTGATAATATCTCATAAAATATTATTCAATTATATAGATGGAAGAGAAGGAAAAGAAAAAAAATCTTTATCAATAATATTTGATAAAAACACCCGTACTGAAATTTTATTTTTTCTTATCCCATTATCCGCTTACGTTATCTTCCGGTTGGTTTATTATGGTTATCCATTACCAAATACATTTTATGCAAAGACAGAATTTACTTTTCAATTCCTACAGCGCGGATTAAATTACTTCTATGATTTTGCACGCTCATATTTGTTGTACGGTTTAGTTTTAATTCTACCGATAATTCTATTCAAAAATAAAAACACTAATAGAGAATTCACCCTGTTATTTGGGATTACAATATTATGGATAGTAATTGTAATCTTAATCGGCGGAGATGTTCTTCCAATTCACCGTTTCTTCCTTCCTATCATGCCGTTAATTATAATTCTATTTGTTAAAGCTGTTTTTGAAATTATCGAAAAAATCTTTTCACAAAAAAAAGTTATTCTTCAACCTGTTCTGATTATTGTACTTATTCTTTTATCGGTGCTCGGTTATCTTAATTATAACAAACAAAAAAATGAAATGATAACTAAGCGATCTTATGAAGCCGGTTTAGTTAAGAAAATGAAAATCTATGCGGAATGGGTAGAAGATCAGAGTAAGATAATGAGTAAGAGCAAGAAATTAACTGTGGCATTATCAACTATTGGTGCATTTTCATATTTCTCTGATGCAAAAGTGATTGACCTTGTTGGACTAATAGACGAATATATTGCTCATAACCCGAAAGAAGTTTATGGAATAAACGAGGAGCTTCCGGTTTTGTGGAAGGAAAGACATTATAATTCCGAATATGTACTTTCGCAAAAACCGGATTATATAATTTTCCCAGCCGGAGCTAAACCAAGCGCTTTTGCAGAATGTGCCGTCTTTGTCCAGAATGAATTTCAAAAAAATTATTATACACAATTAATCTATTCTGAAGAACTGCATCAACTCTTACCAATATTCACACGCCGGGAAATCCCAATTGAAACTGAAGCATGTGATGTTAAGTTTATTAAATATTATATAAATGCCTATAATGATTTATTGAATATGATCTCGAGCGGAAATAAAAATAATTTACAAATGATTTTACAAGATTGCGATTTTATCATTCAATTTTGTCCTTCAAGAAAATCAGATGCACTTACAATAAAAGGATTGGCATTCTATCACGCTGGACGAACATCCGAAGCAGAACAATATCTTACAAAAGCTGTTGAACTTGATGAAACAAATTCTATTGCCTGTGTCTACTTAAAAGATATTTATGTCAAACTCGGCAGAATAAATGAAGCCGGAAAACTTCTGGCTCAAATAAAAAAATATTCTCCAGATGCTCTACCTTACTTGGAATAATTCAAAAGATTATAGAAATTATTTCAAAAAAATATTTTGTAAACGATGTACATTGTATTTATTTTCTAATCAGGTAAAATCTAAAGGTTGCTATATGGGAAATATTGGCTTTACGGAAATACTAATACTAGTTTTTATTCTTGTTCTATTGTTCGGCGGGAAAAGAATCCCGGAATTAGCAAAAGGATTAGGAAAGGGTATTAGATCATTCAAGAAAGCATTAAAAGGGGAAGAAGAAGAGAAATCAGATAAAGAATAATTAACTGCACATTAATTATACATGTTGATGAAAATTTCTTCTCTTATTATTTTTGCTCCAAATTATTTAAACATTATTTGTTTATCATTTCTTAGTAAGTCACCTTACGCAAGGTGTCATTCTGAACGGAACGAAGTGGAGTGAAGAATCTTGGGATCGAGCAAAAAGAAGTTTTTAGAATGACAAATAATAATGTCTTTGCGTAACGTGAGTTAGTAATATCATTTAGGATGATGGAGGAATCTATGAGCGGGAATCAAACTGCAAAAAAATATGAGTTCAAAGCGGAAGTAAAAAAGCTGCTTGATATCCTTGTACACTCGCTTTACACGAGTAGAGAAATATTTCTGCGGGAATTAATTTCAAACGCTTCAGATGCATTAGATAAATTTCGTTTCGAATCGAACCGCGGCTCGGAAATATCCGATAAAGATTTACCGTTAGAAATTAAAATTGAATTTGATGAGAAGAATAAAATCCTTAAGGTTATTGATACCGGAATCGGGATGACGCGCGATGAATTGGTAGCAAATATCGGGACTATAGCAAAATCCGGTACTGAAGAATTTGTAAAAATGATTGCTGAAACGAAAGCTGATGCAGGTAATATTATCGGGAAATTCGGAGTCGGTTTCTATTCTGTTTTTATGGTTGCAAAAGAAGTTGAAATAAAAACAAAATCTTTTCGTATAGATGAACCGGCTATCAAATGGAAGTCCGACGGATTAGGCGATTATGAAATTGAAGAACTCGACGGTAAGCATTTACGCGGGACTGAAATTGTTATTCATTTAAAAGATGATTCAGCAGAGTATGCACAAAAATGGCAGCTCGAAAATATTATTAAAAAACATTCCAATTTTATTTCTTACCCGATCTTACTCGGTACTGAAAAGATAAACACTGTGACAGCACTTTGGCGGGAACCGAAAAGTTCGATCAAGAAAGAACAATATGATGAGTTCTATAAATTCCTTTCGTATGATAATGATCCGCCGATGGATATCATTCATAAATTGGTTGATGCACCAATTCAATTCAATGCACTTTTGTTCATTCCGAAAAAGAGCAATGAGTTCTTCTGGTATGACCGTGAGAATTACGGATTAGATTTATATGTACGAAGAGTTTTAATTCAGCATAAGAATAAAGATCTCTTGCCGGAGTATATGAGTTTTGTTAAAGGTGTAGTAGATTCTGAAGATCTTCCGCTAAATATATCACGCGAGACTCTGCAAGAAAATATCGTGTTCTCTAAAATTGCATCAAGTGTTACAACCGCTGTCTTAAGTTATCTCTCCGATAAAACTAAAAATGATGCAGCAGGCTATTACGAGTTTTGGAAAGAGCATGGAAAAATATTCAAACTGGGTTATCAAGATTTTACTAATCATGATAAATATGTTGAACTGCTCAGATTTAATTCTTCTACATGTAAGGATAAGGATGATCTTATTTCACTGGCAGAATATTCATCACGAATGAAAGATGGGCAGAAGGAAATCTATTACATTACAGGAATTAATCGCGAAGCTATCGAACAAGATCCTCACATGGAAATACTTAAAAGTAAAGGTCTGGAAGTTTTATTCCTGCTCGATCCGGTAGATGAGTTTGTAATTCAGGCAATCCGCAAATACAAAGATTATGATTTTAAGTCTGCAGATTTGGTTGATTGGAAGAAGCTGAGCGACTTAAAAAATGTTGATGAGAAAAAGAGCGAAATGGAAAATTTGAACAAAGATGATGAGAAACATTTCTTCAGTCTTCTTTCAAAAATGAAAAGTATTTTATCCGATCGAGTAGAAGACGTAGTAAAATCTAATCGGTTAGTAGACAGCGCTTCTTGTATTGTCTCGAAGGATGAAGGTTTATCGGTTTCGATGCAGAAAATATTAAAAATGGCGAACAAAGAAATGGGTCAGCAGAAAAAAATATTTGAAGTTAATCCGAATCATAAATTAATTCGTAACCTTCTAAAAATTTTCAAAGCTGATTCGAACGATGATTTTATTAGAAATGCAACCGAACAGCTTTTTGAATCAGCTCTATTACAAGAAGGAAGTCTGGATGATCCGCACAAGCTTGTGAAAAGAATAAATCAAACATTAGAACAATCAAGCGATTGGTATGTTGAAGTGAAGAAATATTAATGACGTTTCACTATAATTCTTGCACAAAAGTAAAACTAAATTCATATCAATTTACAAGGTGGATTAATGAGCAACGATACATCAAGCGGTTTTAAAAGAGAACTCGGTCTATTCGATTCCACAATGATCGTTATCGGTTCAATGATCGGTTCAGGAATTTTTATTGTCAGCGCCGATATTTCCAGAACGGTCGGTTCAAGCGGAATTTTATTATTGGTTTGGCTGATCACCGGAATAATTACATTAATCGGTGCATTAAGCTATGGTGAACTTGCCGCTATGATGCCCAAAGCCGGCGGTCAATATGTTTATCTCCGCGAAGCTTATAATCCGCTTGTTGGTTTTTTGTACGGATGGACTTTATTTCTTGTTATTCAAACCGGAACAATTGCCGCCGTTGCTGTTGCATTCTCAAAATTCACTGCAGTAATTATTCCATCGTTCAGCACAAAAAATATTCTTTTCTCTTTGTTAGGATTAAAAATTTCCGCCGGACAAATTCTTGCGATCTGTTCAGTAATTCTTCTTACATGCATAAATATCCGCGGACTTCGAGAAGCAAAATTTGTTCAGGATATTTTCACAATTGCAAAGACTCTTGCACTCTTCGGATTAATATTACTTGGACTATTTATTGGAGCTAATGCTCAAGCTATTAGTGCAAATTTTTCAAACATGTGGGATGCTAAATGGCTTCATATATCAAATGGAAAAATTGATTGGGTAGAATCTCTTACCGGTTTTTCTATCGTTGTAGCAATTGCAGTCTCTATGGTTGGTTCTCTTTTCGCCAGTGTAGCGTGGGAGAATATTACATTCACAGCCGGAGAAATAAAAGATCCTAAAAAAAATATTCCACGAAGTTTGTTCTTAGGAACCTTAGTTGTTACAGTTCTCTATATACTTGCCAATGTGGCTTACCTTTGTGTCTTACCTTTAGTGGGAAGTATTCCTGGAAATGATGTAATGAGTTCAGGAATTCAGTTCGCTGCTGAAGACCGTGTTGGAACAGCTGCAGCAAATTTAATTTTTGGAGAACCCGCCGCTATAATTATGGCTCTCTTAATTATGGTCTCAACATTCGGATGTAATAACGGATTGATCCTTGCTGGTGCAAGAGTTTATTATGCTATGGCAAAAGATAATTTGTTTTTTAAATCCACCGGAACATTAAACAAGAATTCTGTTCCGGCTAAAGCATTAATTTTTCAAGGAGTATGGGCAAGTTTACTTTGTCTATCAGGTACTTATTCCCAACTTCTTGATTACGTAGTTTTTGCAGTACTGATATTTTATATTCTTACAATATCCGGCGTATTTATTTTAAGAAAGAAACGACCGGATGCAGAGAGACCTTATAAAGCTTTCGGTTATCCGGTTCTCCCGATTCTATATATTATTCCTGCTGCAACAATTGCGGGAATTCTTCTAATAGAGAAACCGGATTACACCTGGCCCGGACTAATTATTGTTTTGCTTGGTATTCCGGTTTATTTTGGATGGAATTATTTCCAAAAGAAGAAATCTTAATTGAGCTTGAACGGAACGGGGATTTGAATCTGGACTTTTACATAACGTCCTTTATCTTTCCCGGGTTTGAATCTTGAAGCAGATACTACTCGTAATGCGGCTTCATCACATCCTCCACCGATACCTTTAGTAAGAAGAGTTTTTCTAACGGAACCGTTCTCATCAACAAATGCAAGTACAAAAACAGTTCCGGCAATACCATTCCTTTTTGCCTCAGCAGGATAAACAACTTGCGAAACAATTTTTTGTATTCCGCCGATCGGTTCAGGCATTTCATCAACAGCTACTAAATATATTTCTTCAACTTTTGGTTTTGGCGGAATAAGCAGGCCGGGTGATATCCCGGATTTATTACCAGTTCCCGTTCCATCTCCGGTTCCTGTACCTGTCGTTCCGCTTTCATTAAGTGGTGTAGATAGTTTTTCGTTATTAACAATTTTTTTTTCAGTATTTATAAAATCGTCTGCAGATTTCTTTTGTAATTCTGCTTTTTCACTTTTATTGAAAATAGAATTATCTCCTCCGTTCGAACCGCCGCTAAAACTAAATTCAATAAGTTCATTTGTTCTATAGGGAGTATGAAGAGCAATATAGTAAAGAGACATAATGAGTAACGAATGAATGAATAATGAAATAAGTGAAGAAAAATATTTACTCATTGAGTCTTGCATTTATCTTTTGTTCTCTGTGACTTTTATCTTATTGTGATTTTGTTTCGATGCGTGTTGTAGAAATTAAAAGTTTTACAGCTCCGGCTTTTTTAAGTTCATCTAATAATTGGATAAAAGAACCATGCCTTACATTCTTATCTGCTTTGATAATGACATCCTTTGTGCCGAGACTTTCAAATTCATTCTTCACATTCCATTGCACATCTTGCAGTTGAATAACTTTGTTGCTGATCATAACTTCATTGTTTTCTGTCAAGTAAACTTCAACGCCTTTGCTCATATCGGTTTCAGAATTAGTTGATTGCGGAAGTTTTACTTTGTATGAACCTGTTATTAAGAATGGACTTGTTATCATAAAAATGATTAGCAGAACAAGTACAACATCAGTAAAAGGAGTAATGTTTATTTCGGAAAATTCTTTTTCATCAATCTTATATCGCCGCATTGTTTACGCTCCTGAGTTCTTCAATGTGCGGATGAGATCTTGGATCGCTTCATCAATAATTGGTAATGTGAGTTTAATTTTCTTTGTGAAATAGTTGTAGAATACAACTGAGGGAACCGCAACAAATAAACCCGCCGCTGTAGCGATCAATGCTTCTGCAATTCCACTCATAACATGTGCATAATTAGATGTATCACTCAGCGAAAGCGCGCTGAATGATTTTATAATACCTACAACTGTTCCGAATAATCCGATGAAAGGGGAGATAGCACCTAATGTTGCCAGAATACCTAATCCTTTTTCAAGTTTTACAATTTCCTGATCTAACTTATTGTATGCCGAAGATGTCAATTCATCTTTTGGAAGATTAGAGTTCTTCAAAATATATTTGTAAACATTAGCTATTGGCATCTCGACCTTGAACAAAAAGGATTTTACTCTGTAATTCTCGCATTCAATGATTGCATCGCTTAAACTACTGTTTTTTAATAATTCAGAAACTCTATTAACGAAGTTGCTTAAATGAATTTCCTTTAAGCTATTGTACTGAATAAATTTTTCGATTGTCACTTTAATGGATAAAAGCGAGCTAGCAAGTAAAATGAAAATTGTAAAACCGCCGTGCATCAATAATCCAAATAAAGTCTGATCAAACATAATTCTCTCCAAAGGGAAAATGTTTTAAGAATAATTATTTATTAATTTTTTTTCGTCGTTGCTTTATAAATTCAATTATTGCTGGTAATAGTGAAAATAAAATAATAGTTAGTACTGCAATAGAAAAATTATTTTTAATAAATGGAAGATTACCAAAGAAAAATCCACCATAAATAAATAATGCACACCATAGAACTCCACCGACAATATTATAAAGAATAAACTTAGAATACGTCATAGCTCCGACTCCGGCAACAAATGGTGCAAAAGTCCGAACTATTGGAACAAATCGTGCTATGATAATTGTTTTGCCGCCATACTTCTCAAAAAATTGATGTGTACGGTCAAGATATTCTTTTTTCAAGAAACGTGAATTTTTTGCAAACAATTTTGGTCCGATATAATGGCCGATCCAATAATTTACAGTATCGCCTATAACTGCAGCTAAAGAAAGAAGAAAAAAAAGAAGATGAACATTTAATGAACCTAAAGCAGCAAAAGTTCCGGCTGCAAATAAAAGTGAATCACCTGGCAGAAGCGGTGCAAAGACTAATCCTGTTTCTGCAAATATTACCAGAAATAGTATCACATAAGTTAAAGTACCATATTGATTAATTATTTCATAAAGATGCTTGTCAAGGTGGAGAAACAGATCAATCAAATACTGAATAAATTCCATACTCGGTTATAGTCTGAATTGTTAACGAAATTATAATTTCAACTTCTAAATACAAAAGTAAATAATTAATAACGGATTCAGAAAGGAAAAGAGATTAGAGAAATAGAAGTGGTATGTGTGCAATTGCCAATAAACCGAACCGCTCTTAAGTCTTTAAATATGCGCTGTGACGAAAAGATCGAAAATAATCCCCTTTGAAATAAGTTATTCACAAACAATTCGACTTTTCAAAAAGTAGCAATGAAAGATTTGTGAGATGTTAAATTAGCGGTTGTAATAATTAATGCGATTTAGGAGAGAGCTGATAATAATTTTTAGTTGAATATGATATTAAATTCCGATCCAATGTTTTTCTCACTCTTCACTAAGATATTTAGATTATTTAATTCCGCATATTTTTTTACCAAAGCTAATGCTAAACCGTTACCTTCATATCTTCTTGTATAACCGGTTTGCTCTTGTGTAAATGGTTCAAAAATATGATTCAAATAATCCGAAGAAATTCCAATTCCTGAATCTTTAATACTAACGCAAAGTTTTCCGCTCTCATTTAAAAATTGTCTTATTTGAATGCTTCCTTGATCAGTAAATTTAAATGCATTATCTAATATTTCATTAAATATTTGATACATCATAAATTTATCACGAATTATTTGATTGAGATCAGTTGTTTTTTCAAAATGTATATCAACATTATTCTTTAGTGAAATATTTCGAAAATGTTTTACAAGAGGAAGCAGTATATCTTCTTCAAGTTGGATGATCTCATTATTCAGTTCATAATCACCGGAATTTATTCTTGACATTTCAATAATACCTTCGATCGTTCTAATTATTCGTTGACTTCCTTTTTCCAGCATCTCAAATAGATCGGCCATTTCATCAGCTTCAAGATTGGCGGAGTTCATTTTTAATAATTGTGACCCGCTTAAAATAATATTTAATGGAGTTCGGATTTCATGGGACATCTGTGCAAGAAAATGTGTTTTGAGAAGTGCTGCTTTCTCTGCTTCTATTTTAAGTAATTTCAATTCTTCATTAATTGAAATTTGTTTCTGAAGCATAAGTGCATTATTAATAGCAATAGCTGAGTGAATTGAAAGTGCAATTAAAAATTTTTCATCTCTCTTGGTAAATTCTCCGTTCTTGTTGTTTAATAATTGTAAGACTCCAATGATTTCATCCCTACTATTTTTAATAGGGAAGCAGATCATATCTTTTGTATCGTAACCTGTAATCGAATCAAATTCCGGTTTGAATCTTGGATCAGATTTTACATTTTTGATATTGATTGTTTCACCTGTTTGAGCACAATAACCGGAAAGGCCTTCGCCAATCTTTAATCTAATTTCAAAAGTCTCAGCGCCCATCGCAATCATTGACCATATTTCTTTTTTGTTATTATCTACAACATATAATGTTCCCCGGTCGGCATTGGTTAGATCAACTGCAACATTTACAATATTTTTTAGGACTTCTCGAAGGTCAAGGTTGGAATTAACAAGTTCGGCAGCTTTAATTATTTTTTGAAGCTCATCACTATCCATGCTTACTGCTTATAAATTGATTAATAGAACCGTAGATAAGTTAAAAGATTGTTTTTTGAATTCCAATAAATACTTTTTTTAAAAGGAGTGAAGTAGTGGATTGAAAAAGTTCTCAAGTGATTGAGAACTAAAGAGCGGAGAGAGAGATTCTCCCGAAGGGATTCTCACATAGTGATTCCTTCGGAACTTCGGAAGAATTCTCGGTAGCAGTTTCCCACTACGACGGTTTAGCACCCGGCGACTGCTGGGGTCAGCCACTCCTTAAAATAAAAAAGTTCTCAAGTGATTGAGAACTTTAAGAGCGGAGAGAGAGAGATTCGAACTCTCGGTAGCAGTTTCCCACTACGACGGTTTAGCAAACCGTTGGTTTCAGCCACTCACCCATCTCTCCATGCTGAATTTTTTTATAATTTATTTTTTTTAAGAACAAAAAAAAGACGGTTTAGCACCCGGCAAAAGCTGGGTCAGCCACTTACCCATCTCTCCATGCAGAAATAATTTTTATTATTACCGGGCCAATATAACCATACCTCAACTAAAATAAAAATTTGTAATTGATCTGAATATTTCTTCCCGGCATAAATGCAAAATCTTTTATTGCTGAAAGATGTTCTTTGTACGACTGATCAAACAGATTATCTATTCTCAAATTTAACATGTGTATAAACTCGCCGGTCAAAAATTTTGTACCGGTATAAAGATCCACCAAGCCATAACCTTTAGTAGGATTTTCTTTCTGCGAAGTTTTATTCTGATCTGAGACCAATTTTAGAACTACTCCCAACCAATACTCATCAGTTGTAAAACGCTGTTCGATTGAAAATCTCATCGGAGGAATTCGTGGAAGATTTTCGCCGCCGGATTTTAATTGACCGCGAACGTAATCGAAGACAACCGTGGTTAAAAGAGATCTATTAAATTCATACTGTGCTTTTGCTTCGAAACCATAAAGAGCAGCGTCGTTCTGAGAATATTGAAGCACTCTCAAACCGGTGGAATCGTTAAATGGATTGCCTGCTGTGTTGGGATCATAAAAAAGGGAAGTGGGTTTTGCATAAATAAAATTATTAATTGAGTTGTAGTACGCGCTGACTTCAACTAAATGATTTGGTCTGTGAATTCTTAAACCGAGATCGAACCCAAGATTATTTTCTTTTTGTAACGAACGATTTCCGATATCAAAAGACACAGTTGCTTCGTGAATTGCGTACGATGATAACTCTTCGATTGTAGGAGATCTAAAAGCATTAGCAATATTTGAAAAGAGAGAAACCTCTTCGGTAAAGTTGTAAACCAAGCCAACCGAACCGCTAAACGTTGAATAATTTTTATCTTCGGCAGGGAATGATTTACCCGAAATTATTGAAGCGGGAATCTTCACTTGATTTTGTTCTAAACGAGCGCCGAACTGAAAATTGAAATTGGAAAACTTTGCCTGCTCAAAAAAGTAAACGGCAAAGCTAAAGTAATCTGCATTTGGCGTTAATGCCTCTAATCCTTTTGCCGTATATTTTTGTTCCAATCCCCAAAAACCAAAAACTCCTTGAAATACATTGCCTATTGTTTCGTGTTTGAACGACAAATCCGCGCTGAAAGATTTTAGCCCGAACGACGTTCCGCTTTCTCCCGTTCCTCTAACAATTTCTTTTTGCGCATAATCTTGATACCCCGCTTTCAAATTAAAACTCTTTATGAAAGAATTTAACTCAGAACTTTCTACCAAAAATCTAAATTCATTTTTTTTCATATTAATAGCGATCGGTTCGGCTTCTTTATCTTTAGGATTGATTGGAGTTCCATAGTTGTTGTAAAAATTAGTATAACTAAATCCGCCTAAACCGAAAGATGGAATGAACGACATCCCAAACTGAAACCCTTGCGAAAGTTGATCTGAGTTGCTAACAATATTTCCGTTTCCGTCTCTATAATCTTTGTTGCTGCGGTTGAAGTAGTTGCTATGAAAAGCGAATCTATTTATTCCAAAATGGAGATCGCCGCCGCCGCTTAAATCTTTGTTAGCGGAACTTCCGCTAAAATTAATGTCTCCGTCAATTCCATTCGGGATATAATTTGGAATTGCCTCCGTTATAATATTGATTACACCGCCGATGGCATTACTACCGTACAACAAACTTGCAGGACCGCGGAGTATTTCGATTTTTTCCGGCGCACTTCCATCCGATGAAACGCCGTGATCGTCTGATGTGTTGGAAAGATCGCCCATTCGCAAACCGTTTTCTAAAATCAAAATTCTATTGTTGCTAAATCCTCTAATCACCGGTCTGGCAGCAGCCATTCCATTCGAGCGCATTGAAATTCCCGGTTGATAGTTTAGCATCTGCGCAACGTTAGAACTTCTTTTGATTTGCAATTCGAGATTGGCAATTGTTAATGTGCTTTGAGAAATATTTTTTAGATCGGAAAAAAGCGGATTACCGGTAACCACCACTTCTTGAAGATCAATGCTTCCTTCTTTGAGCGCTATTATTAGATCGTCTTTTATCGGAACTGAAACAGTTCTCACAATTGTCTTGTGCCCGATGAAAGAAACTTTGAGAGAGTAAACGCCTTTTGGAATATTTTTGAATTCAAACTCGCCATTAGCATTTGTTGACGAGCCAATTTTAAGCTGATCAATAATAAGATTTACTCCAATTAATGGTTCGTTATCTTGTTCATCAACAACTTTCCCTTTTAGCGGGTGATCTTGTGCGAAGATAAAAGGGGATAAAAAGGGGAAAAATAGAAACAGGAAAAATATTTTCGTTTTCATAACTCTTCTTTCTTAATTAAAAAATAATTTGAATAGATGACAAATGAGTTATGAGATTGTCGGTGGTGCCCTTAAATCAAAATTGTAAAAATATTTGGTGAGATAGTGATTTGTATAATCTATCTGTTGGTTGGAAGATTCTTGAGGTACAACAACAGATAAATCAATTGTAGGTGTGAAAATGAATTTTTCTGTAGTAAAATAATAAAGCCGGCATTTGGAATTTCCATCAAGGAAAGGATCTGTCTGTTTGTTAGAAGATTTCGATTCTTCTGAATGGTAGGAATTTCCATTTTGAAGATTGATCTTATGCGTATGAAAAGCAGCAAAAATTAAAAAGAAAGAATAGAAAACGAGAAAGATAGTTGCTATTCTATTTATATATATTTTTTTACGCGTCATTAATTGTTTCTAAATCTTACTTATGAAGATATAAAATAGAGTTTAAATAAAAAATACATTATGGCTTCTTATTGATTTTCTTACCATCCAAATGTAACTTCGTTCCAAAATTAACAATTAAATAAATTTATTTTAGCCCGGAGGCTGTATGTCTAACAAAAAATTATCCGGGGAAGTTTACTTCCCATCAGAAAAAGTGATTGAAAATGCTCATATAAAAGATAGAGATGATTTAGATAAACGGGCAAAAAAAGATTATTCGGGATTCTGGAGTGAAATGGCAAATGAACTCCATTGGTTTCAAAAGTGAGATAAAGTGATTGATGATTCAGACAAGCCATTCTACAAATGGTTTTCAGGTGCAAAAACAAATATTGCTTACAATTGTTTGGATGTTCACGTAAAAACATTCCGAAGAAATAAACTTGCTTTAATTTGGGAGGGGGAAAATGGTGAAAGTAAAGCATATTCTTATTTCGCTCTTCACAGAGAGACTTGTAAATTTTCTAATGTTCTGAAAAGTTTGGGAGTGCAGAAAGGTGATCGTGTTACAATTTATATGGGACGGACACCCGAGATTATTATTGCAATGCTTGCTTGTGCAAGAATCGGTGCGGTACATTCAGTTGTATATGGAGGATTCTCAGTTGAATCTCTTGCTGAAAGAATTGAAGACAGCAACTCAAAAGTTTTGATTGTTGCCGACGGCGCATATCAGCGCGGAAAAATTGTTCAATTAAAACAGATAGCCGATGAAGCGCTTCAGCGCTGCGGAACTATTGAACATTGTTTAGTTGTAAAGCGTACCGGACAAGAGATCAATATGGAACAAGGAAGAGATATGTGGTATCACGAATTGATGAATCTTCCGATAGCTACACAAAATAGCGCACTAGAAATAGTAGATTCTGAAGATCCGCTTTTTATTTTATATACATCAGGGACAACAGGAAAACCGAAAGCTATCCTACATACTCATGGCGGATATATGGTGGGCACATACGCCACCTTAAAATATGTTTTTGATATCCACGAAGAAGACCGTTACTGGTGCGCTGCAGATCCTGGATGGATTACAGGGCACAGTTATATTGTTTACGGTCCGTTGTTGAATGGAACTACATCATTTCTATATGAAGGCGCTCCAAATTTTCCGTATCCAAACCGTTGGTGGGCAATGATCGAGAAGTATGGAATTAATATTCTTTACACTGCGCCAACAGCTATTCGTGGATTAATGCGGTTTGGTGAAGCGTGGGTAAACCGACATGATCTTTCTTCACTTCGTCTTTTAGGATCTGTTGGTGAACCAATTAATCCTGAAGCTTGGAAATGGTATCATCGTGTTGTAGGAAAAGAAAAATGCCCTATCATGGATACGTGGTGGCAAACCGAAACGGGAATGTTTATGATTACACCAATGCCATGTGTTCCACTCAAACCCGGTTCAGGTACAAAACCATTCCCGGGAATTGAAATGGATATTGTAGATGAATCAGGTAAATCCGTTAAAGCAAATGAGGAAGGTTTTCTAATTATTAAAACACCATGGCCGGCAATGATAAGAACTGTTTACAAAGATCCCGAACGTTATGTGAGTCAGTATTGGAGTAAATATCCAGGAGTTTATTTAACAGGAGATAGTGCACGCCGAGATGAAGACGGTTACTTCTGGATCATCGGAAGAGTTGATGACGTAATAAAAGTTTCGGGTTATCGGCTTGGAACTGCAGAAATAGAGAGTGCTTTGGGTAGTCATCCTGCGGTTGCGGAAGCTGCAGCGATTGGATCACCGCATGAAGTCAAAGGCAATGCAATTTATGCTTATGTAATTTTGAAAGCCGGTATCGAGAAGAAGCAACAATTGATCGAAGAACTTCGTCAACATGTTAGTCACGAAGTTGGACCAATTGCAAAACCTGAACATATTGAGTTTGTTGATTCACTTCCAAAAACTCGAAGCGGAAAAATTATGAGAAGGGTTTTAAAAGCAAGAGCGCTCGGACAAGACCCTGGAAACATTTCAACATTAGAAGAATGATTCTAACCCTTTAAAAAATACACTGGTTTTTGTTTTAGATTAAATTATCTTGGCGTAGGTGAAATTAGTGAGTTCATTAGAACTGGTTTCTAATATTTGGATGGCACTTAACGGCGGCTTGGTAAAATATAACGAAACACAACTTCTTAAATTTTATGATTCAGATAGTAACGGATTTTTTTCGAAACTGTGTACATCATTCTCTCTTGATTTAAATGGCGATGGCTGGTTAGCAACAAAAGGTGCATGAATAGCGAAACTTAAAAAAGGAACATTCTAATAATTATTATTCACAATTAGATTTTAAGTAACAACTTGATAAACTGAATCCAATACTGTTCCGTCAACCCATTTAACAATAGCTACTACTTTCTTTTTATTCACATTTGGTTTCTGAGGAGCGCCGCCGCAAATTTCATAAACTTCTTTTTGAATCTCTTTTATAGAACGAATTGGTAATGAAGAATTCTTTACAGCATTTAACAAATCTTTTCTTTTTGGATTAATTGCAATTCCTCTCTCAGTAACTATTACATCAATTAGTTTTCCCGGTCCGCAAAGCGTTGTTACCTCATCAAGTATTACCGGAATTCTATCTCTAAACGAAGGCACAGCGATAATGGTACATTTTGAGTAGAGACAATTTTGCCAACCGCCGATTCCATGAAGCAAATAACCATCTGAATGCGAAACAACATTTGCATTAAAGTTTATATCAACTTCAGTTGCGCCAAGAATAGCCGCATCAACCATTGAAGCAAAATTTCCTTTACCATGATAATTGTAACTTGTGAACGGTGTTGTCATTACATGATTCGGATTATCGCGCATTGAACGAACTCCATCAAGATCGAAAGTTTGTCCGTCAAGAATGTAATCCGTTAATCCTTCTTCCAATAATTCAACTAAATATTTTGTAGAACCTCCTCGTATAAATCTTGCTTTTATTCCTTTTGCTTTCATTATTTCTTTTAAGTAAAGAATAACAGCTAAGTTTGTTCCGCCTGCTCCTGCTTGATATGAAAATCCTTCTTTCACGATCCCAGCTTCATTCATAAACTGAGCAATATATTCTGCGATTAACAGTCTATCCGGACTCTTAGTCATTTCCGTTGTTCCGCTTACAATTTTTGAAGTATCACCGAGCGAATCAACCTGAACTACGTAATCAACATTGTTGCCTTGGATTTGCCAAGGTACACATGGAAATGGAACAAGGTTATCTGTAACAACAATAACTTTATCAGCAAATTCAGAATCTGCAAGTGCAAAACCAAGTCCGCCGCAAGCAGATTTACCATTGACACCATTTGCATTTCCAAACTGATCTGCTGTTGGTGCCGCAATGACTGCAATATCAATATGAACTTCACCATCTTGAATTGATTGATACCTTCCTCCGTGTGAACGAAGAACTCCGATACCTTTCATATTTCCTTCACTGGTAAATTTTCCAAGCGGACCGTTCATACTTCCTTCGATGTGGTGAATGGTTCCGTCTTTTAAATATTTAATTAAATGCGAGTGGCAGGGGAAAGAAGCGCTCGGGAACCAGCGAATATTTTTTACACCCAATGAATGAATTGTATCAAATAAAATGTTTGTCAGCTGATCTCCATTTCTGAGATGATGATGTGTAGAAATTGTCATTCCATCTTTTAGTCCGGCTTTTTTCAGTGCATCCTTCAAACTTTTTACTTTTTTGTTTCCATCAGCAGGGTAGTCTGCGCATGATCTGATTGGAGGGCTTGCAATTTTTCCGCTCGATTTAAATTTATCAACGCCCTTAAATGGAATTTGTTTTTGTCCGTTGACTTCTGTGGGGACTAATCTGCCGTCTACGTTTTTTTTAAATTGCATTTTAACCTCATAATAGAACACAGATTTTTTATGATGATTATGATTTTTTATGATCTTAATAAATCATAAAGGATCATAATGATCAGTGTTCTATTCCTTTTCCCAATTTTTAGTTAACAACCCATTTAGTATAGCGAGATTAATTGTATGTTGTGCGCGTTTTACAACAGGTGCATCTATCATTTTACTGCCAAGAGCTACAACGCCAAGTCCGTTCTTCTCTGCTTCATTGAATGCAAGAACAATTTTTTTCGCTTTCTCAATTTCTTTTCCCGATGGCGCAAAAGCTTCATGCACAACTTTTATCTGACGGGGATGAATACAACCCTTTCCTTCAAATCCAAGAGCTTTGGCTTCTATAATACTGGCTCTTAATCCTTCAACATCATCAACATCCGAAAAGACTGTATCAATAGCTTGAACTCCGGCAGCTTTCGCAGAATTAACAACAGCACTTCTCGCATAAAAACTTTCTTTACCTTCGTTTGTTCTTTCAACACCAAGATCTGCAGTGTAATCTTCAAGTCCTACTGCAAGAGCGCAAACTTTATCGGAAGCGCTTGCAATTTCGTAAGACTTAACAACTCCTAGTGCGCTTTCTATTATCGGCATTAAATATATTTCTGCCGAAATATTATTCATCGCTTTAATAATATTTATTTCTTCTTCAACATCTTTAACTGTTATTGCTGATTCACACTTCGGTATAAGAATAACATGCACGTTATGAGGTACAACAAATTTCAAATCATTTAATCCCATCGGTAATTGATTGATACGAACCATTCTCTCAGCATTGTAGAAATCCACTGAACAAAGAGCGTTACGTACTAAATATCGTGCAGAATCTTTTTCACTCGGTGTAACACTGTCTTCGAGATCGAGAATGATTCCATCCGGATAATGCAATCCTGCATTGGGATAAAACTTTGGCTCATTTCCGGGAAGATAAAGTCTGCTTCTACGCATTCTATCTTTTTGAGTTAAGTAAAAATTATTTTTGTTCATTGATGGAAGAAATTCTCTTGAATCATCCGGTCTAATTTTTTTATAAGCAGCTTCAAATCGTGCGGCAAGTGTAAACGGAAGTGCACCGTTATCTTCAACCAATATTTCGGCATGCTTGATCTCAAAGAAATCGCACATAATAATTATCATATCATTGATGTCTTGACCGTACATTGAATTAACTTTGCTTTGAACGGAAAATTTAATTCCTTTACCTTTTGTTAATTCAATTTCAACGAAGCAATCGGAGCGGACATTATTTCCGCGTTTTCCTGCCCATCCTTTTTTGTTATCTGTTTTCATGATCTATTCTAATTTTATTCGTAATGACCAATTATAAAAACTATTTCAATTGTTTTTTCTTTTACTCGATAAATCAATCTATCTTTTTTATTAATTCTTCTTGACCAGCAAGGAGGGATTTCATGTTTAAGATGTTCTGGCTTCCCAATACCATAAAAAGGAGATTCAGCAATTATTTTTATAAGCTGCTCGATTTTATTGAAATAATGTTTTTGATCTGATTCAGATTTAGTTTTTTGGATCAATTTGATTTGTTTTAAAGATTCAGGAGACCAAATTAAATCAAATTTATTTTTCACTTTTGAACTCTGAGCACTTGTTCAATGGTTAATTTTTTCCATTTACCTTTTTCTAACTGTGATATACCTTTTTTAATGCTTTTAACCCATTTGGGATTGCTCATCACATAAAGGTTTTCAACCATATTATCGAATTCTTCTTTGGAGACGAGTACTGCATCTTTTCTCCCTTTAGAACCAACGATAATAACCTGATCTGCATTATCATTTACATAATTGATCAATCTGTTTAATTTGTTTCTGGCATCTGTATAAATTACAGCTTGCATACTATCTCCTTCATTCTGTCATTATACTGACACAAATTTAATGAATGTAAAATCATCAGCAAAGAGAAAAAAATATCTATTATTTACGGTTGTACTTTTTATCGGTGCTTCGTCTTACTTTTTTTGTAAACCTATACATTATCTTTTTCGATTTTTGTTTTAAGATCAAAGAACTCATGAATTTATTTATCTTAATATTCTCACATTCAAAAATCATTTTCTTTATTTCTATTTGGCGTTTCTTTGTAAGAATATTATCCGATAATGCTTTGAATTTATTGTCAAGGTCTTCGATTGTCATCGGTTCACGCGGATCTCCTCTTGGATATTCCAAATATTTAGAAAACTCTCTTCCGTCTTTTGTCCGGACCACAACCTTCGATGGCTGCTTTGCCGGGAACATCTTTTCGAATTCATATGATGCTTCTCCTTTGATCTTGTCAATCACTTCCCAAATTCTTGGATCTTTCATTTTTTCATCGCTGAATGTTTGTGTAGTGATCTTTCGATCTACTATTGCGGCGGCGATACAGTAGGGGAGTGAATGATCTGCAGTCTCTCGAGATTCAGGACGGTATTTATGCGGATCGAATAAAATATCACACGCACGTGCGATTGTTGTAATTATAACCGTTTCAATCTCATCATATTTTATATCGTGATTGATGATTGTTTTAAGAGTAGCGGAGATGTGTGTGTGTGTAAGAGCTTCGGTAGGAAATGCTTTCATACTGCATTCTAAAATTATCCAACTCTTACCTAAATCTTTTATTAAAGCATCAAGATCCCAAGACCATTCGGATTCACCCTCACGTCCTTTCATCATAACCGGATTTAATTTTTCCTCTTTGGAATCCCATCCGCCGAAGCAATCCATAAATCCTTCTTTTCCCTCGAATACTTTTTCTGTTCCGCTGTAACCTTTCTGTGCCATCAATGCGGCAAATACTCCGCTTTGAGTTGCCATCGGGTCAACAGTATTTTTCATCATTGTTAGTTTTCCGGCAGTCGGGCAGCCGATTGTGTGATTATGAGAACCGCTGATTCCAATTGCATTTACCATTTGATCAACTGTTAATTCTAAAATTTTTCCTGCCACAATCGGTGAAACAAATTGTGTTAGCGTTGCATGATGCCATTTTCTTTCACGGATTCCCGGTTTTGCAAAAAGACAGAGCCGTTGCTCAAATTCATAAGCAAGAACAATTGCAACGATTACATCTTTCATTGATGCGCCGACAAGTTCTGCACAAGAAAGTGCTGCGGGAATAATATCTGACGGATGTGAAGGATCTTCCTTCCAGTAGATGTCGTTGAAATCGAGTGAACGTATCATCAGAGAATTTACAAGTGTTGCATTCACAGCCGGAATTTTATCTCCGAATGCAATTACGGTTGCTTCCGGTTTACCGCCCATCTGTTTATAAATATTACGTATGATATTTACATCTTTGGTTTTGTAAGCACCAAACGCGCACCCGATCGAATCATATAAATATCTTTTTACTTCATTGATTACTTCTTTTGGCAGATCTTCATATTTCAAGTTGACAGCAAATTCTGAAATTACTCGTGAAATGGTTTTTTCCATATTTTTTCCCGTTGTTATGATTTTAATGAATTTGTAAAAGCAAAAAAGAAAAGAGGAAAAATTATTTATTTTGCCAGTTGGTTTCAAAAACCTTAGGAAAGTTAAGCCAAGGGAAGAGTTGTTTTGAAGTATTTGATTTTTTCTTCAGCATATAATTTTATTGACTGAAATATTTCTGATGTAAAATTATCGTTTTGCAACTTCAAAAAAAAGTGAAAATAGAACGCTGATAATACGGATTAGATTGATTTTCGCTGATCTATCTGCGAGAATCCATTTAATCTGCGTCATCTGTGTGCCATTTAATTTGTCAATTTTTGTTTTACCCAATTCTCTAATCCACCGGTAACAATTAATTCCTGTGCAGCTTCGCCAACGGGGTCAATAGAATAAGTTTTGTTATTGGCAATCAAAACAGAATTTTGAAAATCTATCTTAGCAGTAATTTCTGTTTTAACAGTAAGTTTCTCTTTACCGAATTTAGTTTTCAAATCATTAACAAGTTCCGGACACTCGATAACAAGAAAACCGTTGTTAAGTGCATTGCGTTTATAAGTTTCATTGAATGAACCGGCAATGACCAAACTAATACCACGATACTTAAGAGCAGTTGCTGCTTGTTCTCGAGAACTTCCGGTTCCAAAATTGAATCCGCCTATAAGAATATCACCGTCTTTAACAATCTTGCCAAATTCAGGATCATAATTTTCCATAACAACATTAGCTTGCTCTTGCGGAGTCATATCATCATTGTATGTGTACTTGCCGGGATAAATTCCATCTGTGTTCAAATTATCTTGATGGCAGAAAATTAATTTGCCGCTAAGTTGAGAAGGGAATCCACCAATTATTTTAACACTAGTTTTAGCTTTTTCTGATTTGGAATTTATTTTTATTTCACCAAGTAGTTTGCCCGGAGAATCTTGGAAATCGAAATTAATAAAACCTGCTAATGCTGAAGAAGCAACAACTGCAGGTGAAGCAAGATACGTTTGAGCATTCGGTGAACCCATTCTTCCTTTAAAATTTCTATTCGTTGCAGAGATGCCAACTTCACCATCTTCAAGTAATCCTGTACCGAGTCCTATACAAGGACCGCAGCTTGGCGGAAGGGGAATTGCACCGGCATCAATTAAAATTTTCCAATCGCCGCGTTTTTCACTTTCTTCCTGTACTTCACTTGATGCTGCGGCAATATAAAATTTAACATGCTCTGCAAATTTTTTACCACGAACAACTGATGCGGCTTCTGCAATATCATCTACACGGGAATTTACACATGAGAGTAAATACGCTTTGTTTATCTTCACTTGTTTTTTTTTGATCTCGGAAATCGAAGTCATTGTTTTAACTGTGTTTGGTCCGGAGACATGCGGTTCGATCGAAGAGAGATCAATTGAAAGTTCTTTTGCGTAGAAAGCATCGGTATCTGCTTTCAATTCTGATAATTCCTTTTCGAGGTCTGCAATTCTTTTTTTGTTAATGCGTGGATGGACACCATTACCATCAACATCAGAAGTAACTCCTTCTAATCCACGTGCTTCGACAATCTCAGTACGGCGCTTCAACCATTCAATTGTAATTTCATCAATTGGAAATACTCCAGCCATTGCTCCCCATTCGGTTGTCATGTTTGAAATCGTAAGTCTCTGATCAATTGCTAATTGTTTTATTCCATCACCAACAAACTCGATCGCATGATTTAATACTTCATCATGATTAAAAAATCCACAGAGAGCAATAATAATATCTTTACCTGTCACACCAGGTCGAAGTTTCCCTTTCAATTCTACTTTTGCAATTGGCGGTACTTGCCACCAAGTGCGTGATGTTGCCCAAATTGCTGCAGCATCTGTTCGAACGATTGGAGTTCCCAAACAACCTATTCCGCCATACATATTTGAATGGCTGTCGGATGCAACCGCCATTGTACCGGGCCATGCGTATCCTTCTTCGATCATAATTTGATGACCAATACCACGTCCGGCAGGATAAAAATCAGCACCCATTGATTTGGAAAACTCTTCGATCTTTTTATACTTCTGCAAATTCTTTTCATCTTTGTTTTGAATATCATGATCGAGAGTGTGAACAACTTGTCGAGGATTCGCAAGTTTCGTTGCGCCAATACTTTTAAATTTTGGAATCACAGCGCCTGTGTTATCATGTGTCATCACATAAGCCGGTTTTATGGAAATGTAATCTCCGGCATGAACAGTATGACTTGGTGCTAATCCTACTGCATGTTTCTGAGCGATTTTTTCGATTAATGTCTGTGGCATTATTTTTCTCCGGAAACATCTCGCGAGAGGCAAGAGGCGAGAAGCTAGAAGTATTTTAAGTTTTGTTTTTTATTTTCTTAATTAGTGAAGTTATCATTGCAAAAATGCTATTTAGTAACGGTTCTATTCCTTCTAATTCTTTTTCTGAACAATATTTTAGTCTAACAGAAATTACTAATTGAGTATCAATCTCAACAAGAGAGGAACGGGCAATTTCCAAGAATCTACATTTTTCTAATGAAGAGGTTCTAGATAATCCTTCTGAAAGATTCGAAGTTATAGAAACAGATGCTCGGCGCAATTGATTTGTTAAACCAAACAATTCTTCTCTTGGGAAACTCTTAGTGATAGAATAGATTTTGTCAACTAACTCTAAACTAAATTTCCAAACATCTAAATTTTTATGACTTAATTGCATTTAACCTCTTGCTTCTAGCCTCTCACTTCTCACGCCTTAAACGGTTCGAACGATACAAAATCTGCATGATGAACAATGATTGATTCAACACTTCTCTTACCAAGGTCACCTTCTTTTGAATGATATGCAATTATATGTAAAACTTCCGGAGGCAATCCAAACCGGTCTGCTATTGCTACCCCGCTGAACGGATGGCGAAGTAATTTTCCGGTGTGACTTGTAGTTAACTTACCGTCAACTTTATCGTATTCGATCAACTTTCCTACATCAATTAAAATTGCACCGGCAATAAGATGATCCATATTGATCTGAATCGAATCTCCGAAATTATTTTTCATTCTATTTGCGATATCAACAGCAAGCTGCACACAAGTCCGTTTATGATTCATGAATGAAACATTACAATCTTTGATCAGCAAAGAAAATGGGATCACTTCTAAATCTTCAGCAGTTAGAACTGAATTCTCAATTGCATAGACCCAACAATCAAGGACTTTATCTTTTACTATCTTATCATTGATCCAATCAATTTCCGGCCAGATTATTTTTACTTTATCACGCATATAGTCTCCATAATATTATTTTACTGCCACAGCTTCTTTTCCGTTCTTGCGTAATACTTGATATGCTTGATAAGCAAGGATAACAGCAAGGACAAATAGTAGTAAAGCTATTAATGAAAGTGTAAAATTTTGTTTGGAAAGATTTGAATAGATAAAGGTAACCAATGCTGTTAAAGTTACAGCAAACATAAAGATCATTGGTATCATCGTAAATGAGTAATTTAATTTTAAATGAGAGATCCAAACAGTTAGAGCCAACAATGCAATTGCTGCAAGCATTTGATTTGCACTACCGAACAAGGGCCATAACGTCATTGATTGACCGCTGAATGTTAGAGCTGCACCGAAGAGAACTGTTATTCCGGTTGCGATGTATCTATTCTTTACTAAAACACTTTGTTCTTTTTTCTCTTTCACTTCAAAATATTCATGGAATGAATAACGGGCTAAACGAGTAGCAGTATCAAGTGATGTTAATGCAAACGCAGAAACAGCAAGTGCAGCAAAATTAATTGCATGATCTGTTTGAATTCCTAAAAAAGGAATGTTATGCATAAAATTTGCGATTCCGGTAGAGAATGCAGTTACTGCGCCTTTTGTATTTAATAATTGTAAAAAGTGTTCTTGGTCTAAAGATGCAACAGAGAGCAAGGATAAAATAGCTAGTACACCTTCAATCAACATTCCGCCATAACCAACAATCCTTGCATCGGTTTCCTTATCCAATTGTTTTGATGTAGTTCCACTTCCAACTATAGCATGAAAACCACTGATTGCACCACAAGCTACAGTTACAAACAAAGCAGGGAAGAGATAACCCAATTTATCAACAGAAAAATTTGTAACCGGCGCAAGATGAACTTCCGGCATTGTAAAAAATAATCCAACAATTCCGCCGATCATCAATGTATAGAGAAAATATGAATTCAAATAATCTCTTGGTTGAAGTAAAATCCAGACGGGTGTTACAGAGGCAAGGAATATGTATCCAAGCAAAATTATTATCCACCAATCTTTACTTAACTGTATTGGAAAAACATTACCGAGGTAGATACACAAAAATAAAAGTGCTACACCTATGATTGATGAAATCCATAATGATGCTTTAAGTCTGTAAACCGTTAATCCAAACCCTACTGCGAGAAACATAAATAATATTGAAGATGTGCCTGAACTTGGAATAGCATAAAATGTATCGGAAACAATTATAGTGAATACAGCAATAACTAAAATTAAAGTTGCCCAAGAAAAAATTAGAAAAAGTTTTTTACCGCTAAAACCGATATATCTTTCAATAATTTGACCTATTGATTTTCCGCTGTGTCTTACGGATGCAATGATTGATCCGTAATCGTGAACACCGCCAATAAATGAAGCACCGATTAAAACCCAAACATAAACCGGAACCCATCCAAAACTTGCCGCTATTATTGGTCCAACAATAGGTCCCGCACCGGCAATGGAAGCAAAATGATGACCAAGCAGAACAGGCGGTTTAGCAGGGCAATAATCAACTCCATCGTACATTGTATGAGATGGAGTTTCATTACTATTAGTTACATTAAACTTACGGGTAAGAAAATTTCCATAATATTTATATGAAACGATGAACATTATCATCGCGAATAGTATCAGAGCAACTCCACTCATGTTAACTCCTTTATAGTTTTGAAATAACTGCATCCGTCAATTGTTGTGTAGAAACTGCACCATGTTGGAAAACATCCGCGCCGCCTTTCAATTTTAGCATATCATATGTTCGGACTTTTCCTTCCTCAACAACTTTTGCAATTGCATTTTTAATTTTTACAGCTAAATCTTTTTCACCGATGTGATCTAACATCATACATGCACTCATAAACATAGCAATAGGATTAACAATTGATGGATTTAATTTTTCGTACTTTGGAGCTGAACCATGTGTAGGTTCAAACACTGCATAATCATCACCAAGATTAGCGCTGCATGCAAAACCAAGTCCTCCGATCAATCCGGCAAAACCATCGCTTATAATATCTCCAAACATATTTTCTGCAACAATAACACCGTACTCTTCCGGATTTTTTGTTAGCCACATCATCTGTGCATCAATATTGGTATCCCATAAAGAAATGTTAGGATATTCCTTTGCAATCTCTTTTGCGATCTTGAACATCATACCGGAAGTTTCTCGAAGCACATTTGGTTTTTCGCAAAGCGTAACATTTGTATATCCAAATTTTTTGGCGTACTCAAAAGCAGCGCGGATTATTCTTTCGCTCGCTTTTTTGGTTACAATCCTAGTTGAGATTGCCATCTCATCACTCGGTACATGAGCAAATGCTTTCATCTTAGAATTTGTTTCAAGTGCGTCTCGAACAACTTTTGGCGGATTCGTCCATTCAACACCCGCATATAATCCTTCGGTATTTTGTCTGAATATGACAGTGTTCACCATCGGTTCTTCAAATCCTCCATCTGAACTTCTTCTGATAAAATTAAGGGGATTACCTTGAATAGAAATACACGGACGAATACAGATATCTAAATTAAATTTTTGTCTCAAGCTTACTATAGGTGAAAAATAAATGTAACCTTTTCCTTTTAAGGAAAGATCAAGTTCGTTTTCTGCAGCATCTTTTGGTTTGCTTGTGATAGCTCCGAACAAAGCTATTTTGTGTTGAGAAATTAGATCAATAGTTCTTTGCGGAAGTGCATTTCCTTCTTTACACCAAAAATCCCAGCCAATATCGCCCCAAACATAATTAGCTTTAAATCCGGCAGCTTCTAATAATCTTATTGATTCAGGTAATACTACTTTCCCAATCCCATCTCCGGGAAGAGCTACAATAGTTTTCATAATTCATCCTTAATAATTAAAAATTTTTGCTAATGCAACTTAGAGAGAAGAGTCTAATTTGGCAACTATAACCATTCTCTTTATTTGTAGTTTTTTAAAATCTTGAAATTGTCATTGCAAGGGTCCGGCCGTTGCCGGGAACGAAGTCTGTCTGCCGCCAGGCAGTCTATCTTTAATGAATTTTATTAGATGAGATCGCTTCTCCCAACGTTGTCGCATAGGCGTCAACTTAATTTTATGATTTTTTGATTACTGTATAATTTAACTGTAAAAATGTTAAAATATTCTTTTAGAGCTTTTGGTTAATAATATTTTCTTGTTCTTCTTCAAACTGAATCCAATATATCATCCCTAACGGGATTTTAGTTGTATGGTGTTAACTTTACTATAATTATTTCATCCCTAACGGGATATGGAAGTAATAATCCCGGAGGGATTATATATTTATAGAAA
>JBBAAM010000013.1:0-70050 GCA_041658245.1 Melioribacteraceae bacterium
CTAAGTTTATCCGCCGGGACGGAAACCACTGACAACACACAACTGACTACTGACAATGTTCTACGAACTTTTCGATCCATCAAAATTGATAATGAAGAAATTGAATTTACTGAAGGATTTACGGATCTTCATACTAAAGTTTATGAAAAAACATTAGTCGGTAAAGGATTTGGAATTGAAGAAGCGAGGAATTCTATTGAGTTGGTGTATAAACTAAGAAATGAAAAAGTAGATTCACAGACTGATAGAGATAAACAACATCATTTTTTAATGAAGAGGGAAAATTTTTGAGAATTTTAATCACAGGCGGTGCGGGTTTCATCGGATCAAATCCCGTAGACCACTTCCCCGAGCAAGGTTACGAAGTAGACTGCATAGACAACCTCTCCAACTGAAGTTAATTCTGAAATTGATATTGGAATTTGTTACATTAAAAAAAATAATTTAAGAGTGAGATTATTATGGAAACCAGGACATCTTATAAATATATCGTAAAAAAAACCGGCAATAATGAACCTACGATTGAAGGAACAAGGATCAGTGTTAGGGATATCGTTGAACAATGGAAACTTGGTTCATCACCCGAAGAAATTATTTCTGTCTATCCTCATATAAATTTATCCCGGGTTTTTGAAGCATTAGCGTATTATCAGGATAATATGAGTGAAGTAGAACATTTCATAAACATTAACAAAGTTCCGGAGAACCTAAGTGGTAAAGCTTTATCTTGATGAAGATGTGCACGGTTTGTTAGCAACTTTGCTGAGAGCGAGAAATATTCCCGTTGAAACTACTCAAGAAAGTAAAATGCTTGGGAAAAACGACCGGGAGCAATTAGAATATGCCATAAAAACAAATGCAGCTTTGGTTACTCACAATAGAGTGGATTTTGAGAACCTCTTTACTGATTATTTACTGCAAAAGAAAAGTCACTATGGAATTATAATTTTGATTAGAAGGGAAGTATATATTATGGCTAACCGTCTATCCAAATTTGTTCTTTCGCTTGAAGATATTAAAAACAAACTTTGGTATGTATAATCATTCAAAATCCAGTATCAAGCATCAAGTTGTTCTTTCTTACATCACTTCACGCGGACCATGGTACAAATATTCTTGGAAAGGCGATCTGCAAAAAAGCGGTGGAATTGCAACTAACATAGGTATTCATTTTTTTTGATCTTTTAATGTGGTTGTTCGGAAAAGTTGAGAAGAGTGAAGTTCATTTATCCGAAGAAAATAAAATGGCTGGATTTATAGAACTAAAAAATGCAAACCTGTCCGGCGACCTGTCTGGCGTAGCTTTAGCGAAGCCAGAAACTTTAGTGCAGACGGATGTAAAATGGTTCCTATCTATCGATAGAAATGATTTGCCAAAAAAATAATTTCAGATTACGGTGACCTAATTCACGAACTCAATAAATTATTAAAATCACTCGAAACCTAATTTCCTAGACCTAAACCTTAACCATGACTTTAACCTTAACATTAGCATTGACCTTCTTATAGTTTAATATACCTATGAAAAATCATAATTCAGTGTTAACAATTCTTTGGGAAGAACTTAATTATTAGGGCATAAAAATGAAAGTAGTAATTCTTGCTGGTGGACTAGGTACAAGGTTAAGCGAAGAAACAACTATAAGACCGAAACCAATGATTGAGATAGGCGGGTAAACCAATTTTGTGGCATATAATGAAGATTTATTTCCATTATAGATTTAATGAATTTATTATTTGCCTTGGATATAAAGGGTACTTAATAAAAGAATATTTTGCGGATTATTTTTTAAATCATTATGACGCTACAATAAACAATAGTTCATATCCATATCAGCCGGGGTTATGATGAGGAGCTAATATTTTTTTTGACTATATAATTGTTTAGATTTATAAAAGATTTTATTAAGAGGTAATTAAAATGGAATATACAGTTGTTTTGCATAATGCTGAAGAAGGCGGTTACTGGGCGGAAGTGCCTTCGTTAGAAGGGTGTTTTTCACAAGGTGAGACTGTAGAAGAAACTATAGCAAATGTCAAAGAAGCAATGCAAGCTCATATTATTGCTTTGCGGGAAGAAGGTATGCAATTGCCCAAAGATCAAGTAATGATTTTAAGCCATGTTGCGGTATAGATGATACTATGACCAAAAGGTTGCGCAGCATAAAGGGGCAAGAAGCAATAAAAGTTTTTATACGTTTTGGCGGTGTAGAAATAAATGATAAGGAATTTTCTTCCGCTGATGAATATAAAAAACTTCATGATTATGTAAAGCGGATTTTTAGAAGACCCAAGAAGGACATTGCACCGAAGCGAAGGGCTTGGTGAAGAAGTGACAAAGGAACCGATCACTGATAACTGACAACTGACAACAAACTCTTTATTATTCACCCTTGCCTAATGCCTTTTTTGAACCAAGCGAAGTAACAAACATCCAAGCAACCTGTCCCGTGAAATGTGGTTTTTACTATTTCATGGGACCAAACATCCAAACCCTAAGTACGATTTACGAAGTACGAAGTATGAATTACGAAGTACGACTTGTCTGCCGTAGCATAATTCATAACTCAACATTCAATCATCCAAGCAACCTGTCCCGTGAAATGTGGTTTTTACTATTTCATGGGACCAAACAATCAAACCCTAAGTACGAAGTACGATTTATGAATTACAATTTAAACTATTCACTGACAACCGATCACTATTGCCTATTTCTGTCTTCTTATTTCTTACTTCTGAATCCTTATTTCTAAATTCTTTAGACTGATCACTGAAAACTGACAACTGATAACTAATCTCACATTGATTTCCCGATGACGAATTATAATGCTGTGTTAACTGTTTTGTGGGAGGAATAGTTACGTGAAAGGTGAAACGTGAAAAGCGAGAGGAGGGAACTAATTGGAACGTGGGAAGTAGTCATTAATTGTCATTCAATTGTTCGTAAATTTGAAAATTAAAAAAAGGAATAAATAACTTATAACCCCATCTCATGGTATCGAACGACATGTCCTTATCACATATATCCCGGAAAGGATCTAACTTTATTCTTGTTTCCCATGATGCCATAGTATCTATAAATAACTCAATAACAATATATCCAGAGTACAATGATTATTCATCCAACAAACAACTGGCAACTTTCAACTTTCGTTTTTAGAACATGAAAACCTTCGCCATCACCGGCGTTGCCGGATATATAGCTCCTCGTCATCTTAAAGCTATTAAAGAAACCGGAAATAATTTAATTGCCGCTGTTGATCCGCATGATTCTGTTGGTATATTAGATCAATACTTTCCGGATTGTGCGTTCTTTACAGAGATAGAAAGATTCGACCGTCACCTTGAAATGCTGAAACGAAAAGGAGAAGGAATAGATTATCTAACGATCTGCTCACCAAACCATTTACATGATGCACACATTAGGTTAGCTTTACGTTTAGGTGCTAATGCTATCTGCGAAAAACCATTAGTATTGAACCCATGGAATTTGGATGCATTAAATCAGCTTGAACAAGAATACGGGAGAAAAGTTTATACAATACTTCAATTACGTGTTCATCCCGCACTCATTGCCTTAAAAAACAAACTCAACACTCAACACTAAGCACGAAGTGCTTCTCACTTCCCGTGGTCCGTGGTACAAATATTCTTGGAAAGGTGACCCGCATAAATCTGGTGGCATCGCTACAAACATAGGTATACATTTTTTTGATTTGTTAATATGGCTGTTCGGAAAAGTTGAGAAGAGTGAAGTTCATTTATCGGAAGAGAATAAAATGGCCGGTTTTCTTGAACTAGAAAAAGCTAATGTAAAATGGTTCTTATCTATCGACAGAAATGATCTTAGACAACTAAAAACCACTGACAACACACAACTGACTACTGACAATGTCCTACGAACTTTTCGATCTATAAAAATTGATAATGAAGAAGTTGAGTTTACCGAAGGATTTACAGATCTTCATACGAAAGTTTATGAAAAAACGTTAGTCGGTAAAGGATTCGGAATTGAAGACGCGCGGAATTCAATTGAACTGGTTTATAAGTTGAGAAATGAAAAAGTTACAGCGGGTTTTAAGAGAGAGAAATTTTACAATTATTTAATGGACAAGTGATTAGGTGAAAATACTTATTACTGGTACTGCCGGATTTATTAGTTTTCATCTTACGGAAAGATTAATAAAAGAAAGGGAATGTTATTAGCGAGTATTTTGAAAGCTAAAACGATCTTTGGTTATGAACCGAAGTTTGATGCAAAGAAGGGTTTTGAGTTAGCGGCAGAATGGTACTATCATAATCTGAAATAAAAGTTTATTTTTACAAAAAATTTGGTGAACCATGGAAACACAAAAAATATTAGAACAAATCGGTAAATTACCGGTCGAAGAAAAAATGTTAATAATTGAGCAAACCATAAAATCAATCCGGGAAAAAGAAGCCAAAGAAAAAATGATTAATGCAGTTGCAGAGTTGGAAGAAGAATACAAAACAAATAAAGAACTAACTGTTTTTACCGATATTGATTTCGAGAATTTTTATGAAACAAGGTGAGATTTGGCTTATTAACCTTGAGCCAACAATTGGGGCTGAGATAAAAAAAGCACGCCCCTCTGTTATTGTAAATGATGGAAGTTTTGGAAAACTACCTCTGAAAATCATTGTCCCTATTACGGATTGGAAAGATAACTATCAAATAGCTCCTTGGATGGTGAAAGTAAACCCGGATGCTATGAATAATTTAACAAAAGTTTCTGCTGTTGATTGTTTTCAGGTTAGATCAATATCTGAGCAAAGGTTTGTTAAACAAATCGGAAATATTAACCATTATGTATCTGAGGAAATTAAAGAAGCGCTTGCAAAAGTACTTTCAATTACCTTGTAGCACTTCATTTAGGCGCCAATGCAATTTGTGAAAAACCTTTAGTGTTAAATCCTTGGAATTTAGATGCATTAAGCCAGCTTGAACAAGAATCCGGGAAAAAAGTTTATACAATTCTCCAACTGCGTGTTCATCCTGCACTCATTGCCTTAAAAAACAAACTCAACACTCAACATTCAACACTCAACACTAAGCACGAAGTGCTTCTCACTTACATCACTTCCCGCGGACCGTGGTACAAATATTCTTGGAAAGGAGATCCACAAAAAAGCGGTGGGGTTGCAACTAATATTGGAATACATTTCTTTGATCTATTGATATGGCTCTTTGGAAAAGTAGAAAATAGTGAGGTCCATTTAGCGGATGAAAATAAAATGGCTGGATTTTTAGAACTTAAAAAAGCAAACCTGTCCGGCGAATTCCGGTTTAAACGGGAGTAGACGGATCGTCAATTGTAAACCTGTTCTAAGCCTGTCCTGAGCGCTAGCGAAGGAACAATCATCCAAACAATCAAACCCTAAGTACGAAGTACGATTTATGAATTACAATTTAAACTATTCACTGACAACCGATCACTATTGCCTATTTCTGTCTTCTTACTTCTGAATCCTTATTTCTAAATTCTTTAGACTGATCACTGAAAACTGACAACTGATAACTAATCTCACATTGATTTCCCGATGACGAATTATAATTCTGTATTAACAATCCTTTGAGAATAACTCAAAAAGTTAGGGGTAAATAAATGAAAGTAGTAATCTTAGCAGGTGGACTTGGCACAAGGCTTAGCGAAGAAACCACTATTAAGCCAAAACCGATGGTTGAGATAGGTGGTAAACCAATTCTTTGGCATATAATGAAAATTTATTCTCACTATGGTTTTGATGAGTTTATAATTTGTCTTGGTTACAAAGGGTACTTGATTAAAGAATATTTTGCGAATTATTTTTTGCATCAATCTGATGTAACATTTGATTTACAAAAAAATAAAATGGAAATTCATAATAACAACGCCGAGCCATGGAAAATCACTTTGATTGATACAGGCGATAATACAATGACAGGCGGACGACTCCTTAGAATAAAAAAATTTACCAATAATGAAACTTTTATGATGACCTACGGTGATGGCGTAGCCGATATTCATATCAAATCATTAATTCAATTCCATAATTCTAAAGGAAAGTATGCAACTGTTACAGCAGCGCAGCCGGTTGGAAGATTTGGATCATTAGATATTGATAAAGATAATAATGTAAGATCATTTATTGAAAAACCAGATGGTGATGGTAGATGGGTAAATGCCGGATTTTTTGTATTAACCTCCAAGGTATTTGATTACATAAAAAGTGATGAAACTTTTTTTGAAAAGGAACCTTTAGAAAGTTTGGCAAAGGATAATCAACTTGCAGCCTATTGCCATCACGGATTTTGGATGCCGATGGATAAACTCTCAGATAAAAATGAACTTGAAAATTTGTGGACTGCCGGTAAAGTGCCATGGAAAATTTGGGAATAGCTTAGTGAGTGAAGAGCGAAGAGTGATGAGAGTAGAATGAAAAAAATGTTTAATAATATTTTTGAAAATAAAAAAGTGCTTATTACAGGTGATACCGGATTTAAAGGTTCTTGGCTGGCTATATGGTTAAAAGAACTTGGTGCTGATGTTTATGGTTATGCACTTCCGCCGCTAAGAGACGAAGATAATTTTGTCAAATGTAATTTAAATGAAAAAATCCATCATATAAATGGTGATATAAGAGACAAAGAACATCTTGTCAAATTTTTTAATGACGTAAAACCGGATATCGCTTTTCATCTTGCAGCTCAGGCCATTGTTTTAGAGTCTTATAAAAATCCGCATTACACTTTTGAAACAAACGTAATGGGAACCGTAAATTTCTTTGAAGCTGTAAGAAATACACCTTCTGTAAAAGCTGCGGTTAACATAACCAGCGACAAATGTTACAAAAATAATGATTGGGTTTGGGGATATAGAGAGAATGATCCGGTGGGTGGTAAAGATCCTTATAGTGCATCTAAAGGTTGTTCTGAACTTATCACAGATTCGTACCTAAATTCTTTTTTTAAAGATACTGATTGCAAAATTTCTTCAGCAAGAGCCGGTAATGTTATCGGTGCCGGCGACTGGGCAGAAAACCGCATTATTCCGGATTACTTCAGGGCTTTATTGGGGAAGAATAAATTAATTGTACGTAATCCAATTGCTACAAGACCATGGCAGCATGTTTTAGAACCGCTTTCCGGCTACTTGCTGCTAGCTTCAAAATTATCGGAAGATGCTAAATATTCCGGCGGTTGGAATTTCGGACCAAAAGATGAAATGAATTATTCAGTAAGAGAACTTCTTAAAGAGATAAATAAATTTGACCGAAGCGTTGAAATAACTGAAAGCAATGATTCAATAAAACCTTATGAAGCAAAAATATTAAAGTTAGATATTTCTAAAGCAGTTTTTAAATTAGGATGGAAACCTGTGCTTGATTTTAATAAAACTGTTGAATTGACTGTAAGCGGATATCTAAATGATATTAAAAATATTTCTGATCCTTTAGAAAACAGGATTGCGACAATAAAAGAATATTTAGATATAGCTGCTAAACAGAAAATAAAATGGAGTGAAAAATAAACTTATGCGTGTTCCTTATGGTATGACTGTTCACGGACAGGAAGAAATAGATGCTGTAGTTGAAGTATTAAAAACTTCAACACAGATGGGAAAAAATGTAAGAGAGTTTGAAGAGAAAGTTGCAAAGTTATTTGATAAGAAGTACGGATTAATGGTTAACTCGGGTTCATCAGCTCTTTATCTTGGAGTTGAAGTTCTAAATCTTCCAAAAGAAAGTGAGGTTATCACTCCTGTATTAACATTTTCTACTACTGTTGCTTCTATTATCAAGAATGGACTTATTCCTTCTTTTGTGGATGTTGAACCGGATACTTTTATTATAGATGTGAATAAAATAGAAGAGATAATTACGAAGAATACCAAAGCTATTTCAATCCCTAACTTGTTAGGCAACATACCGGATTGGGATAAAATTGCGGAAATTGCTCAAAAATATAATTTAAAGATTATTGAAGATTCTGCCGATACACTTGGAGGCACATTAAGAGGAATGAGCAGCGGTTATCATTCGGATATTTCGATCACAAGCTTTTACGGATCTCACGTTATCAATTGCGCCGGTAATGGTGGTATGCTATGTATAAATGATAATGAGATGTTCAGAAGAGCAAAACTTTTACGCAGTTGGGGAAGAAGCTCTTCTATTTTTGTTGAATCTGAAAAAATTGAGAACAGGTTTAATGTTGAGCTTGAAGGCATTCAATACGACGCAAAATTCGTATTCGCAGAACCCGGTTATAATATAGAACCCTCCGAAATGGGTGCTGCTTTCGGGCTTGTGCAATTAAATAAGCTGCAAGCTAATATTGAAGCAAGAATAGAAAATTTTAATAAGCAATATGAATTTTTTAAACAATATGAAGAATGGTTTATCCTGCCAAAGCAGACACCGGAAACAAGAACAGGCTGGTTAGCTTTCCCACTTATCGTTAAAGATAATGCGCCATTTACCAGAACCGAAATGCAGATATCACTGGAAAAGGCTGATATACAAACACGCGTAATCTTTACAGGAAATATTCTAAGGCAGCCTGGCTTTAAAGATATTCACTGTGTAAAGAGTAAAGATGGGTATAGTAATGCTGATAATGTTATGCGGGGAGGAATTTTACTTGCATGTCACCATGGTCTAACAGATAAAATGTTAGAGCATATTCATAAATCTTTCAAGAGATTTGCTGAAAAATATTAAAATGAAATTTATTGAATTAGTTTTACCCGGGGTTTACTTAATATAGAAAATTTTTTTAATGATAATGGTAATACAGCTGCATATTTTATCTCGGGTCATCCATTGATGATAAAATCATTTAAGAATTTTTTATTGTCTAAGAAATTAGAAGAAAATAAAATAATTACGGATGATTGGAAATAGAATGGAAACTATTCTAATAACAGGTATTAATGGTTTTCTAGGCAGTCATATCGCAAAAAGATTATCTAAGAATTATCAAATTATTGGTCTTGAGTACTCTTTAGAGAATCTTTTTAGAATTAAAGGTTGTTCATTCCCGGTTTATTTGTCTGATAATAAAAGTATTGAAAAAATTTTTAACGATTTTAATGTAGATATTATCATTCATACAGCTACTTTTTATGGTAGAAATAATGAAGTAATACCTCAAATAGCTCAGACCAATTTATTTATGCCGTTTCATTTGTTAGATTATGCAATTAAAAGTAAAACTAAATTATTTATAAATACCGATACAGCTTTAGATAGGTTTACAAGTGCTTATGCTTTAACAAAAAAACAATTTAATGATTGGATTTATTTTCGGAGTAAAGAAATAAAAACTGTAAATATGCAGCTTGAACATTTTTATGGACCCGGCTGCAGTAATACAAATTTTATTACTGCTATGATTGAGAAATTAAAAAGAAATGAATCTTTTATTGACTTAACGTTAGGTGAACAAAAAAGAGATATTGTCTATTACTCTGATGTTGTAGATGCTTATGAAACGGTTGTAAATAGTAGAGAAGAGTTCGTTGAAAACTTTAATCATTTTGAAATTGGAACAGGAAATTTAATTACGATAAAAGAGATTATGCTATTATTGAAAAAACTTACTAATAGTAGAACGAATTTAAATTTTGGAGCTGTGCCTTACAGAGAAAATGAGTTAATGGAATCGAAGTCGGACTATGAAAATATTTTGAAATTAGGATGGTTGCCAAAAGTAAATATTGAAGAAGGTTTACTTAAAACAATTAATGGGATAGAGTAAATGAAATATCTAATTACAGGCGGTTGCGGATTTGTTGGGAGCAATTTAGCAGCGGAAGTGTTAAAAAGGAACGAAGAATTATTTGTTTTTGATAATTTATACCGGATTGGTAGTGAAAAAAAATTATTTTGGTTGAAAGAAAAAGGAGACTTCAAATTTTATCATCGTGATATCCGCAACTATAATGACGTTGAAAATGTAATTAAGGATATTAAACCCGATGTTATTTTTCACTTAGCAGGACAAGTTGCTATGACTACATCAATTAATGATCCACGGATGGATTTTGAGGTTAACGTTGTAGGTACTCATAATGTTTTAGAATCAGTGAGAAAATATTCGCCGGCGACAGTGATTTTATATTCTTCCACAAATAAAGTTTATGGGGATTTAGAGTACTTAACTTACGAAGAAACAGAGACAAGATACGTTTGCAAAGAATATCCAGAAGGTTTTGACGAAAAATTACGATTGGATTTCCAATCTCCTTATGGATGTTCAAAAGGAGCAGCAGATCAATATCTATTAGACTATTATAGAATTTTCGGTATTCGGACAGTAGTATTCAGACATTCTTCCATGTATGGAGGTAATCAAAATCCAACATATGATCAGGGGTGGATTGGTTGGTTTGTACAAAAGGCCATTGAAATAAAAGAAGGAACATCAAAGAGATCATTCACTATTTCGGGAAATGGAAAACAAGTAAGGGATATACTCCATAGTGACGATGTTGTGAATATATATTTTAACTCAGTAGAGCATATTGATAAGATTAGCGGAACTGCATTTAATGTTGGAGGTGGTATTGAAAACAGCTTGTCGCTCTTGGAACTTTTTATTTTCTTAGAAAAAGAACTACAAATAAAAATGAATTATTCTCAAATTCCGAGACGTGAAAGTGACCAAAAAGTGTTTGTTGTAAATCCTAAATCCTTAAAACAAAATAATCTCTTCAGTAATAAAATAGATTTTAGTACAGGAATTCTTAAAATGCTAAACAAAAGTTGAAATAATCTAGTACTTACATTTATATTAAATATTATTGTATGAATGTCATCAAATTAAGGAGAATCTTTAAAATTATTAATTTACATAATATATTTAAAATAAATAAAAATGATCTTAGAACAAAAAACCTAAATAAAAATCTTCTTACTTCTGTCATTGTAAAATTATTAAGCTTTGGGTTAAATCTTTATTTAATCCCTTTAACACTTAGATATGTGAATCCTTCAGAATATGGAATTTGGTTAACATTAAGTTCTATCAATATTTTTATTAATATTTTTGATATTGGCCTCGGAAATGGACTTAGGGTAAAGCTTACTCAAGTAATTTCTGAAAACAATATTTCAAAAGCCAAAATTCTTATTAGCACAACTTATATCTCACTCACTATAATGTTAATACCAGTGACTATTCTTTTAGTACTAGCAAGTAATCATATAAATTGGTGTAGTCTATTTAAAATAGATTATTCTCGTTCTCAAGAGATTAAACAATTAATATCAATTTTAATCGTTTTCTTTTCATTAAGGATTATATTAAGTCTGATATCCACAATACTTACCTCATACCAAAGAACTGGTTTAATTAGTGTCCTAGATTTTATTAGTACTGTAATTATTTCAATATTAATAATACTATTTGGTAAATATCAATATCTTGACATATTCAAACTTGGAATGATTTATTCTATTATCCCGAATTTGGTATTTATTTTATATACGATCATGTTCTTTCTGAAAGGTAATAATAATATTAGGCCTTCAATATCTAATTTTGACAGCCATCATTTACGGGAATTATTAGAACTTGGCGGCAAATATTTTTTATTGCAGATATCTACTGTTATTATTTTATCATCGGGTAACTTTATCATCGCAAATTTTATAAACACATATGAAGTGACAGTATATAATCTAGTTCAAAGGTATTTTAGTGTATTACCGACAATTTATGGGTTTATAGTAATCCCACTTGTACCTGCTTACGCCGATGCATATTATAAAAATGACTTTTCTTGGATAAAAAATAAAATAAAATTAATGCAACTAATGTGGTTAGTTCTATTAGTTTTTGTCATAGTATTTATTATTATTTCTAAAGAATTCTTCCGCTTATGGTTGGGACCCGGGATACAAATCCCTTTTATTTTAACCTTTACTATGGGTATTTATTGGTTAATTATAGGATGGGGTACTATATATACACCTTTTATTAATGGGATAGGAAAAGTCAATATGCAATTAATTCAATCTGCAGTTGGTGTTTTACTCACTTTGACAATATCGCCTATATTAATTCAAATCTTTCATCTTGGCGCAGTTGGTTTTGTTATTGCAAATTTAATAACTCTAAGTATCTCAACTATAATTGTTTCAATACAATACTATAAAATTATTAATTCAACTGCTAAAGGTATTTGGAACAAGTAAAAGCACATTCAAATTTGACTATTAAATTCTTTGTGGTGTAGTATTATATTGAAACATCATAAACATTCTTTAGAATTTATAATTATTTAGAAATCGTTTTATAAGGTATACAGGAGATTAACAAAAAACGAACAAAGTTGAAAATGTTGATATGCTTACAAAAGCAGCCAAAGAAGTATTTGAGAAACACACAAAAAGACAAAGAAAAAGAGCGCTAAAAACAATTCGAAAAAAATGCAGCGAGTTAATAATTTCAGTAGAACAAATTTAAAGTAGCATAAAAAAACATTGGCGTCACAGGAGATTATTTTTGTTAGCGTAGAGTTAAAATAAATTACATACACAACATTTATATTCTCTTTGAGACAAGATTAGAAGGATAGTTGGCTGATAGACGAAGTTTTCTGGTATTTTAAGAATTAACCACCCTGTTTCAATATCTGATAAAACCACACTTGTCAGTTACCTTAGCCTTTTCTTCATTAGGATTGGATAAAATATTATTCGACAATTTTAACTGAAACAAAATACTTAAAACTTAACACGTGCAGGTTAAAAAATGAACATCCTAGATTTAGCAATTCGGAAAAAAAAATCTTTGAAAAATCGACTTAAAAACAACCTTAAAAACCGATCAATTAAACGCAACATTGCTGCATTTATTGATGAATATGGACAAGCACAACTCCCTCCACGAGAGGAAACATTTTACCCCGAGGTGGTAATACCATGCTATAATCACGGTAAATATCTTGAAGATGCTTGAAGATCAATTCCTCGACAGATCCCAGTAACAGTTGTAGATGATGCTTCAACAGATGAAACAACCAATATTATTGGAGAACTTCTTAATAGATATCGCTTTAAATCACTAAGAAATAATTTTAATCTGTTGCAATCGGGCAGTATCAATCGAGCTATCAAAGAATCGTCCAATAATCTGTTCATTGTTCTTAACGCAGATGACGTTTTGGTATCATATTATTTTACTATGATGAGTGCACTTTTCACAAGGTACCGCAACATTAGGATGGCGGGTGGTGGATCAATTTCTTTCCGCGAAAAAATGACGTTAAATTTTAATGGGCTACTTCCCAATGATATTGGCTATGAACCTGTGCCACGTTTATATGGTAGAGAGGATGCATTGAAGTATAGGAATCTAAACGATATTAATATGACAATGTCAGGCTGTGCTTTTCTAAAATCGGCTTGGCAGGCTGTTAATGGCTTGTGGGATTTTGAACGACGAGTGTGTTCTTATGACGACCGTGATTTTCAGATGCGTGTTAGCACACTTTTTGATGTTGCTGTTGTCGACGAGCCTACCGCATTTTACCGCATCAACAGCTCTCTTCAGCGGGCGCAGAACGTTTAGTAAATTAACAATATAAATTAAAAACAATAATGAATAATTTATCGTTATTAAAATCAAAAATAAGTTTAGTGAATCAAATAGAACTCCCTGAAGAAGTGTTAAATAATTATGAACTATAAAGGGACAGAGCAAATTGTCATATAAGAATTAGCTGATTTAGTTGATACACTGACAAACGTAAATAAATGATTAATTAACTCCAAGAAGAAATCCAATTAAAATGTTTTAGAGAGTATTCTGATTATTTGAATACTTTATTATGAGGAAAATTTATTTGATACAGTATGCCAAATACTTTAAAACTTTTCTTATAGAGTTCATTACTGGGCTTCGTTATTTAAGTATTAAAAAAAATGTTTTTAGTACATCCTTTGATAAACGTGTTTTGGTTAGTTATTTAGTCAAACCCTGGAATGTTCTCTCATATGATCATGCGAACAATTTAGAATTAATATGTATTGCCAGATCGTTCAATGAACTAGGATTTCAAGTTGACCTTATTCATTATCAGAACAAAATATTTAACGATTATAGTAATTATAATGTGATCTTTGGTTTTGGACACCCTTTTGAAAATTGTATACTTTCAACAGAAGCAAAAAAAACATTAAAAGTACTATATGCCACTGGCGCTAATCCGCTTTGGTCGATGAAGCAAAGTTTTGAAAGATTATATGCATTTTATAATAAAGTACATATAGTAAAAAAAGAATATTTGAGAGATGGTGGTAACGAATTCTTGTTGCAATATTATCTTGCTCATAAAATAATATTGGTGGGTAATGATTATATAAAAAATACATATTTCACAAAGATTCATAATGATATACAAACGATTTCAGGTGTTGTTTTCAACAAAAATATTGATGTTGATTATTCTTTAAAAGCTAAAAGAAAGTATTTGTGGTTTGGAAGTAGTGGGATAGTTCACAAAGGACTAGATTTAATACTTGACTCTTTTATGCAGCGACCAAATCTTGAGCTGCATGTCTGTGGTACTATTGATCAAAGATTCCAGGCATCTTATAATGAAGTGTTACTTTGTCACAATAATATCCATTTTCATGGGTTCATCTCAATTAATAGTAATTTCTTTAAGCAATTGATGGAAACTTGTTCCTTTGTAATCAGCGCCAGCGTATCGGAAGGCATGTCTACTTCAGTTTTAACATGTATGGTAAATGGTGGATTAATACCTATTATTACGCTTTCTACTGGGATTGATATTAACGAGAATTTTATACAAATCGAATCGTGTAAAGAGGAGGCTTTATTAGATGCTATTGATAAATCCCAGTCTCTTGACCTACAAGAAATTATTTCTGTCTCAAAAATAATTAAGGATGAAACTAAAGTTAAATATTCAGAAACAACGTTTATTAACAAATTTAAAAGCATTATTCTGAATTATGAAAGATCTTGTTAGTATCGTCATTCCAGTCTACAATCGTGTTACTTTAATCTCGCAAACTATTGAATGCGCTATTAATCAAACTTATGATCAAATTGAAATCGTTATAATTGACAATTGCAGCGAAGATGGTACATGGGAAATTCTGACGCAATATACATTATTAGATAATCGAATTAGTCTTTTCAGAAATGAACAAAATATTGGTCCCGTTCGAAATTGGATCAGGTGCGTAACCAAGACGAGAGGTAAATACGTAAAGATTCTATTTTCGGATGATGTCATGTTACCAACCTTTGTCGAAGAAACGATCTCAGTGTTTGATAGTGATGTCGCATTTGTTTTAGGGAGGATAGAAATATTTAACAATCATGGTACACTGCGGCATGATAATTTTAATGATTTAAAATCTCTTTCAACAGAAGATTACATTCAAGATATTATTCTTCTTAACAGACTTGGATTGCCCGTATCACCATCTGCAGCACTCTTTAGGCGAGAGGATATGATAAATGCTCTAGTCATAGAGATACCAAATCCCGAAGGACTAGTAAATGAAAGATATGGTGCAGGTAATGACCTATTTATTTATCTCCTCATAGCGAAAAACTACAATAGAGTTGTTTTTACAAATAGTTATTTGATCAAATTCAGAGATCATGAAGCTTCATTTACGTCTTCCAATGATTTAGAAATATATTATTTGTATTCTAAACTACATTTTCTAAAAAATTATCATACGGTATTATTAAATAAATTCTGTACGTTACTTTTTTTAAAACAAATATTCAATTTAAAATACTCAAAAATATATGAATACTCCCCTCAAATTCTTTCTTATAAGTATATGATGATTTTGATTGCTGTTAAAATTAAAAATAAATTAATGAAACTATTTATTCATAAATCCTTAATGAATAAATCAAAAAAAGATGGTTAAAAATTAGGAAGCCTTTACTTCAGAGAAATATGTTAAGCACTGTCTTTATCCTTCTACCAGTTCATAACCGTTATGAAATGACTACTCGTTTTTTAATATCTTTGAAAAATCAAACGTACCAGAATTTTCATCTCCTTTTGATAGATGATGGTTCAACAGATGGTACTGCAGAAATAGTTAGAGAACGGATGCAGAAAGTAACTGTTATTCGCGGTAATGGTAATTGGTGGTGGGCAGGCTGTTTACAAGTAGGTTACAATTGGTTGAAAGTTCAAGAATTAACTGCTAATGATATAGTTCTCATCATTAATGATGATACTGAATTTGATCCAACATTTCTTGAGAACGCAATTGAGTTGCTAAAGAATACTTATAAAACTTTATTATTGGCTGAATGCTATGATAGAAAAGATGGCAAATTGATTGATGGAGGAATAAAATTGGATTGGAGCCTACTAAAATTTGAGAAACCTAATAATGTAGATGAAATCAATTGCTTGTCAACCCGAGGATTGTTTCTGAAAGCCAAGTACTTCATCCAAATCGGCGGATTCTATCCAAAACTTCTTCCACATTACTTATCTGACTATGAATTCACAATTAGAGCAAAACGTAAGGGATACAAATTGCTTGTTGACTCAAAACTTAAATTAAATCTTGATTTAAATGCGACTGGATTTCATTCATTTGCTAAGAGACCTTCATTGCAATTAATAAGAAAATATTTTTCGAAAAAGTCAGCGGCTTCACCAATATCTTGGACGGTATTTATAATTTTAGCTTGCCCATGGAAATGGAAAATTATTAACATATTCCGAATATGGTTTGTTTTTATATTCAAATCAATCAAAGCTATTTTCTTAAATCAATTTTTAACTGTTACTAACAGATAGGTGATAAAGATGCTAGCACCTATAGCATTATTTGTCTACAATAGACCTTGGCATACAAAGCATACGGTGGAAAGTCTATCAAGGAATATTTTGGCATCGAAGAGTGAATTATTTATTTTTTCAGATGGATCGAAAAACAAATTAGATGATAAAAACGTTTACTTAACAAGAGAATATATTTATTCAATTAAAGGTTTTAAGTCAGTAATCATTAATGAACGATCAGAAAATTTAGGATTGTCTAAATCTATTATTTCCGGAGTTACAGAAATTATTAATCAGTATGGAAAAATAATAGTTTTGGAAGATGATTTAGTCACTTCTCCTTTTTTTCTTGAATACATGAATGATGCATTAGAATATTATGAATATGAAAACAGAGTTATAAGTATTCACGGGTATTGTTATCCTTTAAAAATAAATTTACCGGAGACTTACTTTTTAATGGATACTGGATCTTGGGGTTGGGCAACATGGAAACGTGGTTGGGAAATATTTGAACCAGATGGTTCAAAATTATTACAAGAAATTGAGACCAAAAATTTAGCCCGATGCTTTAATATTAATAATTCATATCCATTTACTAATATGCTAATGAATCAAATAAAGGGTAAAAATAATTCATGGGCGATAAGGTGGCAGGCTTCAGCATTCCTGCGTAATAAATTAACACTTTTTCCAGGCCAATCTTTAGTAGCAAATATAGGTTTTGATAATTCTGGTACCCACAGCGCTTCAACAAGTAGATATAATGTTAATCTCACACTTCATAAAATCAAGGTTTCGGAAATACCAATTGATGAAGACAAAATTGTTAGAAAACAATTAGAATATTTTTTCTTATGTTCAAAGAGAAATAAAATTAAGTTTATACTAAGAAGGATAAACGATTATTTTCCAATTCTTAATCAAAGCACCAAAACACTATTTAATAAAAAATATGTATAGATTTTTTAGACCTATTTATTTTGAAATTGGTAAGTATTTTTATTATTTGTTCAAAAATAAAGAGTTCCGAAATTATTGTTATTACGATGCAAGATATGGTCATTTGCCACGTTATAATGACGGAAAAACTAAATTGAATGGAAAAGATTTTTATTTTTCTGATGCGGCGTCATTCCTTTCATCTTATAAAGAAATATTCGTAGAAAAAATTTATCGCTTCAAATTTGGAACTGATTCACCAAAAATTTTGGATATTGGGGCAAATATTGGGGTTAGTGTTTGTTTCTTTAAAACGTTATTCCCCAATTCTAGTATACTTGCATATGAAGCTGATCCTAAAATTTTCGCTTATTTGGAAAAAAATATTGATATCGCCGGTTTTCGTAATGTTCAACTAAAGAATGAAGCTGTCTGGAATGAAAACGGAATGATTAGTTTTTTTTCTGAAGGAGCTGATGGTGGCATGATCGATGAAGCCAACAATAGAAACATGATTAAAGTTAATACGGTTGATATCAAAGATATTTTAAAAAAGAATCAATTTGACTTAGTAAAGATTGATATTGAAGGTGCAGAGAGTGTTGTTTTACCTGAATGCAAAGATTACCTAAATACCGTTAAATATATATTTATTGAATATCATTCGGTAGTAAGTAAAAAACAAAATCTCAGTGAATTATTTAGTATCCTTGAAAGCAATGGATTTAGAATACACATGCATAGTATTTTTAAAAGTCGTTCCCCATTTACTCTAGTTAAAACAAATAATTCTTTCGATATGCAAATTAATATTTTTGGTTGGAAATGAGTTCTAAAATAATAGAATTACTTAGTACAATTATTCGTAAGAAAAGGCCAATAATCTTTGATGATCATATGCGAACAGTACCTATTTCGTCTACTTTTGGTTTTGAAAGAGGAACACCGATTGATCGTTTCTATATTGCCAAATTTGTAAAAAAAAACGAAAAGTATATAGAAGGCGATGTCCTTGAAATTGCAGATAATTTATATTCAAAAGAATTTATGTCGGAGAAAGTAAGAAAAATCGATGTACTCGATACAAAACTACATAAAAATGTTACAATCATTGGCGACCTAACTAAAATCGATAGTTTACCTGAAGCACAATACGATTGTTTTATCTGTACACAAACATTGAATTTTATATTTCAGATTGATTTAGCAATCAAGGGTATTTATCATTTGCTCAAGCCTGGGGGTACTTTCATTGGTACAGTTGCTGGGATTTGTCAAATAAGCAGGTATGATATGGATAGGTGGGGAGATTATTGGCGATTCACTTCAGTATCAATATCAAAACTATTTGAAAATGTTTTTGCTACTAAACCATATATAGAAACGTTTGGAAATGTCGCAACAGCTTGTGCCTTTTTACAGGGTGTTGCAATTGAAGAATTACCATCACCTGAAATACTGGAAAAAACCGATCAAAACTACCAGATAGTTATAGGTGTTTTGATTACTAGAGCTTTAAAATGAAATCGTTCATTGATCCTGCCATTAGAATCATTAGAAAAGAGACCTATAAACTCTTTAAAAACTCTAAAAAATCTCCTATTGTCATTTTATTGTATCATAGAGTTACAACCCTTGCGAATGATTTTAACTCATTAGCTGTTTCGCCAGATAATTTTTATAAACAGATGAAATTTATTAAGATGAACTTAAATGTAGCAAGTTTAAGTGACAATTTTAGCAATTTTTCAGTACCCACCGTTATGATTACTTTTGATGATGGATATGCAGACAACTATTATGAAGCTTTACCAATCTTACGAGAGTTTGATATCCCTGCTACCATTTTTATAAATACAAATCCAGTTCTGAACAAGACTGAATTTTGGTGGGACGAACTTGAAGATATAATACTGGATGGGTACCAAGATAAATACCCGAATGAATATATATTAAGATCGTTTTTTTCCCGAAAAGTATATAGTACACATTCTTATGAAGATCGTAAACACCTTTTTATGGAGCTACAAAACTTCTTGAAACAAATTTCTTTCAAAAAGAGAAATGCATTAATAGAGGATTTATTAAAGTGGACAAAGATTAAAAAACAACTACGATCTGAATATAGATCCTTAACAGTTGATGAATTAGCTAAATTTGCACAAAATGATATAATTACAATTGGCGCCCATTCAGTTTCACATTGTGCTCTATCGTCTTTATCCAATATTGAACAAAAGAAGGAAATTTTGGAATCGAAAAGAGACCTAGAGAGAATTATTAAGAAACCGGTTACTTTATTTTCATACCCATTTGGCAATTTAAGGTCATATAATCTAAAAACTATTAAATATTTGCGTGAGGCTGGTTTTATTAAAGCAGTTTCAAATTTTCCGGGAGCCTGCGGGACTTTTACTGATCCATATCAACTTCCAAGAAATTTAGTAAAAAATAAATCGATGGAAGAAATATTTAATGGCTTAAATAATATAGGCATAAAATTATTTTAATTTATGAAAATATTATTTACTAATACTTGGGATATAAAAGGGGGTGCTGCAAGAGCAGCTTATCGTCTGATGGGGGCTTTAAAAAAAATAAATATAGATACTAATATTATTGTGCAAAATAAAATTGGATTTGATGATTTGATCATTGGGCCCAAAACGAATATATCAAAGTTCCTTTTGATGATTCGCCCGAAGCTTGACGAATTAATTGCACACATTTTTTATAGGAAAATAGTTGGTTATTTTTTCCCAGCTCTGATTCCAGATAGATTTAACAAAAGAATTGATGAATTAAGTTACGATATTTTACATCTTCACTGGATCGCAGGTGGCTTTATCAAAATAGAAACTTTAAAATTAATTAAAAAACCGATTGTTTGGACATTACATGATTTTTGGGCATTTACTGGAGGATGTAATCTACCGGAGAATTGTTCTCGGTTTCAAAATAAATGTGGTCAATGCCCCGTATTGGGCTCAAGATTCAAGTACGACTTATCATTTATGGGTTGGGTAAGAAAAAATATTACATATTCTAAATTAAATCTTACAATAGTTTCACCTAGTAATTATTTGGCAAAAAAAGCAAAAGAAAGTTCTTTATTTAAAAATTTTACTATAAAGGTGATTCCAAATTGTATTGATATTCAAAAATTTAGTCCTAAGTCAAAAAGTATTGCAAGAGAATTAATCCATTTACCCGAGGGGAAAAAAATAGTTTTAGCCGGAGCGGTAAATATTACTGATTATTATAAAGGACACTACAAATTATTGAACATATTAAAAATTCTAAATGAAAGAGATAGCGCTAGTTCAATTGAGGTTATTCTTATTGGACAAAATAATAAAATATTTAGTGAATTTAGCAATCTCCATATAAGAGATTTCGGTTATTTGCATGATGAATTGAGTCTTTCGATTTTATTATCTGCTGTAGATTTGTTTATTATTCCATCGCTGGTGGAAAACTTTCCAAACATGGTAATCGAAGCTATGGCTTGTGGGACTCCTTGTGTCGCGTTTAATCAGGGTGGGATACCAGATATAATTGACCATAAATTAAATGGATATTTAGCAGAAGCATTTAATGAAAGTGATTTTGTTTATGGAATAGATTGGATCCTTCTTCATCTCAGTGAAAAAACCAATGAATTATCAAGGAACGCAAGATTAAAAGTCGAATCAACTTATGAAGAATCAATAATTGCTAAGAAATATCAATTATTATATGAAAATATTTTAAAAAAAGATGCCAATGAAAAATAATAAATACAAAGATTGGTTGTATGTCGGTTATCTATTCTTTTCCACCACTTTTTTTTTCTTTGACCCAACTCTATATTTTTCTAAAATTCTTGTCTTGAGTTTTGCATGGTTTTTTCTGGTGTTAATAATTTTTCAAACAGAGACCGCCATAAAATTCGATTCGTACATAATATTTATAATTTTCTACGTTATATTTTTGGAGATATCAAAATTCTTTCATTTACATAATTATAGTACGATTGAATTAATTTACCCAGCCGGAATAGCACAAATCCTTTTTCTAATTTATATAACGAATGAAGAAAAAAAAATTATACTGAGTACTATTGATAAATATATAAACTTAATTATAATAATTACTATACCAGGGCTTTTGTTCTATTTTAGCATTTTATTGGGAATAGAATTTAAATATGAACTAATTCATTTGGGTGGTAGAATTCAATTGTTTTATAGGAATTATTACAATCTAGCAATATTTGGTTCTTATGAAATATTTCCGATTGGGCCTTTTAAACTTGCCCGGCTATGTGGCGCTTTTGAAGAACCAGGTATGTTGGGTACTATATTAGCTATATTGCTTATAACAGATGTTATAGCATTCCCAGCGAAAAAAAACAGAAAAAAAATTATAATTTTATTAGGATTATTCACTCTTTCATTTGCCTTTTACCTTTCATTAATATGTATTAGTATGTATTCATCTATTTTCAAGAAGAATAAAGGAATTCTGTTTTTTTTAGTATTTGGCACATTTGCATTCCTAATTTTAGTCCCATCAGATCTTCAATATGCCTTCAAGTATCTTATGGGAGATCGGTTTACAATTACCAATCAAGGTATTGTTGGTGATACTCGTGCAATTTATTCAGATTGGTTCGAAAATTATTTATCCACAACAGACGCACAGACATTAATATTCGGGAATGGATGGAAATCAAATCAACTCAGCACGGGTGGCGGCTACTCTTCATATCATTCTTTGATTTATGAGGGGGGTATCTTGGGCTTTTCATTGGTCATAATATTTGAATCCTACCTGTTAATTTGGTATCCGATTAGGTCAGAAGATAAATGGATGATTTTTCTTACTCTCTTCCCAATACTCTCGCTATATCAAAGGCCCAATCCACTTGATCCGCAGTATCTGGTATGTTACGCAATAATTGTATCAAAATATCATGACTCACTAATAAGTCTTCATAATTATAAAAATTATTAAAAATGCCGCTTTTCTCAATAGTAACAATTAATTATAATAACATTAATGGCTTTATTAGAACAAAAACTTGCCTTGAGGTTCAAATTTGTCAGAATTTTGAATGGATTATTGTAGATGGAGGTTCTTCAGACGGATTTTTAGAATTGAACTTATCTAGTACCACTATGAATCACATTTTAATAAGCCAAAAAGATAACGGAATTTATGATGCGATGAATAAAGGCATTAAGTTAGCCAGCGGCGAATTTGTTCTCTTCCTAAATTCTGGGGACTTGCTCTATGATTGTTATACTTTAAAGAAGATTGAAGATTATTTAAATAAATCAATTAAATCTCCCGATATTATTTTCGGTTCATCACTGTATAAACTAAAGAATGGCTATTCTTTAATTAGAAAAACTTACCTACTTGAAGAATATCTATGGCATGGTCTACCAGCTAATCAGCAGTCAACCTATTATCATAAAAGATTATTCACCAACCAAAATTACGATTTAAAGTACGAAATTTGTGGCGATTATTTTATCCTTTCAAGTTTACATTCTAAAAGTTACCTTGATTGTATTTACTTTTCACAATCTCTATCAATTTTTGAAGCAAATGGCAAATCATTCGGGTTTAAGAAAAAACTATTTTTAGAACCTTACCAAATTCAAAAAAAAATATTGAAGACTAGTTTTCTCAAAAGGATTCTAAGTCTTCTTAAAAGATTTTATTCTACCAGTATAATCATTATAGTTTCATCTGAATTTTTTAAAATAATGTATGTTAGATTAAAAGCATGGAAATTAATAATCTGTTAAAAATCGACTTTAAGTATTTCGTTAAAGCTAGAAGTTCTGCCTCTATTTCTTCTTATAAAATCTGTAAAAATCTTAGAGATTATAATATTAAGACTATCATTGATATTGGAGCAAATATTGGGCAATTCTCATTAGCAGCTAATCATTTCTTCCCAAACGCTATGATCTATAGTTTTGAACCTCTTCCATTTGAATTCGCTCGTTTATCAAAGAATACAAATAGGAGAGAGAACATAAAGAAATTTAATTTAGCTCTTGGTAACCAATGTGGTACTATTGATTTTTATAAAAATGATTATTCTTTAGCTAGTTCCGTCTTACCTATTTCAAAACAGCAAAAGGAATTTCTCCCTGTTACTGCAAGTCAAAAACGCATAAAAGTCTCAATCGAGAGATTGAGCAAAATTTTTCCATGTCTCGATGTGAAAGGTCCAGTTCTTCTTAAATTAGATGTTCAAGGTTTCGAAAAGGAAGTTTTATTAGGCGCAGTAGAAATATTACCTCAAATAGATTACTTACTTTTCGAGACTTCATTTATTCCTATGTATGAAAGAGAACCTTTATTTGATGAAATGCATGCTTTTGTTAAAAATTTAGGTTTCCAATTTATTGCTCCTTTAAATTTTTTACGTAGAGAGGATTTTACGATTTTACAAATGGATGTATTATATAAAAGGATTAAATAAATTATTAATTTCAACTTCTCCCGCCCATTTTCATAAAATAAATACTGTATGAAATAACAATGATAAAAAATGGAAATTAAAAATTACATTTATTGGGATGGAATTAAATTTATCAACAAAAAAAAGATTTCATTTTTTAACGATATCTTAAATGCTAATTTTATTACAGTTCCTTCGGCACCAGTACTTGTATCAATACACTCAAATCATTTATTGCATAATGCAATTAAAGATTCCGATTTCTCAATAATCGATAGTTCACTTTTCGCAATACTATGTAGATTTTATTTTTTAAGGATTTATAAGTATAGTGGTTACCGTCTAGTTAAAGATATAATTGACTATTTGAAAAAAGAAAAGGTTAGTATTTTTCTGATTGATCCAAGTGAACACTCAGCTCAAACCAATAAAAAATTTATTTTGCAATCAACTTCAATTGCTTCATCTTATTACCATAATTATGTTGCCCCTTTCTATAATGAAAATTCTAGTATTACAGACAATAGATTATTAGAAAAACTGGAGTTGATAAAACCTCGTTTAATAATTATTGGTATAGCGGGTGGTAAACAGGAAATTTTAGGTGCCTACCTGAAACGAAATTTAACCTTTGAGACAACAATCTTATGTACTGGCGCAGCACTTTCTTTTTTTACAGGTGAGCAGGCATTAATAAGCTGTACTATAGATCGTATGTATTTAGGTTGGTTATTCAGAATATTAAACAATCCTAAAATTTTTTTACCACGATATTTGAGTGCTATAAAGTTTATTTTAATATTTTTTCAACACCCCGTAAAAAAAAGCTAATAAGCCTATTAATTGTAGAAATGCCATGGCTATAAAAATTCATTAGTTCTTAGTGCAGGCGGTTTCATCAGCAGTCATTTAGCAAATAAACTAAAAAGAGAAGGATTTTTGGTTCGTGGGGTTGACTTAATACACAACGAATATCAAGGTTTATTAGTTACTGTCTTATTCCCTTCTCACAATTTTAATTACAATTATATAAAACAACAAATAGATAAAACTATATAATATTGCTCTCACTTAGATCTACTTTATACTTCATAAGACGTGGTATTGATCATTTGTTGATCACTGCTTTATTTATTATTGCAGCTTTATTCTCACATGGTGCAAATATACTTATACAGGATAGTGATTTCTTATTTCTATTATTTATCATAAATATCGGCTGGGTAATTAGTTCAAACAATACTGATTTGTATGATGAATTTAGATCAAGAAATTTTAGTTATGAACTTGTACTAATACTTCAGAACAATTTAATTCTTTCAATCATTACAATTGTTTTTCTTTTTATCTTAAAAGATTTAGAACTTTCATGGAAATTTATTTTATCCCAGTTTCTATTAATATCATTTTTCATAAGCTTAGAAAAATATTTTATCCGATTGATATTATACCATTTTAGAAAAAAAGGAAAGAATATTCGATCAATGCTTTTAATTGGTGCCGGTAATGTCGGTCGTGCATTTAATGACATAATTAAAAACAGTCCTCATTATGGTTACAAAGTGTTAGGTTATCTTGATGATAATGATCAGAGTGATTTGAATGGTTTATATTTGGGCAAAGTTGCAGATTTAGAAAACATACTATTGAATACTAAAGTTGATAATATAGCCATAGCATTACCAGATTATGCTCAGAATAAAATTCACAACATTATCGAAATTGCTGAAAAACATGGTGTTAGAGTTAAAATAATTTCCAATTGTTTTAAATTTGTTTCGGGTAAATTTAATATATCAATGTTTGGTCCTTTTCCTGTTATTGCAGTAAGAGATGAAAAAATAAATTTAATTCATTGGCGGCTGATTAAAAGGTTTATGGATACTTTATTAAGTTTTATCATTTCAATAATTTTTCTTTCATGGCTCATTCCATTAATTTCTCTTTTAATAAAAATTGAATCAAAAGGTCCGGCAATATTTAAGCAGGAAAGATGGGGCAGAGGAAATAAAAAAATATTGATCTATAAATTCAGAAGTATGTATCATAACGGTCATGAGCCGTCATCATTACCATTCCGGCAAACTTCAAAAAACGATCCGCGTATTACAAAGGTGGGTAAATTCTTAAGAAAAACTAATTTGGATGAACTTCCTCAATTTATAAATGTTCTTAAAGGTGAAATGTCTCTAATTGGTCCGCGTCCTCATGCTTTACAGCATGAAATGGAATCAAAAGAAATAATTAATAAATATATGGTTAGAGAATTTGTAAAACCCGGTATTACCGGATGGGCTCAGGTAAACGGATTTAGAGGCGAGACAAAAGATATTAAACTTATGCAGAAAAGAATTGATTATGATATCTGGTACATCGAAAACTGGTCGCTCTTTTTAGATTTTCAAATAATTATTCTTACAATATGGAATATGATCAAAGGCGACCCGAATGCGTACTAAACAATTGAGAATTGAAAATTAAAAATCTTTTTTATGCACTTTTCCTTTTTCCATTTTACTTTGCTTCTTCACAAACCCTCGAAGGTACTAGCGGATTATTTTTTATTCCAACTGCTGAGATGCAGAAAGATGGAACAGTTTTAATTGGTGCTAATTTTGTAAATAAAGAATTAATTTCATTTAGCGGTTATCAGCAAAATGCATTTACTCCTTATTTAACCTTAACTTTTTTACCTTTTGCAGAATTTAGTATAAAAATTACAAGGTACACTGATGAAAATGTAGGAGGACAAGCATTAGGAGATAGAACATTCAGTGCAAGAATAAAAATATATAATGAGCAAAATATAATTCCCGCATTAGTATTAGGTCTTCATGATTTGTTTACAGTTTTTGGTGGTACCGAAGCAATTCACAATAATGCTTTGTATTTGGTTGGCACTAAAAATCTCAAATTGGAATCAAACATAATTAATAATATTTCATTCCATGTCGGTTATGGGTTAGATATATTACAAGCTAGGACTCATAACTTTGTTGGTTTCTTTGGTGGTATGTCAATAAAATTTTTCAATTCTTTAGAGTTAATGACTGAATATGACGGCAAACGGGTAAACGGAGGATTACGCTTAAAATTATTTGATCACATATCAATACTTTGCGGTTATATTAATTATAAATATTTTTCCGGAGGGGCAAGTTTTAGTTTCCAGTTGTGAGTTTAATATTTTTATTCGCATCTGGTAGCCATTCTCATAGTTATTTTTCTAATTTCTGATTTCTAATTACTAATTACTCATTTCTTATTTCTTATTTCTTATTTCTTATTTTTCATTACTACTATCCGTACTTATTCCCATTATTCTTTCCCTATCTTTGCTCCCAATTTCTGTAACTATAACTTTAATTTTTTTAATCTTTGCATCATCATCACTCAGGTAAGGATTATTTCTGTCATCTTTAAATTTACTATCTAATAATTTTATAAACTCTAATTTTTTATTTAAGATATGATCAAATTTTAAAATAATATTTATTAATTCACCCTTGCTCAATTTATTGTAATTTACTTTCTTAAAATATGCCATCGCTTTGTTTCTTTCCTGAAAGATTTCCTTAGTAAATTGTAAAGTATCTTGAATAAATAAACCCATTACTTCATATGTTTTATCTCGATGGTATTTTAGTATATCCTCTTTTAAATCTCTCTCCCATTTTATTAAAGTTGGTTTGGATATTTTCATACGTTTTTTTATTTCATCTAATGAAAGCCCCTTAGATCTTAACACCATAAATTTAGTTTTTGTATTGTTGTTGTACAACTTCGCCCTCCATTATAATATTTATATTCAAATATATAGTAAAGAAATAGTAAAATTATAGTAAAATATTTTCTCTATGTTTAAAATATATTATTGAGATCGAATTTTTATCTGTTCCTGGAAACATTCGATCCTTTTACTATTCTCACGGGACTGGTTAGTTTCAGCGCTTTACGGCGGTGCCGGTTTCTCATTTCAATTATAAATTCTCAAATAGTTCCTTCCTCTTACCTTCCTAATAATTACAATTTTTTTTATTGAACGAAGATTCTCTTCGTTCTACAATTATTCATTTGCAGTCAATAACCATTTCTTGACTGATTTATTAGCTGGATCGTAATAATTTTAATAAAAAGGGATTCATCAATTCTGATCCTTTATTATAACAGAAGCAGACTCCACTGATGTTATCGAACAACGCAAAAGAACGGCAAATAGGTAAAATTGCAAGGTTTAAATTGATCCCGATATTGCACCGGTCTTTAGACCATATATGAAAATTAATGACCGTGAATTTATTTGTTGGAAAACAGAATGATTAAACAAGATTGAAAACCGTTTTAACTGTTCCGATGGGAACGGTTTAGAAACAATAATCACACACACTATTTAGATCAGCGAACACTTACAGCATTCTTTAAAGTTACAGACTTTTCTATATTCCTTTTCAAAATTTTTGTATTTTACAATTAAATAATGGATTTATTATGAGTTATATACCTAAAGAGTTCAAAAAGTATTTTTGGGATTGCGATTTCAGTAGACTTGATTTCATAAAGAATAAAAATTTTATTCTGGGCAAACTTCTATTATTTGGGGACCTAGATGCAATTAAATTTGTTTTGAAAAATTTTGAAAGAGTTGAAGTAAGCAGCTTTATTGATAAGAAAGGAGCTTTAATATTAGATAAGGTTAGTTTCAATTTTTGGGAAAAAATTGTTCGCCATGATGAACTATGGGAAAGATGAATCTTCATTTTGATATATTGAACGGAAAGAGATCATCTATTGTAAGCAGACTCTTACACTTCCATGATCGTTTTTACCTTGCAGGAGGTACGGGTCTTGCTTTACAGCTTGGACATCGTATATCCGAAGATTTCGATTTTTTCACAAGCTCAAATTTTAATAATGATGCTTTGCTAGGTGAAATAAATAAACTATTCTATGAATATTCAGTTTCGGTTATACAAAATGAAAAAGATACTTTAACTGTTCTGCTGAACGATGAAATAAAAATTTCTTTTTTCAAACTTAATTACGTTAATGTCTTACCTTTATTGGAAGCAGGGAGTTTTAAATTAGCTCAGATTCAAGAGATTGGTATTATGAAACTGCTGGCACTTCCAAGGGCGCTTTATAAGGATTATGTAGATCTTTACTTTATATTAAAAGAGCATTCGCTTTCTGCGTTAATAGATTTAGCAAAATTAAAACATCCCGATTTTAATCCTTCTATCTACCTTAAATGTCTTCTTTCATACGAAGATGTAGATCTTCTCCCCGTAATATTCACAATCGGAAAGGCAATTACAGAAACAGAAGTTTTTAATTTTTTAGAAAAACAGACTTTGGAATTTCTAAAAGTTACGGGTGGAAAGGTTTAAACTATATATTGAGTTTGTAAGTGAACGAAGAATCTCTTCGTTCTACAATTTTAATCTTTAATGCTAACTCCCTACTGCATACTTCCTACTATTTTTACTTTTAAGGTTGTAGGTGTCGAATATTCATCCGCCTATGGCGGGCTTATCCCTGCTATTCTTCTTATTACTTATTTCCGATTTCTTATTACTGATTTCTTTACTGCTTACTGTCGACTGCTTACCGCAAACTGTCAACTGTCTACTGCTTTCTATTGCCTGCCCACTTTCCTCAACCCAGCATTCTGTATCCGTTTCCATTCCAGCACTATATTACTTGTCCACAGTAGCGGAATCCATTATTCCATACAAACATCCGTCCATTCATACAACCTCTTTGCCGCTATTTTACTCTAAAATTAATATTTCCATCGATTCTGTCCATAGAAGCATTCATTTTGTTACAAAAAATTTAATAAAATAGGTTGACTTCATTGCAATATTTCATCAATATTATCCCGCATTTATTACAATTCAATTATGCTTAACCGGGAAGCCTTACAATTTCTGAATAGATGGAAAGAGAAACCTGATCGTAAACCGCTTGTTATCTGGGGTGCTCGCCAGGTAGGAAAGACCACTCTGGTTAATATTTTTTCTAAAAAATTCAGGCAATACATATACCTCAATCTGGAATTAACAGAAGAACGGAAAATATTCGATGACAGGCAAAATTTTGAAGAAGTTATTGATGCATTATTCTTTCTTAAAAATGGCGGGAAAAATGTACCCGATACTTTAATTTTTATAGATGAGATTCAAAACTCACCGGAAGCGGTCAAAAACCTGCGGTACTTTTACGAAAAGAAAAAAGAATTAGCGGTAGTTACTGCCGGTTCTCTTCTTGAAACATTAATTGATAAAGATATAACTTACCCGGTAGGCAGGGTAGAATTTTTTGCTTTAAGGCCTTTTTCCTTTCATGAATATCTAAATGCAGTCGGTGAAAAGAATTCTTTGGATGCAATTGACAATATTCCCTTTCCGGAATATGCTCACAATAAGCTTATTTCTTTATTCAGGCGGTATGCCCTTATCGGCGGTATGCCTGAAGTCATTAAGAAATATTCAGAGAATAACGATTTGAACGAAATAAAAGAAGTCATAAAGAATCTTGTTCTCTCCTATAAAGCAGATATTGAAAAATATGCAAGGAATGAAACTGTTAACAGAATAGTAAGGCATATAATAGATAATGCTTTTCATTTTGCGGGTGAGCGTATAAAATTTAACCGGTTTGCAAATTCAAATTACCGCTCCCGTGAAGTAAGTGAGTGTTTCAGGATACTTGAAAAAACGATGCTCCTTCAATTAGTTTACCCTGCAACTTCAACCGGTCTGCCTTTAATTGCCGACAAGAAAAAGTCTCCCAAACTCCAGTTGCTCGATACCGGTTTAGTGAATTTTATGAGCGGAATAGAAAAGGATGTATATAATACCGATGAATTAACCGACGTGTACAGAGGAAAAATTGCGGAACATATAATAGGACAGGAGTTACTTGCAAGAGAAATTTTACCTGAAAATAATTTACTTTTTTGGCTGAGAGAAAAAAAACAGTCTGATGCTAAACTTGATTACCTTATTACTTATAAAGGAAATGTTATTCCTGTTGAAGTTAAATCGGGATCTGCCGGAAAATTGAGATCCTTACACCAGTTCATAAATCTTTCAACAGTTAAAAATAAACTTACAGTAGCTGTAAGATTTTATGCAGGTAAATTATCTGTAAAGAAAGAAACGACACCGGAAGGGAATAAATTCATATTATTAAATTTACCATTCTACTTATGTAATAAGATTGGTGATTATATTGATTGGGCAGCAGGAAGAGTGAACAGTAATGAGTGACCCCGTCAAAAAGATAGCCGGGCAGGCAAAATGACGAGTAACAGGGGAAAGAAGTGACCAAGAGAAAGGAATTGATTTAGTGAATGTGTGTTTTTTGAACAATAATAAAAATGATTTATATTGGCTGCGAGAATATTCGCAACGAAAATAATCGCAACAGATGAAAAAGAATCCATTTAAATTCGGGAGTGTTGTTGACGGGCCTTACTTTACCAACCGCATAGCTGAAATACAAAAAGTAAGATCTATTCTAATGAGCAAAAATCATCTTATAATTATTAGTCCAAGGCGGTTTGGCAAAACCAGTCTGATTAGTAAAGTGATAAATGAAATCGGTCGCCCGTTTATTTTATTGGATTTACAATTAGTAACAAATGTTGAAGATTTTGCAGCACAGCTATTAAAAAGGATTTACCGTCTATATCCATTTGAAAAGATGAGACAATTAGTTAAAAACTTCAGAATAATTCCTAATATTTCCCTTAATCCGATGAATAATGAAGTTGATATTTCATTTCAACCGGTATCTTCCGGTTCAATATTAGTTGAGGATGTATTAAATTTGATAGAAAGAGTGAATGATAAAAAGAAAAAACTAATAATTGTTTTTGATGAATTTCAAGAAATAAAAAGTATTGAGAAAGAATTAGATCGTCAACTTCGTTCAACAATCCAGCATCATCAAAATATCAATTACGTATTCTTAGGAAGTCAAGAATCATTAATGAGAGATATATTCGAAAAGAAAAAATCTCCCTTTTATCATTTCGGATATTTGTTACCGTTAGATAAAATACCTCAACAAGAATTCATGGAATATCTTTCTGCCGGATTAGAATCCGTGGCGCTTAAATCGGAAGAAATAGCAAAAGAGATATTGGAAATAACAAAATCGCATCCATATTACACACAGCAATTAGCATTTACTGTTTGGGAGCTATTGAACAATACCGGAAAAATAAAAAATCCGGTTGAGGAGGCTGTCGACGAAATTATCCGGCATCACGATATGGATTATGAACGTCTGTGGAATACTATAAACAGAACGGATATGAAAATTCTAATAGGGATGTCGTTATCGGAAATTACACCGCTATCATCAGAATTTGCTAAAAAATATTTTAGAGGCGCATCGAGCACAATATTCAGCAGCTTAAAACGGTTAGCGCAAAACGGCTTAGTAATCAAAACCGAATTTGGTTACGAAATTGACGATCCTTTTTTTAAGAGGTGGGTAAAGAGAAGAAGACTACAATGAGTGCCCCCTAAAATAGAAAAACAGATTTCCCGCCCAGCAGGATCCGTCGAAAAGATGCCGGACAAGTGGCGGACAAGCACGGGTCAGTCCCCGCGAAATAGTAAAAAGCACATTTCACGGGTCAGGTTGGTGTGATGGTTGAGGGAAAGTAACGGGAAACAAGCAGCGAGTGACATGCGCAATAGTGAATAGTTCAACAATTCAACATTTGTCTGGAGTAGTTCAACTCATCAATCCGCCTGCATTGCATTTCGGCGAGACAAGCCTTTCAACAATTAAACAATTGTCTCAAGAAATTAAAAGTTACTCGTCACTATATTCACTAATTAAAATGAAAGCAATAATCTTAGCAGCAGGTAAAGGCGAAGTATCCATGTAAATGTTGAGGTAAAGAGTGAAGAGCAATTGTTGTCCACTCATAGTGCCAATCGAATTTTTAGAACAAAATGCATAAAGAATTTTTTTAGACTTCAAAATATCTAAAAATGATTTTATTAACGGATTATAAAAAGAGGAAAATTCGTTTTACTTTTGAACGAATTAAACATTTGGAAGACAGCCATCCTGAAATGAAAAATCAAATAAGTAGAATTAACGAAACTTTGGAATCACCCGATTGTATCATTAAATCAAAATCTGATCTTTCTGTTGAAATGTTTTATAAATATTATGAATCACGCCTGTAAAAGAAAAATATTTGTGTATCGTTGTGAAATTTAAAAACGGTGACAATTTTATAATTACTTCTTATTTTACAGATACAATTAAAAAAGGTGTGCAATTATGGAAAAAGAAATAAAAGTCTGGTATGATAAAGAAGGTGATTATCTCGAAGTAATCTTTGAAAAGAAAGCCGGATATTTCAAGGAAACAGAAAATGATTCTGTGATGGAAAAGGTTGATGATAAAGGAAATATAATAGGTTTTTCTATCCTAAAGGTAAGTGACATAAAAAGCATCCCAATCTCAATTGCTCTTAAAAGTTCGGTTGCATGAAGTAGAAAGTGCTGTATAACTATGCGCTCTGCTCTCTGTTGAATTCGATATGAATAGGTACTTGAAATACTCAATCAAACAACCCAACTATTCAACAAATAAAAATTTCAAAGTGTATCGAAGAATTAGTTCTTACTCGTCACTTTTCACAACCTGTCTGCCGACAGGTAAGATTCACAGTTAACTATTTACCATTCACTATTCTTTAAAAAAATGAAAGCTATCATTCTCGCTGCCGGTAAAGGGGAACGTTTAGTGGAAATAACTAAACAGACTCCCAAACCGATGATTAAATACAATGGAAAACCGATTCTTCAGTATAACATTGAAATGTGCAAAAAATATGGAGTAGATGAAATTTATATTAACCTGCATCATTTGGCTGAAATGATAACGGAATATTTTGGCAATGGTGAAAAATTTGGCGTTACAGTAAAATATTCTTATGAAGATAAATTGCTTGGAACTTCTGGTGCTGTAAAAAAAATATCTAAAGAATTCTGGTCTTCCGAAGTCTCAAATTCTCCCGGTCTCCCGGCCTTAAATTCTCAAAGTCCCTCAGTCTCAGAATCTTTCTTCGTTCTCTACGGTGATCAGTTCTCCGAGTTTAATTTAAATCTTCTCATAAAAAAATATAATGAGAATGATTGCATTGCTTCCATAGCATTTCATTATCGTGAAGATGTTTCTCACAGCGGTATTGCAGAATTTGATGTAGATGGAAGGATAGAACGATTTATAGAAAAACCGAAGGAAGGAGAATCTGACAGTCATTGGGTAAACGCTGGGATATATTATCTTAATCCAAGAATTCTTGAATATATCCCCGAAGGTTTTTCTGATTTTGGGAGACAAATTTTCCCTAAGCTTCTTAAAAAGAATTTACCTTTATATGGCGTTTGTGAAAGAAAAGAGGTAAAAATATTTGATACTCCCGAAATGTATAAAAAAAATATAAGGACATGATTAATTATGAAATTTAGAATTGGCGTTATTGGTCTCTGGCATTTAGGTTGTGTTATATCAGTTTCTTGGTCAAAGTTAGGTCATAATGTAGTTGGTTTTGATTATGATGGTGAGCGAGTGAATAAGTTGTTGTTTCCGTTGAAAACTGACCAGTATTCCGGCCAAAATTGACCAGTCCAAGTTAGTTATTTTTCACAATATTTTTCATTCTGAAGCTCTTACCGTTAATCAAAAAAGGATAAGAATGATGAAGTAGTCTGTCCAAAATGGCTGAAGCAACAATATCATCATTAAAGATTTCTCCCCACTCTTCAAACGGTTTATTAGTAGTAATAATAATTGATCCAAGTTCATAACGTTTGGATATAAGTTGAAAAAATAATTTAGCCGTTTGTTTTGTAAGCGAGAGATATCCAAGTTCGTCAATGATAATTAAATCAACCCTTGAAAGACTATCAAGTGTTCTGTTAAGATTGCCGGATACTTCAGCAGAGGCCAGTTGCAGAGTGAGATCTTCGGCAGTAAAAAACATGACCCTCTTTCTTTCCTGGATAGCTTTAATGCCAATGCTGATAGCCAGATGAGTTTTACCAACACCGGGAGCGCCGACAAAAAGAATATTTTTTGCTTCATCTAAAAAATTCAAGCTGGCAAGTTCACGGATCAGTTTCTCGTTTATCATTGGTTGATAAGTAAAATCAAATTCCTCAAGTTTCTTTATCTGAGGGAAGCCCTACGCACAAGTAGCAGAAAAAATGAAGGATGTAAAATAACCGTCATCTCATAGTGGCGGTTTTTTTATGACCGCCACTTATTATTTTCATATACGATTACACAATTAATAAAATAATCTATACTTGTCTCCCAAAAGAAAATAAATCTCACTTAGCATAAAAACCAACACAAAATATCCGCCTAAAAAAAATCTATTCTTTATTTGTTATAGTATCGGAGAAATACTTAATTTTTCGTAAAAGTTATCTCAATAAATTAACTGATCTACCAACTAATAAAAGTAATTCCCATGAAAAGAATATTACTATCATTCGCAGTTTTATTTCTGTTTATCACTTCAAGTTTTATTTTCGCTCAGAAAAATATTCCTAGGACAGAACCGGATTCGTTAAAGAAAATTTCTTTAACCGGACTTCAGTTTAGAAGTATCGGTCCCGCAATAACCGGCGGAAGAGTTCGCCACATAAAAGTAAATCCGCAGAACAAATCGGAATACTACATTGCTTCGGGAAGCGGTTCATTATGGAAAACAGTAAATAGAGGAATCACATTTTCTCCCGCTTTTGAAAATCAAAAAACTTATGCGATCGGCTCTGTAGAAATTGATCCGACAAATCCGAAAGTTCTTTGGGTTGGAACCGGTGAGAATAGTAATCACAACAACTCTGGATATGGAGACGGCATTTACAAAAGCGAAGACGGCGGCAAAAGTTGGAACAATATGGGATTGAAAACTTCGGAACATATCGGCGGTATTGCAATTGATCCGAACAATTCAAACATAGTTTACGCTGCAGCAATGGGTTCATTAAGAAAAGAGGGAGGCGATAGAGGAATTTTTAAAACAACAGACGGCGGAAAAACTTGGCAAAAATCTCTAAACATCAGCGAGTACACCGGCTGTTACGAAGTTTACATGGATCCGAGATATTCAAATATTTTATATGCTGTTGCTCATCAGAGAATGAGAAAATTATATACGGGTGTAAGCGGCGGTCCAGAAAGCGGCATTTATAAAAGTACGGATGCCGGCGTAACTTGGAATAAATTGAAAAGCGGTCTTCCATCTGATGAAGTAGGAAGAATCGGTATGGCAATCTCGCCGGTCAATCCCGATGTCCTTTATGCGATCATTGATGCAAAGAAAGAAGGCGGATTTTATAAAAGTGTTGACCGCGGTGCAAGCTGGACAAAACAGAGCAGTTATCTTTCTGCTTATATTTTTTATTTTCAAAAAATATTCTGCGATGTAAAAGATGTTGACCGCGTTTACAGCATGGATGTTTTTATTCAAGTTACTAAAGACGGCGGAAAGACCTGGACAAAATTAGGAGAGAAGAATAAGCACGTTGATAATCACGGTTTCTGGATCGATCCGGATGATAACAAACATTTGATCTCCGGCTGTGATGGCGGAGTTTATGAAACTTACGATCAAGGAATGAATTGGGCTTTCAGAAATAATATTCCAATTACGGAAATCTATAAGATCACAACCGATAACGCACTTCCTTTCTACAATGTTTATATCGGCACACAGGATAACAATAGTCTTGGCGGGCCATCGCGTACAATTAACTCGGGTGGAATTACAAATCAAGATTGGGTCTTTACTCTTGGCGGAGATGGATTTCAATCACAAGTAGATTGGAAAGATCCGAATATAATTTATGCCGAATCTCAAAACGGCGGATTAGTCCGGTTCGATAAAAAGAGCGGAGAAAGATTAAATATTAGACCTTATGATTTTGCAGATACAGCTTACCGCTTCGATTGGGATGCTGCACTTTTAATTTCAAAGCATGATCACAAAAGATTGTACTTCGGTGGAAATAAATTATTCCGTTCCGATGACCAAGGTAGTACATGGAAAGAAATCAGCGGCGATCTTACAAGAGGAATACCGGAAAATTTTCAGAAGCTGATGGGAAGAAGCTGGAGTATTGATGAGATGGTCAGCAAAAGTTCTATGGCGCAGATCGTTACGATTGCAGAATCGCCTCTTGATGAAAATATTTTATTCGTCGGATCGGGAGACGGATTAATTCATTACACAAACGACGGCGGCAAAACTTGGATGAATGCTTCATCAATAGAAGGATTGCCTAAATATGCGCGTGTTCATCAGATCATTACTTCTAATTTTGATAAGTTGGTAGCGTATGCCGCTTGCCATAATTTTCACGATGGGGATTACAGACCTTATCTTTATAAAACTGAAGACGGCGGAAAGACATGGAAACAAATTAATGCCAATCTTCCCGAGATGGGTTCAACTTACACAATTGCAGAAGATCATGTTGATGGAAATCTTTTATTTACCGGAACACAGTTCGGAGTTTTCTTCAGCAATAACGGCGGTAAAGAATGGATACAATTAAAGAACGGTCTGCCAACAATCCAAGTAATGAACTTAACTATTCAGAAAAGAGAAAATGATCTTGTAGTTTCAACTTTCGGTAGAGGCGTTTACATTCTTGATAATTATTCTCCTCTCCGTTTTATGTCCAAGGAAACTTTAATGAAAGACGCTTATATCTTTCCAATAAAAGATGCTCAAATGTTTATACCAGCATCGCCGTTCGGATTTGACGGAATCGGTTTTATGGGCGCAAGTTTCTTTGCAACTCCAAATCCCGAGATCGGTGCAGTCTTTAATTATTTTATAAAAGATGAAGTGAAATCATTAAAGGATAAAAGAAGAGACCTAGAAAAAGAAAAACAAAAGAAAGGTGAAGATGTTGCGTTCCCTTCATACGCAGAATTGAAAAAAGAAGGTGACCAGCCGGAAGCATTTTTACTTTTTACGATCTCAGATGATCAAGGAAATGTTGTAAGAAAAATTAAAACCGGAATCAAAAAAGGTTTGAACAAGCTTGTTTGGGATTTCCGTTACGATACTTTTACTCCGATCTCAACAGTTCCGTTTGATAATTCTATTCCGTGGAATGAACCTGATAAAGGTTACATGGCGGCTCCGGGTAAGTATAAAGTTTCTCTTTCAAAATTTGAAGACGGAGTTTTTACAGAACTATGCACTCCTCAGGAATTTAATTGCGTTCCGCTCAACTTAAATGTTCTTTCTGCTCAGGATAAATCTTCGCTTGACAGCTTTAACAAAAAAGTTGCCGAGATGACAAGAGTAATTACCGGTGCCGATGCTTACCGCAATGAGCTCGTAAACAAAATCAGTTATTTGAAGAAAGCAGTATTTGAAGCACCGAAAGTTCCGGCTGATACTTACAATAAGATATTAGCCGTTGGATTAAAGCTTGAAGATCTAAATCAAAAGTTTAACGGTGATAATCTTAGAAGTAAATACGAAGGAGGAACTCCAACAGCGCTTAAAGAAAGAGTTGAGTTAATAACTTCTTCATTGTGGAGTACCACATCAGCACCGACTACAACTTTTATTAAATCTTACGAAGTTGCTGCTAACAATTTTGGTGAGATATTAAATTTATTAAAAGCAGTTGGTTTAGAAGTAGAAGCAATTGAAAAAATTCTTAAGGATAACGGTGCACCTTATACACCGGGACGATTTCCGAATTTAGAGAATAAATGAGTAGAATAACTTAGCTCATCTCCTTTTTAACCACCCCCTTTAATTCCCCCTCCTTAGTACAAGGAGGGGGACACAGGGGGAGGTCGTAAAATACTTCTTGACAACCTTATTCCTTAAATTTAATTTGATGAGGGGAAACTCTTCTTAATTTTTTTACCCCGGGGAAAAGATGCAAACTACTTTTTTGAAATAGATTATTGACAGTATAAATAATGGTCACATGCGTATTCAAAAAATGGAATCAATAGAACATTTTGCGATACCATTATAATGAATGAATAAAATGGAAGAATCCAAAAACAAAATAATAGTTTTCGATGCTGCATCAATTCAAAGAAAAATTTACACGGTTCGCGATGCTCAAGTAATGCTCGATAGTGATTTGGCAGATTTTTATGGAGTAGAAACAAGAAGACTCAATGAACAAGTTAAAAGAAATATGGAGAGATTTCCCGAAGAATTTATGTTCCAATTAACCAAGGAAGAAAATGAAAACTTGATGTCGCAAATTGCGATATCAAGTTCGGAGTATGGCGGAAGAAGAAAATTACCCTACGTTTTCACCGAGCAAGGCGTTGCAATGCTTTCCGGAGTTCTCAAAAGTAAAACTGCTGTTAAAATGAGCATCCAGATTATAGGCGCTTTTGTTGCCATGAGGCGGTTTATAATTAACAACGCACAGATATTCCAAAGAATTAATACGGTTGAAAAGAGGCAGTTAAAACACGAAATGGAGACAGACGAAAAGTTTGAAAAATTACTTAACGGATTACAAAATAAAGATTTAGTCCCAAAACAAGGAATCTTCTATGACGGACAAATTTTCGATGCCTATAAATTTGTCGCCGGACTAATCCGCAAAGCGGAAAAATCTATTTTGCTTATTGACAACTACATTGATGAAACTGTCTTAGATTTGTTTACCAAAAAGAAAAAGAATGTTGCCGTAACAATACTAACAGCCAACCTAAATAAATCTTTACTGCTCGACGAAAAAAAATTTAACTCACAGTATCCTTCCGTTATAATAAAAGAGTTTAACAAAGCTCACGATAGGTTTTTGATTATTGACGACAAAGATGTTTACCACTTAGGCGCTTCACTAAAAGATTTGGGTAGAAAGTGGTTCGCTTTCTCAAAACTTGATAAATCTGCACTTGAACTTTTAGAAAATCTTAAAAAGGTTGTCGAGGTTGCTGAGGTTCTCGAAGCAACCTCTTCTTACCAAAAGAAAAAAAGTTTATCATATGAGTAGTAGCTTTATGTATATACTTGAATGCGCCGATGGTAGTTATTACACAGGAAGCACAAAAGATTTAGAACGCAGACTTTGGGAACACCAAAATATAGTTGGAGCTAATTATACAAAGAAAAGATTACCGGTTAAGTTGATTTATTATGAAGAATATTCCAGAATTGATGAAGCATTCTACCGAGAAAAACAAGTGCAAGGATGGAGTAGAAAAAAGAAAGAAGCATTGATTGATGGTAAGCCAGAAATATTACCTATACTGGCACTTGCTTATCGTGATCTTCGTAACGGTGGTTTCGAGAGCCTCAACCACCGTTTATCAAGTTCTTCGTGTACTTCAAACACTAATTACAAAAAGTTGCCTGAGGTTCTCGAAGGCAACTTATCCTCTAATATTAAAAAGATTGTGACTGATGAGTGATACAACGAGCTTGCCCGCCGGTTTTTTTGGCAGGCTAAAAAATACTTCTTGACAACCTTCTTCTATAAATTTAAGTTGGTGTAGGGAAACTCTTCTTTAACTTCTTTTGACCCCGGGGAAAATATGCAGCTACTTTTTTGGAATAGATTATTTAATAGAACTTGTCTACTGACAAGTAGATATATCTCACATACTGCCAGAGTGATAGACTGCTTACCCCGTGATTTCTATGGGGGCTAATTGGCAGTATAATATTGTATGAGAGCAATCATATTTTTTTTCTCAACTTCGGATAAAACACTTAACGTTATATGTTTAGTTTAACTTGGAGTAAAAATGAAATTAGATTTTATTATTAAATCGTTATTAATTGTTTCGCTCCTGTTCCCTTCTTGTGTTCCAATTCAACAAACTATTAAACCGCCAGAGAATTGGACAACGACTGACAAAGGAGAGCCAGAATTTAAATTATACTTTGACCAGCATTTAAATATATTAGATCCCATCGAAGGTATTTGGTCAATGTCAGAAACAACTAGTTGGATAAATGTTGTATCTGGTATTAAAGGTAAAATAGAAAATGCAAGTCAGTATAGAATTGCAGTAATGAAAGATGAAAACATTAATGATTTATTTTATGGATATGTCCTGGAATCAAGAGATCCTGAATGGACAAAAGGAAAATTGAAAGTAAAGTATCGCAAGACTGCTTTCGATATGGCATACGAACAATTTTGGTTTATGCAAGATTACTCAGAGAAAGTTACCAATGCTGTAATTGAGAATAAAGGTTTTATTAGAGGAACAACTAGCTGGGCTAATTATCCAATTAATTATGAAAGAGAAACCATTCTTCTTAAAATTTATCCTTCGCTAAAATCAAATTCCGCCACAAATATCTCAAGTGAATCAAAATCTTCAAGTAGTGGTTTTTTAATTTCAGAAAGTGGACTAATAGTTACAAATTATCACGCAGTTGAAAATTCTAATTTGATAGAAGTTGTTTTCCCAACATTTTCTAAAAAATACATATCCACCATAAAAATTAAAGATGTTAAAAATGATATCACCATTCTTGAGCTTAAAGATTTTGTATACTCATCAATTTTTGATCAATCTATTCCTTATTCATTCATTGATGCAAACTCTGTAAAAATTGGAGAGGAGGTTTTTACATTAGGATTTCCTTTTGGTGATATTATGGGGAGTAAGTCTCGATTATCAACTGGCAGAATTAACAGTCAGTTCGGTATTCAAGATGATCCCAGATTATTTCAAATAAGTAATCCACTTCAACCTGGTAATAGTGGCGGTCCACTTTTTAATAATAAGGGTGAATTGGTGGGATTAGTTGTCTCAAGTCTTAACGCAAAATATTTTTATGAGAACGTTGGCGTTATTCCACAAAATGTAAATTTTGCCATCAAATCAACCTATTTGCAAAATCTAATTTCAATGATGCCTGAAGGCAACAATATTTTAAAAAGAAAGAATTTAGTAAAACAAAGTAAAATGGAAGAACAGATTGAACAGTTAAATCCATTTGTTGTGCAAATAAAAGTTTATTAAAAATATATTGAGAAATAAAATGTCCAAGAAACGTATTTTTATTAGTTTTGATTTTGATAATGATAAAGTCTTAAAAGAGTTTATCATTGGTCAAGCAAAACTTCCTGATTCACCATTTGAAGTTATTGATCATTCTCTTAAAGAAGCTGCACCAATGAAAACTTGGGAAGATAAAGCTAGGAGTGCAATTAAACGCTCTGATTTGATTTTAGTTATGGTTGGAAGAAATACGCACAGAGCACAAGGTGTATTGAAAGAGGTTGAAATGGCACGGGAAGAATATAAACCGATTGTTCAAATAATTGGATACAAAGATGGAAATTATACACCAGTACCAGACGCTGGTAGATTATATAATTGGAATTGGGAAAACCTAAAAAACCTTTTGAGTTAATCGATGACAACGTTAAATTTTGATTCACCTGCTGTTCAAAATTATTTAACCATTTTACAATCGGTTATTAATAGAATGGCAAATAACAGTTCTTCCTGCAAAACTTGGTGCATTACGATTATTTCTGCAATTATTGTTATTGTTTCTGATAAGCAGAAACCTAACTTAGTGTGGATTTCAATAGTACCGCTTTTTCTTTTTTTCATGATGGATGTATACTATCTAAGTTTAGAAAAACAATTTCGCTCGATGTATAATTGTATTATAAAAAAGGTTCATACTAATTCTGCAAATATTGAAGATGTTTTCATTGTCTCACCATCTTATAATTTTTTTGAAACGACAAAATTTATTATAAAAGCATTGATTTCATTTTCTGTTTATCCATTTTATTGTTTGTTGGCTTTGATGGTATTCATAGTAAGACTTTGGATTATTTAATAAACATATAATTAAAAGTTAGTTGCTAAATAAAAGGAATACCTAAATGAAAGAAATAATTGCGTTATTAGTTTTTATAAGCATCGTGGTTATTACTATATATTTATCAGTAACTAAAGCTATTGATATCAAACTGACAATTGCTCTATTATGTTTTGCAATCATTTCTGGATTTGCAATTTCAAATTATGATATTATCCAAAAATTTAAATGGGGCAGTTTAGAAGTCGAAACAGCAAAAAAGGAAATTAGTGGTATTAAGGAAGAAGCTATTAAAGAAATAAAAAAAGAAGTTGATGATCAGAAAGAATCAATAAAATTCTTAATTACCAATGCCAACGACACAAGAGATAAGATTGAAGCGCAAAAAGAATCATTACAAAAGATTATTGATAAAGCGCAAGAATTACATAACAATATTGAAAAACAAAAACAACAGATATCAGAATTAAATACCATCGGCCTTAAGACGAAAACTGAAATAGAAAAATTAAACAATGCTTCTGCACAAGTTGCACTAATTTTAATAAGAACGACATATTTTTTCATCGAAACAAAAAGTGAATTTGGGACTGAAAGAGCTACAATGGCAATTAATGAAATTATTAATGATCTAAATAAAACATTACCGATGATAATCTCTAATCCTACCGAACGTCAAAAGTGGATAAATGATTTGCAAAATAAATTGCCCAAAAGAAAATGAGAAGCAACTAACACTTTTTTCAAGCCGACCGTTAGAGCCGGGTAAACTTCTTCGATGCAGTCATTTTAGTCGTTATCGTTTTTCGTTATTCCTCTGATAGACTCCAAGTCTTGACTGCCGAATAAAAATAGTATAGTGTTTTTTAAAGTGTTTTAATTTATCTTATAAATAGTAAATAAATCAAAGTAAGCTAAAAATATGAGTAAAGAAATTTCTAAAAAGATAGCAAACTGTTTTAGAAACAAACCTGTAAAAAGAGCATATTTGTTCGGGTCTGCATTACGAAATGAAGAAGATGAACAAAGTGATATAGATATTCTTGTTGAATTAGATTATTCGAAACCGATCGGTCTTGGATTTGTAAGAATGCAGTTTGAGTTAGAATAATATTACAATAGTTGTAATTCATGCTTTTAAGGAAATCAATTCAAATCGTTCAACAATTAGAATAATATCTGCACGTCGAGCTACTAAGAAAGAAAATAAACAATATAATTTAAGGTGAGGACATGAAGAAAGAATATGATTTTTCAAATGCAATTCGTGGAAAATTTTATCGAAAAGATGCTCAATTGAATCTCCCGATTTATCTTGATAAAGATATTGCTGATTTTATTCATAAAGTTGCGGATCAAAAAAAAATTGATTCACAAACAGTTGTCAATAAAATGTTGAGAGGCAATAAAGAAATTATTCAAGCCCTGCAATAATTTTATACTAAACTTATTGCCGTTCAAACTTTTCTCTTTTGGGACAAAGCTAATTGTATAAGTAATATCTCTTCGAAAGTCTTCTGAACCAATCAATATCTTTATTCAAAAATTTGTGGATATCTTTAACTAGAAAATGTTTTAAAAATTTCTTTCTCACTTTGTCTGTACCTAAAACCTTATCAAACATCTTAAGTCTGCTTTCCGTTGCAATAGTTAGCGGATCATTATCCGGATAAAGCTGCTGATTCACCTGTAAAAAATAAAATTGTAGTTCCAGTAAATGAACTTTTTCAAAATCGGTGATATGAATCTGCACGCCGTTAAGTATTTGATCTTTCCAATCACCGTAAAGAACTTTATAAGAAATCGGACGGAATAAAACACCGGGTAAATTAAGAGCATTCATTTTAAGTGCAAGTGTGTCTGCATCAATCCATTCTGCAGCAAAAGTTTGGAAGGGAAGTGTGTAAGTAATTCCAATTCCAAAAACTACAAGCTCGCCCAATACTCCGCTTGCAACAAGATAGGAAGGAGTTTCCATATACGGAACGTTTGGAGAAGTCGGAACCCAGATTAATTCCGTATCCTTAAAAAGCATATTCCGTTTCCATCCTTCCATCTTAACAACTTTTAGTTTGCATTTAACTTTATTGCCAATCGCACTTTTTGTGTTGATCAAGTTTGCAAGTTCTCCGCATGTTAAACCATACACGTACGGAATTGCATATGCGCTGACGAAAGATCTGAAATCATCTTCAACAACATTTCCTTCTATGCGCAACCCTCCTAAAGGATTAGGACGATCTAAAACAATCAATTGAATTTTATTTTCTGCAGCCGCTTCCATTGCAAGTCCGAGTGTAGATATGTAAGTGTACGAACGAACACCGATATCCTGGATATCATAAACAAGAACATCAATTCCTTCCAGCATTTCTTTAGTAGGTTTAGCTGTTTTACCGTAAAGAGAATAATATTTAATTCCTGTGAGTGAGTCGCTGTAACTTTCGTAAGATTGCCCTGCCGCCACCAATCCCTTCAATCCGTGTTCGGGAGAAAATACTGTGGTGAGTCTAAAATTATCTGCGTGTTTGAAAAGATCGAGAGTTGATTCTAATTTACTGTTAACTCCTGTGTGGTTTGTAATTAATCCTACACGCTTACCGGCGAGAAGAGAAAAATTATTTTTTTGAAGAACGTCAATGCCTAAAGAAATATTTTGAGCATGGATAGTAGTTTGTAAGACTAAGAAAAATATTAAAAGTGCCTGTGCTTTTAAGTTCCTGAGTCCCTGAGTGCCTAAGTGCCTGAGTAAGCAATTTTTAATTTGCTCAGGCACTAAGGCACTTAGGAACTTAGGCACTAGAGTTCTCATTTCGTTCTCACTGCAGTAACAACTTGTTCTACTAATCTATCGCTTGTACGAGTAATTTCCTCAACTAAAATGTCTGCTGTCTTTCTGAGTTCGTTAGCAATAGTTTGATTACTCAAAGAAGAACAATTGATCAACACATTTAAGTAAGCGCCTTTTGCTGCTGTGCCTACTAATGCCACAGCTACTCCGGCATCAGAAATAGAATTTTTATTTCCTTTATCAATTATGATTTCCAAAATAGGAAGAATTGCTTTTGATGTTTGAATAACATCTATAGGAGCGGCTGTAGCACCGATAGTTGCTTCTTCAATTGCTTTTGAGCGTATATTTTTTTCTTCATCGGTTTCTTTCGGCAGTTTAAATGCATCCATAACTTTATCGAATGATGCATTATCCTGTTGCCCGAGTTCTATAAATCTTTTTTGCATTCCATCTAGTTTATCTTTCAAACTGATCATTTCTTGTTCAACCTCGGCATATTTCTTTTTACCAATCGTAAGATTACAAACCATTATTCCCAAACTTGACGAGAGTGCACCGCACAATGCCGATACGTTTCCTCCACCGGGAGTTGGTGAATTTGATGAGAGCTCGTTAAAATATTCTTGTAAAGTTTTTCTTGGATTCATTTTCATTCTCCGAATTGTCACTCTGAGCAACGCGAAGAGTCTGAGATACTTCACTTCGTTCAGTATGACAAAAACTAATTAGATCATGTATTCAATTATTTTTTCTTCCGGCTTAAACGGATGAAGCGCGCTTAATCCTAATTTCTCGATAGCAATATTCACTAAACTCTTTTCATCTTTTTCTTTCCCGATCGAATAAAATCTTCCGGCTTGCAGCATTGCCTCAAGCGGAACTAATCCTACAATTTCACTTCCGTTAACTTCAACGCCAAGCCGTGCGCTTTCTTTCTTAACTTCTTCAAATGCGACATGTATTGGTGTAACGTTGTAGTTGGTTAAGTTCATCGAAACTTGAGTGATGTTATATTTATCGAGAGCAACACCCATTCCTTTTACTTCTTTCAATCGTCCGGGCACCTTTATTGTCTTTCCATCAACTTTAATAACATTTCCATTCTCATCACGTTTTACGTAACCGCTTTCTCTTAAGGTTTCGCCTATCTCTTTTGAGTATTTAACATCATTAGATTTTATATTCACGTTGTAAGCAATAAGAAAGAATCGTGAACCGGTAACTATTGCACCAAGCTTTGGATTGAAAACCGGTTCACCATAATCCGGCAGCCAATTTTGATCTTTTAATTTTTCTTCCAAACCTTCATACTCGCCTTGACGTATACTTGATAAACTTTTTCGATCAGCTTTTCTTGCTGCATTCTCATAAAGATAGACCGGGACTTTCAAATCTTGAGAAATAATTTTTGCGAACTCTTCGGAAATCTTAACGCATTCTTCTGTAGTTACATTTGCAACCGGAACAAATGGAACAACATCAATTGCACCGAGACGCGGATGTTCTCCTTTGTGTGTACGCATATCAATTAGTGATGCGGCGGCTCTGCATGCATTTAATGTTCCGTTTAATATTCCTTCTTCATTTCCTGCTAATGTTACAACAACACGATTGTAATCTCCGTCGGGTTCTAGACTTAATAATTTTACATCTTTAGTTTTAGCTACTGCTTCTTTTATCGCTTCAAATGTTTTTTGATTTTTCCCTTCGCTGAAATTCGGGACGCACTCAATAATTTTCATAAAGCTTCCGCTCTCTCAAAAATGATTTGACCTTTTTTAATTGTGTATTTGTTCAAATTGATTCCAATGTTATAAATTATTTCTCGATAATCTTTAGTATCGAAAACTGCGAAGTCAGCTTGCTTTCCAATTTCAATACTTCCAAGCTTTTCATTTAATCCAAGCGCAGCTGCAGAATTTATTGTAACTGCAGAAATAATTTCTTCGGCACTCATTTTCATTTTAAGTGCGGCAAGCTGCATAATAAAATGAAGATTTGGAATATGTGATGATCCGGGATTATAATCTGTTGCCAAAGCAACAATTGCATTGTGCTCGATCAGCTTTCTTGCGGGTGCGTAATCATAATCTAAAAAAAATGATACGCCTGGTAAAAGTACTCCCACAGTTTCACTCTTTGCTAATTTCGGGATATCATCTGTATTCATAACTTCAAGATGATCTACTGAAAGAGCTTTGTGTTTTAATGATACCTCTAATCCGCCGATATTATTAAACTGTTCTGTATGAAGACGTAGTTTGTAACCGAGTTTTTTAGCTTTAGAAAATATCTTATCAACCTCTTCGGAAGAGAATGCCGATTTTTCACAAAATGCATCAACAGAATCTGAAAGTTTATTCTTAATGATGTAGGGAAGAAGCTCCTTTATGATAAGATCTAAATATTGTTTGTGATCGTTTTTGTATTCCGGCGGATAAGTATGCGCTCCTAAAAAAGTCGGAATTATTTCGACAGGTGAATGAGTTTTAAAATAATTAATAACTTGAAGAAGTTTTATCTCATCATAAAAACTTAATCCGTATCCGCTCTTGATCTCTAATGTAGTAACTCCTTGAGTCATGAAATAATCAATTCTCGGTTTTAGAATTCTAACAAGTTCTTCAAAAGATGAATTACGGACAGCTTTAACAGTAGAAATTATTCCGCCGCCGGATTTTGCTATTTCTTCATAAGTTGCACCGTTAAGTCTCATCAAAAATTCGTTAGCACGTGAACCGGCATAAGCAGAATGTGTATGGCATTCAACTAATCCTGGAAGTAGAATTAAGTCTTTTAGATCAAATGTTTTATCGGCAGAAGTCTTTGAAGTAGACGAATTTGGAATCAAGTCCTTAATAATACCATTCTCAACCAATATAGAATGATCAGAAATCGGGTTAATATCACTTAATTCAGAACCTCGCTTAAAATTCTTGCCTTTAGTATCAACTGTAATTATTTGAGATGGGTTCTTAAAGAGTGTTTTCATTCTTTTTTCGTTATTTATAAAGACAAAACAGTTATTAATCAAAGATGAACTGTTCAAAAATAGAGAAATCGAATCTTTATTTGCTAATAATTTTGTCAAGCCGACGTATTTTCGTAATTTTGCATGTTAAAAATCGAAGGACTTAAAAAACATGTCTTCAGGCAAAAAATTAAAGATCCTTTTCGCAACCTCAGAAGTAGTTCCTTTCATTAAGACAGGCGGTTTAGCAGACGTATCATCGGCGTTACCTCAAAAATTACAAGAGATGGGGCACATTGTAAGAATTATCGTTCCAAAATACGGCGCTATAGATGAAAGAAAGTTTAAGATACATGAAGTAGTTCGTCTGAAAGACTTAAAGATCAACATTGGTAATAAAGAAGTAATCTTTTCTTTACGGTCTTCTTTCTTAATTGGACCCAAAACAAGAGTACAGATTTATTTCTTAGATAACCCGGAATACTATGGAAGCCGACATAGTCTTTACGCAGATCCTATCACAGGTGAAGATTATCCCGATAACGATGAAAGATTTATTCTTCTTTCACGTGCTGTGTTTGAATTGATCACAAAATTAGGATGGACGCCTGATATCATTCACTGTAATGATTGGCAGACCGGATTGATACCGGCTTACTTAAAATCCACTTATAAAAATGATCCTACATTTAGATCAATAAAAACCATTTTCACAATTCATAATCTCTCGTTCCAGGGTATTTTCCCAAAAGCAAATTTTGATAAGACTGCTTTGCCGAAAGAGTTGGAAAGTGAAAAAGGAATTCTACAGAAGGGTAAGATCAATTTCTTAAAGAGCGGATTGCTTTATTCGGATATGATAAATACAGTTAGCGAAACTTATGCAAAAGAGATTTGTCAGCATAAAGATTACGGTTTGGGTTTAGAAGAAATTCTGAATAAAAGGAAAAAAGATCTATATGGAATTATAAATGGAATTGATGATACAATTTGGAATCCGGAAGTAGATTCTAAAATACCACACAAATTTTCAATGAAGAACATCGAAATGAAAAAAGAGAGCAAAAAAGCTCTTGCAAATAATTTTCACTTCACTGCAAAAGATGATGTACCTGTTATTGGAATGATCTCTAGACTTTATGATAATAAAGGTATGGACCTTATTGAAAAAGCTTTTACAAATCTAATGAAAATGAATATTCACTTTATTCTGCTTGGCACCGGCGAAAAGAAATATCATAAATTCTTTACGACTATGGCTTCAAAATATCATAATAAATTTTCGTGTTATATCGGATTCGATGATGAACTAGCTCATTTAATTGAAGCCGGTTCGGATATTTTCTTAATGCCTTCTAAATATGAACCATGCGGTCTGAATCAAATGTATAGTCTAATGTATGGAACCGTACCTGTTGTTCGTCATACAGGAGGACTTGCAGATACAGTTCAGGCATTCAATCCAAAAAATAAAACCGGTAATGGATTTGTCTTCAAAAAATATTCTGCCTCAGAAATGTTAACAGAGATCAAAAATGCCGTAAAGATTTTTACCAAAGATCAGGATAAATGGCAAAACATTATGCGTAACGGAATGAAATCCGATTTTACCTGGATGAATTCCACAAAGAAATATGTTGATCTATATAAAAAGCTTACCGACTAATTGATGAAACACCATGCGATTTTTTTAGATCGTGACGGAACGATTAATCACGATTACGGTTATGTAAAAGACCCGTCTCAAATTATTTTGCTGCCAGGTGTATCTAAAGGAATTAAGAAACTGAAAGACGAATTTGGTTTTAAAGCAATAGTAATTTCTAACCAAGCAGGTGTTTCTAAGGGATTAATGACCAGCAAAGATGTTGATTCGGTTAATGATCGTGTCAATGAACTTTTGAAAAATGAAGGAACGGGTATTGATGCATTTTTTTACTGTCCCTTCCATCCCGATTTAGATCCGCCAGAAAAATCAAATTGTAGGAAACCTTCTCCATTTATGATTGTTCAAGCTGCAGAAGAACATGAGATAGATCTTTCTAAATCCTATATGATAGGTGATAAAGCAAGTGATATTGAAAGCGGCATTAATGCCGGTGTAAAGACTATACTACTAAATAATGAAACAACTCATAATGAAATTTCTATCTTGCATAATCTTGGAAAAAAGCCCAATTTTACAGCCGCTAATTTCAATGAAGTATGCGATATTATTATCAGTGATTTTTCCGGAGGAATTTAATTGATCAGATTTTTGAGACTTGCCTTTTATCTCTTTGCAGTTACAATACTAATTATTTCCTGTAGTCAAGATCCTACCTCAGTCGGTTCAGAATTAATTTCCCAAAATGAAAAGATTTCATTCCAGGAATTAGACAGTTATCAAGCAAACATTTTACAGAAGTCGGCAAACTATCAAGATAAAATTAAGTTTGGTTTATCTAACGTTGTCTTAATCGGAAAGAATTCTTACGCTGAATCTTCCATACTAATGCGCTATCGTATTTATATGCCGGATACGCTATTAGCTTTAGTTAAAAGCGGGCAATACATTGTTAAATCGGCAACGATGCAGATGATTCCTCGTTATTTGTTGGGGGATAAAACTGCAACCTTAGATTTTTCTGTATACCAGGTTCGAAGTGATTGGAGTCCGGTTGGATTTGATAGAGATAGTATTCCAAGATTAGCTTATGATCCCATTGATGTTTCATCAGGTTTAACTGTAAATGATACACTTGTAAAATTTAATTTAAAAAATGATGTTGTTACTCAATGGTTAAAATATTCGGCTGATAGTAATTCAGCACCAAAGAATTTTGGTTTGCTTCTAAAACCTAAACCATCAACTAAAAAAATAGTTGGATTCTATTCCGCCATACCCAGTTCTTCAAAAAACGAAACAGTTCTTTCGGTTGTACTGGAAAGACTTTCAATAAGAAAAGACACCGTTGGAGTATCTCCGTTTTTCCATATTTACTATTTGACGGGACAAGTACCTCAACAAAATAGTAATTTAACTTTTCAAGGCGGTATAGGATTAAAAGGAACTTTATTTTTTGATTTAAATACGTTGCCCAAAAATATAATTGTTAATAAAGCATTTCTTGAATTGAATGTTGATACAACTTCTACTCTAGATGGAAATCCTTCTTCTGATTCTCTTTATGCGCAAATTCTTGCAGATAGTACAACAAAAAAATTAACCAGAGATAGTACAGTTGTTACAGCACTTGCTAAAAAAGATAAAATTTATAGCGGTGATGTCGCATGGATGGTTCAGAAATGGCAAAACGGTGAATCGAATCAAGGAATTCTTCTTTCTCTATGGGATGAATATTCATCTGCGGCAAGGATTGCATTCTACGGAAGCAAAAATCTTAACAAAGCTCTTAGACCAAAACTGAAAATTATTTACATGCAAAAAAAGTAGTCTAAATGAAAAAAATTAAAATCTTATTGTTGTTACTTCTTGTCACAATTCCAGTTATGGCGCAAGGAGGTTCTATTTATTCCGGTTTTGGTATCGGTGATTTAAGAACATCATTCTCAGCGCGTAGATTTGCTATGGGCGAAATGGGAATCGCTTTAAGTGACGTGGATTATTTGAATTCACTTAATCCTGCCGGATGGAACTCTATTCGATTAACACGTTTTGAATTAAGTATGAATTACGCCGGGAGTAATATACAAAGTTCTTCTTCATCTGCATTTTACAGCAAAACAAATTTAGATGGAATGATGATTGCATTTCCGCTTGAACATGATTTGGGCTTATCACTTACATTAGGACAAGTACCATATTCGCAAGTAGGTTATGAAATCAAGAATAATGTTAGCGATCCTATAGTAGGGAAATATGATTTCAGTGATAAAGGCGAAGGCGGAATTTCAAAATTATTTATCGGTACTTCATACCGCTTGCCTTTTGATTTCTCAATAGGTCTTTCTTATGATTATTATATCGGTAGAGTAACTCATAATCTTGTTGCGGATTTCGATCCGACCTCTGCATTTAAGGATGCAACATTTGAAAAAGAAACCAGTTATCACGGAATGAGTTTAACAACGGGAGTTATTTCCAGCGATCTTTCAAAGTTATTTGGATCTACAGAGTTTAAGGATTTTAGAATCGGATTTGTATATACTCCATCTGTTACATTAAGTGCAGACTCAGTAGATAATTCTACAACATCTATAGGAACTTTAACAACATCAACTGGTTCGACAAAAAATATTCTTCCTTACAAATTGGGAATCGGTACAACATTTAAGTATACGAACAACTATACATTCACACTTGATTATTTATACCAACCTTTCAGCGAGTATACTGCAAACGGTAAGAAAGATATCAATTTGCAAAATTATTATAAGATGGGTCTAGGATTTGAATATAGAAATGCAGATACAAGATCAAATGCATTTTGGGATAATGTAATGTTACGTGCCGGATTAAGTTTTGAACAGACTCCATATAAAATAAAAGGAACAGGAGTAAATCAATATTCAATTTACGGCGGTATGTCTCTTCCGATAAGCTTTGACAACACAATTGATCTTGCTTTTCAATATTCCAGAAGAGGAACTACCGATGATAATTTATTACTTGAGAATATCTATAAATTTACTGTAACAATATGTATAGGCGATTTCTGGTTTATCCGAACCGATAGATAAGATTATTACATACTAATCATATATGAAATCAATTTTCGATTATTCTTCTATCCCTTCTTACCAATACATCTTTTCATCCAATCACATTTCTTTTAGTAAACTTTATTTTGAATTGAATTTCCAGAACAGCATATTTGAAAGAGAAATTTCTATTCACTAATGCAAATTAATTTTTTCAAATAAAAATGAAGTACCATGTACAATCAATTACAAAACGACAAAGAAGCTTTTAGGATTTCTCAATTAGAACTTAATCGTCAAGAAACGCATCTTGAACTTATTGCGTCTGAAAATTTTGTTTCCCAGGCAGTATTGAATACGGCCGGTTCAGTTCTAACTAACAAATATGCAGAAGGTTACCCTGGTAAAAGATATTACGGCGGATGTGAATTTGTTGATATGGCTGAAGACCTTGCACGGGACCGCTTAAAGAAATTATTCGGCGCAGAATACGTTAACGTGCAGCCGCATAGCGGTTCTCAAGCTAATATGGCTGTTTATATGGCTTTGCTGAAACCCGGTGATACGATTCTTGGATTAAGTCTCGATCATGGCGGACATTTAACTCACGGTTCACCCGTAAATTTTTCCGGGCAGATCTATTGCTCAGTTGGTTATAGCTTAAATAAAGAAACAAAATTTTTAGATTATAACTTAGTTGAAGATCTTGCTAAGAAAGAAAAACCGAAATTAATTGTTATGGGCGCGAGTGCATATTCACGTGATTGGGATTATGCAAAGTTTAGAGAGATCGCTGATAAAGTCGGTGCATTATTAATGATGGATATGGCACATCCTGCTGGGTTAATTGCAAAAGGTTTGCTGAATAATCCGCTTCCATATTGCGATGTTGTAACATCAACCACACACAAAACTTTACGCGGTCCAAGAGGTGGAATTATTTTGATGGGTAAGGATAGAGACAATCCTTTCGGAATAAAAACTTTGAAAGGAGACCGCTTAAAATTAATGTCGGAAATTTTAGATGGAATGGTTATGCCGGGAATTCAAGGCGGACCGCTAATGCATGTGATACTTGCAAAAGCAGTTGCATTCGGTGAAGCGCTAGAAGATTCATTTACCGATTATGCAAAACAAATCATAAAAAATGCAAAGACGTTATCCAACGAATTAACAGCTTTAGGTTATGATATAGTCTCCGGCGGAACAGATAATCATTTAATGCTGGTTGATCTTACAAATAAAGAACTAAGTGGAAAGAAAGTTGAGAACGCACTCGGTGTTGCTGGAATTACTGTAAATAAGAATATGATTCCATTCGATACAAAGAGTCCTTTTGTAACAAGCGGAATTAGAATTGGAACGCCCGCTGTTACAACTCGCGGAATGAAAGAAAATGAAATGAAAATTATTGCATCGTTCATAGATAAAGCAATCAAGAATAATGAGAACGAATCTGTATTATCTCAAATAAAAAATGAAGTTGCAGAACTATGTTCTAAATTTCCGTTATATCCTGAGTTAAAACAAAACTAATTTGGAAGAACTCGAAGAAAATATTGTTGACGGAGAAAGTCCGAAACAAGAAGTTGAGATGACTTTTCTTGATCATCTTGAAGAATTAAGATGGAGAATAATTTATTCTGTACTTGGAATACTAATAGGGACAGTAATAGCTTGGATATTTATAGATTTCTTTGTTGATAAAATTCTTCTTCTCCCGGCTCGAACAGCAAATTTTAAATTGCAAAACCTCCGGCCATTCGGTCAGCTTTTTCTTTACTTCCAAGTAGCTATTATGCTCGGATTGATTCTTAGTTTTCCCAATGTAGTTTACCAATTGTGGAGGTTTATCGCACCGGCATTAAAGTCTAAAGAAAGAAAGTATATAAAATGGATTGTATTGTTCACAACTTTTTGTTTTATGTGCGGAGTAGTTTTTGCTTATTACATCATGCTTCCGCTTACATTAAAATTTGCTGCTGGATTCGGATCTGCAGCTATACAAAATAATTTTTCAGTAGATGAATATCTCTCGATAGTTCTTAATATCATTCTAGGTGCAGGTTTAATTTTTGAACTTCCTATGCTTTCATTTTTTCTTTCTAAGATTGGCTTACTTACACCAAAACTGATGAGAAAATATAGAAGGCATGCTATTGTTGTTATAATGATATTAGCCGCATTTCTATCTCCTGGAACAGATCCAGTCTCACAAGTGCTTCTTGCTGTTCCATTGGTTTTGTTATATGAAATAAGTATTTTTGTTTCAAAAATATTCCAAAAGAAATCTTGATAAATAGATCCTTCGCAGAAATTGCACACCCGATTGGAGATGAACTTTCGAAATTTAATGAGATCTTCAAGCATTCCTTAAAATCGAAAGTTACCCTCTTAGAATTAGTAACACGATATATTCTGAAGCAAAAAGGGAAAAAAATTAGACCTATCTTAGTTCTACTTTCAAGTGATTTATGCGGCGGTATATCTGAACGCAGTTATCGAGGCGCTACTTTAGTAGAATTACTCCATACAGCAACCTTAGTTCATGATGATGTTGTAGATAATGCAGAAACAAGAAGAAATTTTCCCTCGATTAATGCTGTTTGGAAGAATAAGATTGCCGTATTAATGGGTGATTATTTATTAGCTCGCGGTTTAATGCTTGCGGTTGACGGAAACGATTTTGATTTTCTCAGAGTAATAACAAATACTGTTAAGAGAATGTCGGAAGGAGAACTGCTGCAGATAAGCAAAACAAGAAAATTGGATATAGATGAAGAAACATATTTTAGAATTATTTCCGATAAGACTGCATCGCTTCTATCAACATGTTGTGAAATAGGGGCGCGTGCATCAACTGATGATGAAAAAATGATAACTGCCATGAAAGAATTTGGTGAAGACCTTGGAATAGCATTTCAAATCCGTGATGACATTTTAGATTTTATTGGAACTAAAAACATATTCGGCAAATCACTCGGTGCTGATATAAAAGAAAAGAAAATTACACTTCCGTTAATTTATGCGTTGAAAAACGCACCTCAAGACGAATCTAATAAAATTATTAATTTACTAAAGAGTAAAGAGAGAAAAACAAAGGTAGATATTGTAATAAAGTTTGTTAAGATGTATGAAGGTATAGAATACTCTGAAAAAATTGCTCTTGAATATTCTAAGGCTGCTTTATCTAAATTAAAACAGTTTCAGACATCCGAGTCACGATTATCATTAGAATCATTAGTAAGTTTTGTTGTTGAAAGAAAAAATTAGATAAAAATTATTTTTCAAAGTTTAAAATTTTTGATTTTAATTTTCGTTTCTTATCTTTGACAGTAATTTTTAGCTAATTGTATATCTTATCTCTTTAATATTTTCTAGCGAAAGCTAAGTTAAATAACTCAAGAAAGATTCCCATAAAACGATCTGATAATTTTACTATTACAGGTATTAAATGAAGAGAACGGTACTGGATTATGCACTCAAGATTCGCCTCCCGTTAACATTATTTGTTGTAGCAATATCTTTCATATTAACTTTTTATTTCTCGCGTGCAGAAAGAGATAGTGTAGGATACAAACCGGAACAGCCAATAAAATATTCTCATAAACTTCATGCAGGACAAATGGCGATAGATTGCCAGTATTGCCATATAGGAGTTACTAAAGAGAGACAAGCTATAATTCCTTCTGTAAATATCTGCATGAACTGCCATACTATATCACGTAAAGACAAACCTGAAATAATCAAACTTACAAAGTATTATAATGAAGGAAATCCGATCCCGTGGAAGCGAATTCATAAGGTTCCTGAGTATGCATACTTCAATCATAGCGTTCATATTAATAAGGGAATTGATTGTTCAAGCTGCCATGGTGATATAAAAGAAATGGAAGTTGTTGAACAAGTTAAACCATTTACAATGACTGCTTGTTTAGATTGTCACAGACACCCTGAAGAAAAATTACCTTATCTGAAGAAAGTTAATCTTGGTCCGGAATATTGTTCCGCATGTCATAGATAATTAGGAGATTTACTTTGATAACATTAAGTAAGATAAACAGAAAGAATTTTTTTGAAAAGATTGGTAAAGGTGCACTTGTTGCTGCAATTGCATCAGTTATACCATTTAAGTTTTTTACATCAGTAGCAAAAGCATCATCAAATAAAAATATAAAAGTTAAAATTCATCCTTTTGCAGTTAAAAGAAATGATAAGGTCTAAGATGAACGATTCCTCTCCCAAAGGGATGGATTCCCAAAAACCATCAGATAAAAGAGAATTGTGGAAAAGTCTGAATGATTATAATAACGATCATGATGTATTAAAACTTAAACATGATGAGTTTGCTGAAGGTGTAACCGAAGAATTTGATCCTTCAAAGCTTTCGGGAATTTCAAGAAGAAAATTTTTAGCTCTTCTTTCTGCTTCCGCTGCTTTAACTGCAACAGCATGTACCGATTATCGTGATAAAGGTGAAATAATTCCTTATAACAAAAGACCGGAAGAAGTATTCCCGGGTGTTGCAAATTATTATGCATCAACTTGTAATGGCTGCGGACAAGCTTGCGGTATTTTAATTAAGACTAGAGAAGGAAGACCGATCAAAGTTGATGGCAATCCCGACCATCCGATTAATAAAGGAAAGATCTGTGCAAAAGGACAAGCAAGCATTTTAGATTTGTATGATCCGGAAAGATTAAAAGCACCGCGTTTTAATAGGAATGATATTAGTTGGAAAAGTGCCGATGAAAATATTATAGATGCACTGAATGAAGCCCGGAAGAATGGAAAAGAAATTGCAATTATTACAGACCGGATTGCTTCACTTACAACAAAAAAAGTTTTAGATGATTTCGTTTCCAAATATCCAAATACAAAAATTTATTCTCATTCACTTGTAAATGATGAACAGAGAAGACAAGCATGGTTAGAAAGTTACGGGACTATAGAATATCCATCCATAAAATTTGAAGAGGCAAATGTAATCCTCGCTCTTGATGCTGATTTCCTTGGTAACGAAGGTAATTATATTGAAAACATGAGAAAGTTCGCAGCTAAAAGGGAAGTTGTTGGTAAGACTGATTTCAACCGGCTTTATGTTGCAGAAGGAAGAATGAGTGCAACAGGAATGATGGCTGATTACCGCCTTAGTATTTCTCCTTCAATGCAGTATGAATTCGTAATGGTTCTGATCAGTGAATTAGTAAAAAGCGATTCTTCTATTTCTTTAGATACAAATGCTAAATCGAAAATTGGGAAATATTCCAATTCATTCTTCAATAAAATTGATAAGGAAAAAATTTCTCATCTAGTCAATGATTTAAAAGCCAATCGTGGAAAAGCAATTGTTTATGCCGGTGATACTTTACCGAAAGAAGTTCACGTTGCGGTAAATTTGCTGAACGAAATTTTAGCCAATACTGTCCTTTACGATTACACATCATTATCAAAATCTATAATCAATCAATCAACAAAAGAAGAAATTTCCAGATTAATTGATTCGATTAAGAATGGAAAAGTTGGAACTGTAATTCATTTTGATTCTAATCCGGTTTACACTCTGCCTTATGATTATGGCTACACATCGGCATTAAAGAAAGTTAGTACAGTTGTTACTTTGACGGAAGCGGAAAATGAAACATCTGCTCTCAGCAATTATACAATTCCCATTAATCATTCTTTTGAAAGTTGGGGAGACGCAAATACTCGCAGTAATGTTTATAGTTTACAACAACCTGTAATCTCACCAATCTTCAATACAAGACAAAAAGAAGCTGCATTACTCACTTGGATTTCTGGTGATGCAAATTCTTACAAGGAAGATTTATATCACCAATACCTGATGAATAATTTCAGTGCAACAGTTTTTGCTAAGAAGAACACATTTGCGGATGCAAAAACATTCTGGTATTCAGCACTTCACGATGGAGTTGTTTTACTCAATGATATTTCAAAACGAAATAAATTTAATCTCACTGCATTTAATAGTATTCAAGAATTTGAAAATGGAAATGGATTTACTCTTCATTTAACTGAAAGTTATTTTGTTGGTGATGGTAAATTTGCGAACAACGGCTGGCTGCAAGAAACTCCGCATCCTGTTACAAAAATAACATGGGATAATTACGCTGCAATCTCGCCAAAACTTGCAAAGCAGCTTGATGTTGAAATGAACGATCTAGTTTCAATTGGAGTGGGTAAAACAAATTTAGAATTACCGGTTTTGGTTCAGCCTGGAATGGACAATAAAACGATCAATATTGAATTTGGTTATGGGAGAACTGTTGTTGGTGAAGTCGGAAAAGAAGTTGGATTCAATTCTGTTTTGTTAATGTCGAAAGAATTTTCATTATCACCTTACATTTACAAAAATGCAACGATCAAAAAATTTGATGGAACACATAAATTAGTATCAACTCAAGAACATCATTCACTTGATGATACATTTGTTAAAGATTTTCACCGCACAAGAAAGATCATTCAAGAAGGAACAGTTGAGAAGTACAAGAAAGAGCCGAACTTTTTACATGAAGAAAAAGAAAAGTTAGTTGGTATCACAAGAGAACATCAATACACCGGCTTAAAATGGGCGATGGCAATTGATCTAAACAAATGTACAAGCTGTTCAGCTTGCGTAACATCGTGTAATGTTGAAAACAATATCCCTATTGTTGGAAAGGATCAAGTCGAGCGCGGACGTGAAATGCAATGGATGAGAATTGACCGTTATTATTCCGGAACGCCTGATGAACCGATTGTAAGCAATCAACCGATGCTTTGCCAACATTGCGATAACGCTCCTTGCGAAAATGTTTGTCCTGTGAATGCAACAAATCATAGTCCGGACGGATTAAATCAGATGGCTTACAATCGCTGCGTTGGTACGCGTTATTGTTCGAACAACTGTCCTTACAAAGTTCGACGATATAATTTCTTTAATTACCGAGATCATTTTGCTGATGCTTATTATGAAAATGATTTAACATCACTCGTTCACAATCCAGAAGTTACAGTACGTTCACGCGGTGTTATGGAAAAATGTACATTCTGTGTTCAGCGAATTATGGAAGCACGCTCGAATGCTACCCGCGATGGAAAAACTTTGAAGGGAAGTGATGTTGTTACAGCTTGTCAGCAAGCTTGCCCGACAAATGCAATTACTTTTGGCGATGCGAACGATCCGAATTCTGATGTAGCAAAATTAAGAGAACATAATTTGTCATATCATGTTTTAGAAGAATTATATATTAAACCGAACGTTACATATATTGCCAAACTTCGAAATACTCATTCGGAGGAAATTTAGTGAGTACTGTTGATTATACACGGGAATTATCTGTCTTAGAAGGTAAACATGCTTTAAGAGAACTTGATGATCTAATCGCAAAGCCTCTTGAGACGAAACCTGATAAAAAGTTTTATATCGCACTTTCAATTACTCTTTCGATGACCGGTTTATTTGTACTCGGTCTTGCTTTAACTTTTTATTACGGTATCGGAATGTGGGGAAATAATATTCCGGTAGCTTGGGCTTTTGATATTGTTAACTTCGTTTTCTGGGTTGGTATCGGTCATGCCGGAACATTGATCTCTGCAATTTTATTTCTGTTCAGACAGAAATGGCGTACCGGAATTGCCCGATTCGCGGAAGGTATGACGGTCTTCGCTGTTATGACAGCCGGATTATTTCCGTTAATACATATCGGTCGTCCGTGGTTGGCTGGATATTTATTCCCTTATCCAAATCAGCATTCAGTTTGGGTTAACTTTACATCTCCATTGTTGTGGGATGTTTTTGCTGTTTCAACTTATTTGACAGTCTCGTTAATTTTCTGGTACGTTGGATTAATTCCTGATCTTGCAACACTTCGCGAACGAACAAATCATAAAATTAAAAAAGTGATTTATTCTACTTTCAGTTTGGGTTGGAGATTTTCAAATCGTCATTGGCAGCATTATGAAATGGTTTATTTAATTCTCGCGGGATTTGCAACTCCGCTTGTTCTATCAGTTCATACAATAGTAAGTTTTGATTTTGCAGTTTCAGTTATTCCCGGTTGGCATACAACAATTTTTCCTCCGTACTTTGTAGCTGGTGCAGTATTTTCCGGATTTGCAATGGTTCAAAATGTTTTGATTATAGTTCGGAAAATTTTCAACTATGAACATATTATAACAGTTGATACGCTTGAGAAGATGAACAAGATAATGCTCCTCACAGGTTCTATGGTTGGTTACGCGTATGCTATGGAATTTTTTATTGCTTGGTACAGCGGAGTGGAAGCAGAACGATTTGCTTTCTTGAACAGAGCAATGGGACCTTATGCATGGGCATTCTGGATAATGGTAACTTGCAATGTTGTATCACCGCAGCTTTTTTGGTTCAAAAAAATTAGAAGAACTATTCCGGTAATGTTTGTGATCGCAATTTTTGTAAACATCGGAATGTGGTTCGAAAGGTTTGTTATTATCGTTACGTCGCTTTCACGAGATTTCTTACCATCAAGCTGGGCATATTATAAACCAACTTTAGTTGATGGAATGATTTTAATAGGAAGTTTTGGATTTTTCTTTACATGGATTTTGCTCTTCACAAAAGCTTTGCCGGTTGTTTCTATGGCTGAAGTAAAAGCTGTTGTGGATGGCGCTCAACCTTCGCACAAGGATCATTGACGATGAGCGAAAAAATCTTATATAGTTACACCGGAATTTTTGATACACCGGATGAAGCAACACATGCGGCAGAAGAAGCTGTAAAACAAGGTTACACTAAGTATGATGTTAACACACCTTATCCCTTACATGGGATGAATAAGGCGATGAATCTTCCAGCTTCCAAACTTGGGTATGTTGCATTGATCTTCGGACTATCGGGAACACTTGGAGCTTTACTAAGTTTATGGTGGGTTTCTGCAATTGATTATCCATTAGTGATTGGCGGTAAACCATTTTTTTCATTCCCGGCTTATATACCTGTAATATTTGAAGTAACCGTTCTTTCAGCCGCAATAGCTACTGTGCTTGCAATGTTGTTTTTCTTTTTCAAACTTCCCAACAATGCTCATCCGCTTCATGCAACTGATTACATGAAAAAAGTTTCAAATGATAAATATGGAATTGTAATTCAAGCTGAAGATCCAAAATTTGATGAAGCATCAGTTAGAAAATTTTTAGAAAGAGTTCATGCAAAAGAAATAAATGCTGTTTATTGGGCGGAAGAGGAAATTACTCACAAACACAAAATCTTCGAGCCGAAGTTTTTAACATTTTTATTAGTTGTTGTGATTATAACATCTGGTACAACATATTTTACTTTGAATAAACTGATGTTCATGCTTCCTTTTAATTGGATGATGGAACAACAGAAACAAAATCCTCAACAAAAAAGTCTTGTCTTTGCAGATGAATTTGGAATGCGTAAACCGGTTGAAGGAACAATTGCCCGCGGTTTTCTTCCATACGCATTTAAAGGTCAGCCGGATCTTGCCGGAGAAAAATTAATTAATCCAATTCCAATTTCTAAAGAATCGTTACAACTTGGAAAAACAAAATTTGATATTTATTGCAGTCCTTGTCATGGATATCAAGGAGAAGGGAATAGCAGATTACGAGGACAATTTCCCAATCCTCCAAGTTTGCATTCGGAAAAAATTAGAACATGGAGCGATGGAAGAATTTTTGCAGTTCTAACGGATGGACAAAATGTTATGCCGTCTTATTCAACTCAGCTTTCTGTTGATGAAAGATGGGCAGTAATAAATTATGTAAGAGCATTACAAAGAGCGCTCAATGCTAAGGAGTCTGATCTACAATGATTTCTTCTTCAGTTGAATATCAGAAAAAAGAATTACCGTCAAAAGTTCAAACAATTGGTTTGAGTCTGTTAATCGTAGGATTGATAATTGTAATATTGGGTTATGTTATTAATCCCGAAAGAAGCGCCTACAATAATATTATTGGATTAACATTCCTTATTAGTATTGCAGTCGGTTCTCTATTTTTTGTTGCTATTGAATTTTTGTCCGGTGCAGTGTGGAGTACTCCGTTTAGAAGAGTCGGCGAGTTTTTATCATCTACAGTTTGGGTTCTTCCATTACTGTTTATCCCGCTATTGTTGAATGTGAACACAATATTTCATTGGACTCATCCGGCATCGGCAGATAAAACTTTGATTGATAAAGCTCCGTATCTGAATGTTTCTTTTTTTGTAGGACGTGTAATTGGTTTTTGGCTTATCTGGTTGCTGTTCTATTATTTAATTATAAAAAATTCCCGTAAGCAGGATCAAACCAAAGATCAATATTTAACAAAGAAGAATATTAAACTCTCAGCCATATTTATGCCTTTGTTCGCTTTTACGATTTCTTTTGCTGCAATAGATTGGTTAATGAGTATTGAACCACATTGGTTCTCAACTATTTTTGGTGTTTATTATTTCTCAGGAACTATCTTAGCTGCATTGGCAGTCGGAGCTATCTTTATTGTTTTATTGAATGAACGAGGATTTTTTGTTAAAGGAATTCATACGGATAGTTACTATAGTCTTGGAGCGTTGATCTTTGCGTTCACAAATTTCTGGGCATACATTGCATTCAGCCAGTTCTTATTGATTTGGTATGCAAATCTTCCAGAAGAAACTTTCTGGTTCCTTGCAAGATGGGAAGGAAATTGGAAATTTTTCTCAGTAGGATTAATCATAGTCCATTTTTTAGTTCCGTATGTTGGATTGCTTTCACAGCCATCAAAGATGAATCCTAAGCGGTTAATTTTTATGTCCGGCTGGATTTTGTTTGCACATTATTATGATTTGTATTGGCTTGTAATGCCAAATTTCTTTAAGAAAGGAATTCCATTCAGTTGGATTGAATTAGGGTTTCCATTATTAATTACCGGTTTGATAATTCTTGTCTTCTATTATCAAGCAAAGAAAAATAATTTAGTACCGATTGGCGACCCAAAACTTAAACGCGGAATTGATTTCAGATTATAGCAGAATATATCTATGAGCTTAAATAAAAAACCAGAAGATGAATTGAAATTTAGAGAATTATTGAAAAATCCAATACGATTATTCGGCTGGGTTTTCCCGTTCTTCTTTGTAATCATTCTTTTATTCGGAATTTATTTCGTTACTAACCTCAATCAGATTTCTTTTAATGAACAAGCTATTGGGCTTACAGATACAACTAACGTCAAAAAAGAAATTGAACTGAAAAAAGGAAGTATAAGCGCTTCTGTTGATCTTAAACAAATAAAAAATTCTACGCCGGGTTTTATTGCCAACGGTAAAAAATTATATGAAGCAGCATGTATGGCTTGTCACGGTGCAAAAGGATTAGGCGATGGAACAGCAGGAACGATGCTAAATCCAAAACCAAGAAATTTTACATCAACAGAAGGTTGGACTAACGGTCGAAATATTGATCAGATGTACAAGACTTTACAAGAGGGAATAATAAAGAATGGAATGGCTGCTTATGAATATTTGCCGGCGGCTGATAGATTAGCAATTATTTCTTACATAAGAACTCTGTCTCAATTTCCAGCAGTAACAGATGAACAAGTTGTATCATTAGATCAAACATACCAACTTTCCAAAGGAACTGTTTTACCCAATCAAGTTCCGGTTAGCATTGCAGAGATTAAATTGATCAATGATAATTCAACATCAAAAGAACATCTCTTAAAGTTTGGAAATAAAATATATCAGTCACAAGGAAATGCCGGGGCTGATATTCTAAAGAAAAATTCTCTGGATTATAAAAAAGTTTTTACTTCTTTCTTGCGTTTGGGCACCAATCAAAGTCTTGATAAATATGTATCGGTTGTAATAGCTAATCCGATTAACGCCGGTTTTAGTCCGGCAGTAGTCCAGTTATCTAAAGAAGAATGGAAAATGCTTTTTGATTATCTGAAATCTTCAATGATGTAAGAGTAATAAATGAATTTCAAAGAAAATAAATATTATCCTTGTCATTCTGATCCCCATTTAACGGGAGAAGAATCTTTAATAAAAAATGGAACAGATTCTTCAGTCGTTTCACTCCTTCAGAATGACACCTCACTTCATATACTAAGTTTATTTATACTTTTGATGCTGATTGTAAATGTTACATCACCATTGTATGCTCAGAAGAAAATTGAAGTTGGAATTGATGAAAAGCTTGGTAATACTTTACCATTGGATTTGAGTTTTCAAACATCTGAAGGTAAAACTGTTACACTAAAAGATATAATCAATAAACCGACTTTAATTGCTTTAGTTTATTACGAATGCCCGGGTGTCTGCAATCCAATGCAGAATGAATTAGCGTGGACTATTGATAAACTTCAGCTTGAACCCGGAAAAGATTTTCAAGTAGTGAGCATTAGTTTTGATGATAAAGAAACTCCTGCAGTTGCAGCAAAATGGAAAAAAAATTATTTGATGACGATCAAAAGAAAAATTGACCCAAGCAATTGGCTCTTCTTAACCGGCGATAGTTTGAATGTTCATAAACTTACCGAGGCTTGCGGATTCTATTTCAAACCAGCTGCTAAACAATTTGTTCATGCGGCAACATTAGTAACAGTTACTCCTCAAGGGAAAATATCCCGTTATCTTTTTGGAACTGATTTTAATCCATTTGATGTTAAGATGGCATTGCTTGAAGCTGAAAGCGGAAAAACAAATCCAACTATCTCAAAAGTTTTACAATTTTGTTTCAGTTATGATCCTAACGGAAGACAATATACTTTGAATGTTACTAGAATAATTGGAACAGTGATGCTTTTGGGAGTTGGAATATTTCTTGGAGTGCTATTGTTGAGAAAGAAAAAACTGTTAATGTAGAAGAAAGATAAATTAATTGATGAGAAATATTTTAAAAATCAAAGCTGCGTAGATTATAATAAGAAGCAAAACCTTTGCGCCCTCTGCGGTTGAGCTTTTTAAACGCAAAGTTCGCTGAGAATGCGCAAAGAACGCAGAGTAAATAACCGGTTAATTATATAAGTATAAAAATTGTATTAAGGAGCTAAAATAAATGGCTAATGAAATAGCCGTGAAAAATTTTTATCAGCAGAGTACAAACAAACATACCGGAATTCTTTCGTGGTTGTTGACAAAAGACCACAAGAGAATAGGCCTGATGTACATGATAGCGATTATGACATTTTTTATTGTTGGAATGATCATCGGGTTACTGATGCGGCTGGAACTGATCGCACCGGGTCATACAATTATGAGTGCGCAGACTTACAATACATTATTCACTCTGCACGGAGTGATAATGATTTTCTTGTTTATCATTCCGGGGCTTCCGGCTATTTTTGGAAATTTCTTTTTACCAATTCAAATCGGTGCGGCTGATGTTGCATTCCCAAGATTGAATTTGCTTTCGTGGTATATTTATATGATCGGTGCAATATTGGTTCTTGTTTCACTTTTTCTTCCGGGCGGACCGATTGATACTGGCTGGACATTTTACATCCCATATAGTGTTAGGAGTACAACAAATGTTTCGATGGCTTTGTTTGCTGCATTTGTACTTGGTTTCTCTTCAATTCTAACCGGAATAAATTTTGTAACAACAGTTCATAGATTGCGCGCTCCTGGAATGGGATTTTTTAAAATGCCGTTGTTTGTTTGGGCAACTTATGCAACTGCATGGATTCAAATTATTGCTACACCGGTTATAGCAATAACAATTTTACTTGTAATAATCGAGCGGGCTTTTGGTGTTGGAATATTTGATCCTGCACTTGGCGGCGATCCGATTTTGTTTCAGCATATGTTCTGGATCTATTCTCACCCAGCGGTTTACATTATGATTCTTCCTGCAATGGGTGTTGTCTCAGAAATAATTCCTACATTTTCACGAAGAACGATTTTTGGATATAAACAAATTGCATATTCATCATTGGCAATTGCATTTATCGGATACCTTGTTTGGGCGCATCATATGTTCAGCAGCGGAATGAGCGATACCGCACGATGGATTTTCTCTTTACTCACATTCATTGTTGCGCTACCCAGCGGCGTTAAAATCTTTAACTGGGTTGCTACTATGTATAAAGGTTCAATTGATCCTCAACCGCCATTCTTATGGGTAATGAATTTTATCTTTCTTTTTTCAATTGGCGGATTGACCGGACTTGTTCTTGGTTCGCTTGCAACGGATATTCATCTTACCGATACTTATTTCGTAGTAGCACATTTCCATTATGTAATGTTCGGTGGAACAGGCACAATCTTTTTTGCCGCACTTCATTACTGGTTCCCCAAAATGTTCGGTAGGATGTATAATAAGAAATACGCACAAATAGCTGTAGTATTATTCTTCATTGGATTTAACATGCTCTACTTCCCAAAATTTATAATGGGATATATGGGAATGCCGAGAAGATATTACGACTATCTACCACAGTTTACCACTTATCAAGAAATTTCTACAATTGGTTCATGGATTTTAGTTGGAACAATATTTTTCATTTTTGGATACTTAATTCATGCATTATTAAGAGGGAAGAAAGCTACATCAAATCCTTGGGGTGGTGTTACATTAGAGTGGCACATTCCGTCTCCGCCGCCATTAGAAAATTTTGAAAAGATTCCAACCGTTACGCATGAACCTTATGATTTCAGCCAGCTTAAGGAGATGAAGAATGAGTGATCATCAAGAAGCTGCTGTTCATCAAGTTCATCGTGATGATGTTGGTGCAAAAATGGGAATGTGGCTTTTCCTTTTTACTGAAGTTTTATTATTCGGCGGAATGTTTTTAGTTTATGCAGTGTATCGTTATCAATATCCCGATCAATTTCATTTTGCCGCGATGGAACTGAATACAACTATGGGAACACTGAATACAATTATTCTTCTAACAAGCAGTTTGACTGTTGCACTTTCGATCGCATCTTTACAGAGAGGGAATAAATTTCTTTCGCTGATTCTTCTTTATGTAACTTTATTATTTGCTTTGATGTTTATGGTAATAAAATATTTTGAGTGGACTACCAAAATATCACATGGAATTTATCCCGGGTCGCCGGAACTATTAACAAAACCCAATGGGCAAATTCTTTTCTTCGGTTTATATTACGTTATGACCGGCCTTCACGGTCTTCATGTTCTGGTCGGAATGGTTGTAATTACCTTCATGATTGTATTCATTACAAGAGATAAAGTTACTCCTGATAATTATGTGAAGCTGGAGAACTCAGGTTTATACTGGCACTTAGTAGATCTAATTTGGATTTTCTTATTCCCACTCTTCTACTTAATTCAATAAAGGAAGATTCATGAGCGGAAACAATAAACACCATATTAGTTACGGAACATACATTTTAGTTTGGGCTGCACTTATTGCATTCACATCAATTACAGTAACGATTGCCGGAGTGAATCTGGGAAGATACACTCTCTTCATTGCTCTTTCTATAGCTGCAATTAAATCAGCGCTGGTTATAAATATTTTTATGCATATAAAATTTGATGAGCCGATCTTCAAAACATTTCTTGGAATAAGCGGCGCTACTTTATTAATAATTTTTCTTTTAACGTTTTTTGATTATTTCTATCGTTGAGGAATTAAATGGGTATTGCTCCAACAGCTCATGTTGAATCTGTTGATTTCGTGATGCTTTATATTATAGCTATCTCGGTAATTCTGCTTCTAGGAATTACCGCAACGATGATCTTCTTTGTGTTTAAGTACAATCGTAAGAAAGGTCATCAACCTGTTGATATTCACGGCAACATGTGGCTCGAAGTAATTTGGATTGTTATTCCTACACTTCTGGTTTTATCAATGTTTTATTTCGGCTACACAAGTTTTAGAGAGATAAGAGAAATTCCGGCAAATCCTTACACTGTTAAAGTAACAGCGCGGATGTGGCAATTCTCTTTCGAATATAAGAGCGGGAAAAAAGCAGACACGCTCTACGTGCCGGTAAACACCGGCATTGATTTAGAGATGAAGTCAATGGATGTGAACCATGCTTTTTATATTCCTGCATTTAGAATTAAAGAAGATATTATTTATGGTAAAACAACGCATTTATATTTTACACCTAAACAAGTCGGCGATTATGATGTAGCATGTGCTGAGTATTGCGGTTTGAATCATTCAGCTATGTACACAAAAGTAAAAGTTTTGCCTGATAGTAATTTTTATAAATGGTTAGAACGTCCCGGTGTTCCTTTAACAAAAATTCAAACGAATAATTGAGCGATAATTGTTTCAGCGATTAAAAAAACATATTGGAATAATTTTAGAGCTTGGCAAAGTTAGAATAACTTCCTTCGTTGCGGTTTCTACTTCGGTAGGGTACATTTTACATTCCGGAAAGTTTGAATGGACTCTGCTGTTTATTGTTATCGGTGTATTCTTATTAGCTTGCGGTTCATCCTCTTTAAATCATTATCAAGAAAGAATTCTTGATGCACAAATGGAAAGAACTAAAGGACGACCAATACCTTCCGGCAGGGTTTCATCTTTCTATGCAGTTGTTGTTTCGTTTTTGTTGGTGGTTTTTGGTTTAGCAATAATTTATTTCTCATCAAACTTAACAGCGTTAATACTTGG
>JBBAAM010000014.1:0-69802 GCA_041658245.1 Melioribacteraceae bacterium
AAAACTATTTATGAAATTGTTTTCAGGAATTTATTTAAACTTCTTTCATATTCCAACTTTTTACTGAACCTTCTTATACTTTTTCGACAGTCTCGTTAGGCTTTAGTTTATTTTAAATATCTTATTGTACTACTTCTTTTGGGTATTCCAAACCAATTTTCAAAAGTTTTAGGAACAAAATCGAAAGCTTTATTTCTAAAATTTTCATCAAAAAAATGTTCGTATCTCTTTCGAATCATAAAATCTTCATCAGGGCAAATTACAGTAACTTTTTTTAGATTATAACATTTTTTGACACCGCTTATTAACAAATATTTTACATAAAGGTCAGTTTCTGGTAAAGAATAACCAATAAAAATAATTTCTTCAGATTGTGATAAAATATTATAGGCCAGGTTCCAAACTTTAATCATTTTCTTATTGGAAATCTTATTCCAAGTAGGTGGAATAATAAGTGGGGATTTATTATCAATAAAATTTATTGAACCGTGGATTTTAGCAAGTTTTAATTTGGGAAATCGAGGAGTATTGGTGTATATATGATTAATGTAGCTATCATCTAAGCCATAATTAAAATCGAAACAGTCATTTTTACCGTAAAGTTGTTTATTAAATATATTTAAGCGATAAAGTGCTTTTTCTAACATCAAATCATAGTTTAAAGATATTATTCCATTATCGTTGTTAATCCGTTGAAAATAATTATCGCCGCTCTTTAAATTAGTTTTGTTTATTCCATAGACATTCATTAGAAAGCTAGTATAGATTTCAGAATTATTATCATTATCAATTATGTAATAACCTTCCTCATCAATTTTTTGTGGTGATGAATATTCGATAACTTTTTGAAGAAATAATAAATAATCTTTAGAATTCTTTTTCCTCAAAAGAAATGAATCCATTTCAATGATAGAAAGTAATTCCTCGATATTGTAAAAATCTGCCTCCATAATGTTTTTAACCTTTGAAAATTCATCAAAGTATTTAAAAACAATTTGAAACGATTTTCTGATCTCATCATTATCTAAACGAGTGTAAATATCTTTTGACATGAAATAAAAATCATTCATCAAAGGAAGTTTTGCATATCTGGAAAAACCAGCACCGATTATATAAGTAGTTTTACTCATAATTTTCTAAAGCCTAACGGCGTTGCGGGTAACTTGCCGCCCAGCTCAACAATGTTTATTTATTAAAAATGTTTTTAATTACAAAACAATTTCACTATTAGTACTACTGAAAATAACCATACTTACAAAACAGAAATAACTTTATAACAACATGAATGCCGCTCTGAAAACGCGGTCAAGTTGACCCGCTTGTTATACTGGTTTCTGACTATGAATCAAATAATTTCTTAGTTCTTTTATATTAACTATGCTTACAAATTCATAATTCATTAAATCTTTGGGAATATTAATTGAGGATGGTGTAACAATAATAGCTTTCTTTGCGCTTTCGGCTTTAGCAAGTTCATTCATTTTAAAAGCAATTTTTTGAATTACTGTTAGTGGAATTGGGCGAGACCAATTCTTGATTTCAATGATATACTTATTATTATATTTTTCAATCAAAAAGTCATAATAAATATCGCCACTCTTAATTATTCTATACCCATTTTTAACAATTAAGTCTTCTATTTTTTTTTCAAATAATATATACTTTTCTATTGAACTGATTTTGCTATTCTCGTCCGTTGAATCTTTATATTTTTTGAAAATATAAAACACCATTGTCACCGCAAAACTAATAGCAAGTGTTCCAACGATTAATGAAATTATTTCTAATACAGATTGCCCCGATTTATAATTACGTAATTCCGGGAAAAAGGAAAGAAATGTTCCTAAGATTGATGCAACTATTCCAAGTATGATTGGTAGTATTGATTTTGTCATTGCTTTCTGACGAGATGAAGGTAAATTAATAATATCTGATTCTTCAACCGAAACATCCTCAGACTTTAATATCGCAGAATTTATTCTATTAATTATTTTTTCTCTTTGTTCTTGAGTAATAAAATCAGTTTCCAATATTCTAGTGTAAATAGTATTGAGAATCTGTGATTCTGAAAGTAATTCATTGTTCCCAACACGATAATCACGAGCTTTACCTTCAATTAATCTACCAATATCTTGAATCAGAGGCGTAAAATCTTCTAATACAATTCGACGAACTAGAATTTTTTCTATTTCTAGATTTGCGCTTCTGATTCTTTCTTTTTTGGCACCAATAGTCTGCTTGTAACTAAGCAGGAACAAGATCACAGAAACTATAATGCCGATAAATGTTAAAAGGTAATTCTCCATATTATTCAACCAGTATAACGACGTTGCCGCTAACCGGCAGCCCAAAACAAGAATGCCGAATATTTGCAACAACTTCTTTTATTTATAAAAATGTTTCTTAGAACAACCTACCTCAAAGGGCAACTTAGTTTTGTAAACACAACTTTATTATTAAACAATTGCCGCACTGAAAAACGCTGTCCGTGTTGAGCGGCATGTTAGGCATTTTTATAGATTGATATTAAAACCAAGATTTATTGCCGTATAGGTTCCTTTGCTACTTAAAAAACTGTAGTCTTTTGAATTAAGCTGACTATTTAACTTGAACGATAAAATTATATTTATATTTTCTGTTATCGGATGCGATAGACCAACTCCAGCACCAACACCAAATAAATTCTCATTCATTTCTTTCTTTGAATTCTGATCTGCATTGTAAGCGAGAACTTCACCGGTATTTGGATTGATTTCCTTTTTGATATCATAACTGTTATAACTCAAATGTGAATAACCTATTTCAAAGGTAGCAAAGGATGTAAAGAATTTATTTGTATGGAAATTAATTCTACTTCCAACGTATACCGGAATTAAAACATGGTTATCGGACGAATAGGAATTGAATAGCGTTTGTTTCTGCACTGTTGACCAGTCTTCAATGAAATTTACATTATACTTATCCCAAGATGAATATCCGGAATAAATATAGAGTTGAATATTATTGCTGAGATGATAGTTATACTGAATAGAAGTATTAAATCCTTTTGAAGAACTCATTGGCATGAAAATGCCACCATTAATTTGAATTGAATTGGAATCTTGTGCAAAAGTAACATTAGAAATAATAAGCGCAATAATTGTTAGCGATGCTAATAACGATTTTTTCATTTTCTCACCTCTTATTGTTTAATGACTAGTGATAAAACGTATCAAATAATCATTAATCCTCCATCTTAATTAAGATGCCTAACGACGTTGCGTTTAAGCGGACGCCAAAAGGTTACCGCTACAAATACAACGACTCATTGTTTATGTTTTTTATTTACTTCCTTTCTTCAGCAATCACAAAAATGTTTTACTACGAATACCACGACCGAATACAGCGTTCCGCTTGAGACGCGTGTTAGAACACATATAATAAAATATTTTTATGGTTTCTTTTGGAATATTCTTAATAATAAAAAAGTTTTTTTATAATCAATATATTTTAGCGTTAATTCCATCTCACTTCCTAATCTACCAGCTCCCCATTGCTTTAATAAATCGTTTAGCATTCTTTTTAATAAATCATAATATTCTGGGTAATTTCTAAACTCATAAGCTACTGCAATTTGTCTGTCAAGCATTGTTGATTTAGTTTCTGCATCCGGCTGAACAAACTCCTTAACAAGCTTATGAAAATTTAAAAAACGCTTATCTCTTTCTTCTTGTTTTTTCTGAGTTAAATATTGGAAAATTGGTAAAACTATTCCAAAGTAAGAAACTACTATCCCTAATAATTCTAGCCAATGATTCCATAAAAAATCTGCAATCATTTTTGTTGTCATAAAAAACTCGCTCTTATTTAGAAACTGTTATTTAATTATCTCGACATTTTCATAATCTATAAAATAATTCGTTTTGTGTTCTAACGGCGTTGCTTTTCACCCGTCCGCCCCGAACAGCAATGCCGGATAAAAAGATACCGCCAATAATTTTTAACAAATTTATTTAATAGAACAATGTTACTTGCAATGCTTACCTTTTTAACCAAACTCGAATACTTGAAAAATGCCGTAATGAAAACGCGGTCGGGTGGAAAAGCTGGTTAGGCATTTATTTTTCATCATCAGAATAATTACTTTGAATTAATTTTGATGCTTCGAACATTCTATTATAATATCTATTATATCTTGAATACCATTGCAGAGTGCAAACTATAAAACAAAATAAAGTGATAAAAAATATTTTATAATATCCCAACAGGCATAATGCAATAGAAAGCAAAAGAAAATTAATGATCCCCGATCTTGATAGTCTGATAACACCTCGATCTAAATTTAGTTCTCTGTGAAGATTATCAGAACCTTTTTGATTAATATTGGCTCTAACAGTTGGATATATCTTTTTTGAGTCTACAAAAACTTTATCCATCAATCTTTTCTCTAAGAAAAGTGATACTATTGATGATCCCATCCAGTTAACCATCCATCCAACTTGATAAAAGATTGCTGTTAAAACTATCGTTATTAGCGCCGACCAATTTTGCCATTTTATTGATTGATTTAGAATATCAGTAAAATCAATTATTGACAATTTGAATAAAAATAAAACGATCCAACAACAAGCTATTATCCCAACAATTAGCATTTCTACTATTAAAGAAGTTGCTTGCATTTTATTTCTCCTCTAATCATATTTTTCGTAATGCCTAACGGCGTTGCAACTAAACCGCCGCCCAGAACAGCAATGACGGAACTATCAACGCAATTTTTATTTATTAGTTATTTCGTTTATTAAACAAAGATTTAAAAAATAACTTGCACTGAAAAATTAAACCCGAAAAACTCCCTTCGACCGGTTCGTTAGAAGCGGTCGGGCTGAGACGCGGGTTAGGCATTTTTACACCTTTAAATAATTTTTCCATTTCATCTCTTGCTGCTACTAATAATGTAACTGAAAAAGATAAACACAAACTTGAATATCCAACTTCAACGTCACTTTCAACTCCTCGACCACGGTCTTGCTCTCCCATTCGATAAAATGAAAGTGGGTATCCATGAACATGACTGGAAAAAAATTTATATAACCAACGAAATGAATGAACATCAACTTTAGCTCTTTCAGCTATTCTTTCTAATGGTTGCATAAATGCACTTTTCCCATGAAGAAATTTTTTTCTATCTCCTTCCGGCAAATTCAAGAAATAATTATTTGTAGTAAGTCTTGTTCTAAGCTCATCAGCTTGCTTTCTAAATCCAGCTATTTCACTTTCCTTACTTTGAAATTCCTCAAATAAACTAATTCGAGCAGTGCAATCATGAAGATTATATATATTCCAACGACAATCCCATTCTTCTTTCGTGCACTTCTCAAAACAGAGGTAAAAAAACGCAAGTCGAATTTCTAGTATTGATCTTGTTAAAGTAGCCATTGAGGCATAATCCCAATGCTCAATAAGTTTTTTTGACCATTGGCTGTGAGGAGCCAATATTGCAAGACTGACGGCACGTGTGCATAAAACTGTAAAAAGCACAGATGCATAAAAATGAGCACCCGTTGGAGATTTAATACCAGTATACTTTCGCGATACGTCAATACAATTGCCAACTACATTATCAAGTGCTGAAATTCTTTTTAAATATTCTTTTTTAGCATTTTTACCCATATTAAATGCCTAACGGCGTTGCAACTAAACCGCCGCCCAGAATAGCAATGACGGTTTTGTCAACGCAACTTTATTTTTAAAATCAGTTTGTTTACCACTCACACTTTAAAGAACAACTTACTTTGAAAAACCAAAGCTAATAATCTTTCACTACGACCGGTTCGAAGAAGCGGTCGGGCTGAGACGCGGGTTAGGTTGCCTTTATTAATTTGCATTATAGCCAAACTCTCTACTAAGCAATACTTCTTTCCAATGCGATTCTCTTTGTAAAATATATTCATCAGAGGTATGTGTATCAGCTATTTCAAGAATTGTGTATGTAAAATTCTTTTCGTATCCGTGTTTTTTTGTTTTCAAATGATTACGTAGTTCTTTATTCCCACCGTGACCAGTATTCACATAACTTGACCACCTTTGCCAAATTCCAGAATCCCCGATAGCACTGCCAACATAGAGTTTGCCAGTAAGAGTATCCGAGATTAAATAAACCCCTTTAATGTTTGCTAACGCTCCTTTCCAAGATGAAATGTTCTGGGTAATAACAATTTTTAGTTTATCATATGTTAGAAAGACATCGTTATAACCAGGGAACTCTTCAACGGTTAATTTCTTTTCTTTTAATTCAGAAATAAAAAATTCTCCTCCATCTTTCTTTCCGTTCAAGTAAGGTGCGCGACCCTTTCTTTCGTGATATACTATAATTCTACCAATTAATTCTTCTTGATTAGGAATAAGTTCAGTTGAATATGCAATATGTTTCTCACTAACCTTTTTATAACCAAGGACTTTATAGACACCAGCAAATAACCATTTATTTCTAGAAAGTTCGATTAAACCGATTACCATTTCTTTGCGAAAATTTTTTCTTGTTTGGTATTCTTGCCAACTTTTAAAATCACCTTTAAAGAAAGCATTAATTGGTGGATTTGATTTCCCAGTAGCAAGATGAATTTTAAAGTTCTCTAAATTCAGTGATACTTTACACGATATTAGAAAATCCGTCAGTTTGATCATGTGTCTCTCCATATTAAAAGTTGCAACCTAACGGCGTTGTGGCTAAGGCGCAGCCCCAAACTACAATGCCGAACTTATTAAGAATTTTTATAATTAGAAAAAACATTCATAGCACGACTACCTTGAACATGGAACTTGAATCGGAACGACTAATTCTAAAATCTCTAAAATGCCGAGTGCGATTACGCTGTCGCCTTGAGCCACTTGTTATGCGTTTTACGAAATATTGTTACAAGCAATATCCAAAGCAACTTTATATTTCTTGATATTTATTCCCATAATTGTGTCAGTGTCTTCATCACCACTTGTAACCAATGCTACAATATTTCCTTCATTATCTATTATAGGTGCACCACTGCAACCTTGATAATATTCGTGCCCTTGATGTTTAAACGGAAGTTTAAAAACATAAAAACCATCTCTTTCTTCCAAATATTTTAAATCAGTGATCAATCTAATCTCTCCAAATAAATACGAATTTTCCAAACTGAGTTTTGTTTGACCAGAGAAACCATATTTTTTTTCGGTAGATGGGTTTACGTTAAAATCAATTTGATTTTTTGTTCGTGGAAATTGATCAATTATTTTACCGGTAGTATCAAATTGTTGATAAATGGGTTGAATATTTTCAGGAACAATTGCATAAGAAAAGTCAACATCTTTTACAATGCTTGAACCTAAAGTAGCTTCTATAAGAAAATTCATTTGTCCTATGAAATACAACTGTGTTCCTTTTGAAGGCTCATAAGCAATCTCGATAGCCCATTTCCCAAAATTCTTTGTAGCGTGGGATACTGTTAAAATGAAACTCTTATTACAATAATCTATTATACAGCCCGACGCACTATTAATAGGCATTTTATTATCATCTAATTCTTTTAATGGAATACTAGATAACAATATGTGTAAATTCAACTCATCTTCAGTCATATTAAGTTTCATATCTATACTTTGATTAACGCATAACGGCGTTGCTTTTCACCCGTCCGCCCCGAACAGCAATGACGAACTGAAAAGCTACAGCCAATATTTTTTAACTGATTTATTTAATAGAACAAACTTACTTGCAATGCTTACCTTTTTCACCAAACCCAAAAACTGCAATAATGCCGCAATGAAAACGCGGTCGGGTGGAAAAGCTGGTTATACGTTTAGACTATCTTAGTAAAATAAGTTTCTTTGTATCTATAAAACTTCCAGCTTGCATTCTATAAAAGTAAATACCACTTGAAAGATTACCTCCATCAAACTCAACTTCATAATTTCCAATTGGTTTTTCTTCATTAACCAACATAGCTATCTCTTTCCCAAGTATATCATATACTCTCAATGTTACAAAACTCGTATTTGATACAGAATAATTTATTATTGTTATCGGATTAAATGGGTTGGGATAATTTTGAAATAACTTATAAGATTCTTTCACATTGGAATTTTTTGATGCATCATTTATATCAGTGTTAATAAAAGCAGCACCATAGCTTTTTATTAAAGCGCAGAATTCTGTATCCGTTGTATCATGATCTTCAAGCGCCCACCACAAAGGAACCTTTTTATCTTCAGGTACACCCCAACCCCAAAACATAGCACCGGTAGCTCCATTGTTAAAAGCAGCATCCATAGACTTTTTATAAACTTCGCAGTAAATACTTTTTAGATTGGTGTCTTTTCTTACTGAAAAATTCAAATTGCAATTTGAGGCAAATCCAAATTCTTCCATTAATACCGGCTTTCCCATTGAGAGAAATTTCTTTGTTCGAAATTCAATTCGAGAGATATAGTCTTTAAGTAAATCCTTTTTATTCCAATTAGATGGAACCGGATAAAAATGAAACGAAAAGAAATCTAATTCCGGGATGTTGAGTGCATCATATTGAGCTCCATCTTGATCATATTCATTAATATCAGTCATTATTCCAATAGTGACAAGATGTTTTGTATCAATAGTTTTAACATGTTTAGAAATTTCGCTTATCCAATGCTGGATTTGAGAGAAAGTATAATTTTGTAGATCTGGCTCGTTTGCAATATCCCAACCAAGGATAGTAGTATCATCTCGGTAGATTTTACCATTAATGGTATTCTTCCGTAATATTATTTGGCTAATCCTATTTTTATAATTGGTAATGCTCTGTTCGTTTGCAAAGTCTCGATAGGGAGAATTTGTACTGGCTACACAATCTGTAAGAGTCAAAAGAAGATATACGCCGTACTTAGAGGCAATATCGAGAATTCTATCATAATCGGAAGCTTTCCAGTAGCCCCAGTCCATATATAGTCTATGAACTATAATATTATTCTCTTTTGCAGTTCTAATAGCTTTTTCAACGCTATAGTAATAGTCGTCATAAAAAATAAGATTTACTGAATTAGCACCAATAAAACGAAATGGCTTACCATCGACTATAAATATTTTATTAGCGATACCAACAAAAGGAAGTTGTGCATAACAGGGCGTAAATGAGATCAATGGGATAATCGTAGATAATAAAAAAATTAATTTTTTCATTTTACTATCTCCGTATTAATAATTTTTGTTGCTATCAATTAAAAACGTATAACGGCATTGCTTTTCACCCGTCCGCCCAGAACTACGATGTCAAACTGAAAAGCTACTACCAATAATTTTTAACAATTTTATTTAATAGAACAATCTTACTTGCAATGCTTAATTTTTCACCTAACCCGAAAACTTGAATAATGTCGCAATGAAAACGCGGTCGGGTGGAAAAGCTGGTTATACCTATTTGTTAAAAAAAATAATTGAAATAAACTTTAACCTCGCCACTGCCCAATACCGTGCCATAACATCTCAAGTGTTCTTTGTCCGGGGAGCCCACCAATTTTATGATAAATTCGTCTCATTTCTTCTATTCCACCTTTGAAGTTAAGTTCCTCACCAATAGCTATTACCTCTGGTTCCAAATCACTTATTTCTGTCTTATCCCCTTTAGTATATGCAATACACAAACTTCTTAATTTGGCAAGAAATTCTTCTTCGTAATGCAGTTTTTTGGTTGCATAGTTTTTAACTACTATATCGGGATCATTTATCGCAATCTCTTCAATCACTGCATAGATTTGCTTTGATTTATTCTCCAAAAGATTTTCAATTGCTGCAATACGCAGATCGCAAGATTCTGTACTTCGAACAAGTAGATATAAATATTCACCAAATTTTTGTGCATAAAGGTTTTCAATTGCGATCTTACGTAAGGGAAGCTCCTCTTCGATATTTTTAGCTATCTCATAAAATATATCTTGCGACTTTTTTTTATGAGAAAATTTCAGGCTAATGATAGCTATTTTCCGAACATTATGATCGGGATCATTCTTCGCAATTTTAGCTGTTTCACTTTGACTTAGACTAAAGCTATCTGCAATATATTCTCTAACTGAGGAATCACTTTCATTATTATATAATTGCAATAGCATTTTTTCGTCTCTTAATGTAAAAACAGCAGTTCGGCGGATTTCAGGATCCATATCCTTTAACGCAATTTCATAGAGCAATTGTTGATTTTTAAAACAGCTTAATGCTACTGATTTAACACTATTTTTATTTGAATTTTTAAATATTTCGTACAGTATATCTTGATCATGTATTTTGCCGAAATAACACCTAGCATTATTAGAATCATCCTCATTCAAGGCAAGAAAATGAAGGATTGCTTGATTTGTTAATTTTTTCAATATCTCCCATGTATTAATCCGTTTGATTTTAATTTTATTGTGCAATTCCTTGAATACATTCAAATCGGAAACAACTAACGCTAATTCTTCCAAATCTTTTGACTTATCAATAAATTTTAATGCTTCAAGACGAAGTTCAACTGGGTAATTTTCCTTTACTATATCTACTAACATTTTCTCTTTGTTCCACATTCGATCGCGAATTTCATTAAATAATTTGTCACCATAATCTCCTATATTTATAATTTTCATTCTCGCTGCATTTGATCGAGCTTTTTCTAAATCTGGGTTCAGCATTCTCACTGCTTCTAATCGAGCTTCGAGTGAGGGATCATTAATTATTACTGATAGCAAATTATACTCAGTGGTAATTTTTTTTATGGCCTCAATTCTAACTTGCAGATCGCTCCGCTGCCATTTTGGTTTGAAGTAATCAGATAGTTTCATAAGTAAACCTAATTGAAAATTTTGTTAATAATCTCTTGAAAATAAAAATCAACAAACTTATTTATTATATTAAATAGGTATAACTATTACTTATACTGCATGAAATTATTAGCTAAGGAACGTAGATATGCATGCAGTTGCATATCTACGTTCCAATTTCTTCCAAAACTTTTCATTTTCGCAATATTCTAAAATAGGTGTATGCATATCTATCATCCTCACTCTCAGTAATCTAAAGGACTCTTTACTCCAATCCCTCTATTCAATACATGTGTATATATCATTGTTGTCTTTATCCCGTGAGATAATTCTTAATTCTGTTTTTAATATATCTTTTGCCCCAAGCGGTTTTAAGATATTTTTCTCTACCGGTGGCATCTTGTTGATTTAAGCATCCTTCCCAATAAATTAATTTTAATGGTAATCTATTCTTTGTAGAGTCAACTTTACCTTTATTATGTTCATCTAATCTTTTTAATAAATTCCTTGTGTAACCGACATAGTGTTTATGATCTTTCTCAGACCTTAACACGTATGTATAAAAGTAATTCATACTAAATATCTCACGGGATGAACCGACTGATGCCCTAACAATTCTTGTATTGTTCTAATATCAGCGCCATTCTCTAAAAGATGTGTTGCAAAAGAATGACGGAATGTGTGTGGACTTCCCGGTTTATTTACTCCGGCATTTTTAATTGCTTCTTTAACAGCCCTTTGAATTGTTGTCTCATGTACACGGTATCTAAAAACTAAACCACTCTCCTTTTCCTTTATAAATTTATCTGCAGGAAATACATACTGCCAGCCAAATTCTTTACCTGCATTTGGATATTTTCTCTTGAGTGCATATGGAAGAATTGTTTCACCTTTGCCGTCAGTTAAATCTTTTTTGTGCTTTATATAAACTTCATTTAAATGTTTTTTCAATTCCGGTTGGATTGACATTGGAAGAACAGTATGACGGTCCTTTTCACCTTTGCCATCCCGTACTATTATTTGTTTATAATCGAAATCAATATCCTTTACTCTCAAGTTAAGACATTCAGCTAAACGCAAACCTCCTCCATATAAAAGAGAAACAATTAACTTTGGAGTTCCTTCAAGATTGTCAAATATTTTTATCACCTCTCTTTTAGAAAACACAACAGGTAAATGTTTTACTCTTGTTGAATGCTTTATATCCTCAATCCACCCCACATCTTTCTTTAATACATTTTTATATAAATAAAGAACCCCTTGCAACGCCTGGTTCTGCGTTGAAGATGATACGTGCCTGCTTATTGCAAGATGATTAATAAAATTTTTAATCTCTTCAGGTCCAAGTTTATCGGGATGAATTTTATTATTGAAGATTATGAATTGCTTAATCCAAGAAGTGTAACTCTCTTCAGTTTTTTTACTATAGTGATTCGTCCGTAGAGTTATTCGAACTTGATCAAGAAGTTTTGGTTTTCGTAAAGGTAATTTTACAGCAGTTTCCAAAGTCCATCCCCTAACTTTGAGTTCAACTTAAACTTTAAATCCTACTTTATCAATAAAAGAAAAATCATATAGATTCCGGATAACTCCCGATAAATCGGGACTTTCCGGAATGACAGTAAAACACCGACCACCAATCATAGCGTAATCAGCCATACGAACTTTGCAAGGATTGCAAAATCTTTTGAACGTACTTTCCCTTCCGTAGAAAGAAGCTGATTGATAACAAGATAAAGATCGCTGCCGATCTTCGGTTTCCAATTTATTCTGTAGTTGAGATTAACTTCATTGGTTTCATTGTTCCATTGCGCAAAAATGGAAGAGAAAAGTTTTGTAGAAAAATTATAACCGATCCGTCCGCCGATCTCACTTGTGTTCAGACGGTTATCATTTATATCAATACTGTTAAAGGTATAATCGCCGGAAAAAATAAAATGTTTATCGGCATTAAGTGAAAGAGAGGAATAAAAAGTTTTTCTTGTTCCGTTATAGTAACCACCCCAAACATAATTAACAACTCCAAAAACAATTCTTGATGAAGAAGATTCGAAACTTGCACCGTAAGTGGTGTACCAATATTCACCGGCAAGTATTTGTGTGCAGTTAAATATTTCAAAATCTTCATCGGGTCTATCGAATGTTCTACGAATTCCGAACTTAAATTGTTCGCCGCTCTCCGTTTCTATATCCAGCGGACTCATTGCAAATTGAGCAGATTGAAGATTGCCGTTATTATCAAAATACATGTTCGATTGAAACACTTCGAAATCAAGTTTCTTTATTCCATATTTATTAATACGCGGGGATATATCCAGGTTATAAACAAGCTGTTGGTAACCTTTGCGCGCAATAAAACCCATCGCTGGATTAAATCCGGATTGGACGAATCTGTAACCGAGATAAGTATCAATAAGATCGTTTGGAAAATCCACAAAGAAATTACCCGCCCATGAATTTTTAGCCCCGTCTTTTTCATCTGTCTTTGCCACCGCAGCATGTACAATTAAGTTTTGATCGCCAAGAAAATCATTGAAAGCAAAATTGAGATCGCCGCCGAAAGAACGGTTGTAACCGAAAGCAGATAATTTATTGGTAACAAGAAATCCTGCCGAGGAAGAATTGAATAGATCGTATTTAACACGCGCAGTGCCGTAATTAGTTGTTGGTTCATCGCCCTTTGCAGCAGTTTGCATATCAATTGCACCAATTTCAAAATTGCCTAACCGCCCTACAAGTTTGGCTCCTGCAATAATTGGAATTTGAATTCCGTCTTTAATTCCAATTCTACGTGTGTAGAATAAATTATTATTATCGCCCAAACTAAAATCAAAAGTTTTTTTCCCTTCCAAAAAGAATTCTCTTTTTTCAGGAAAGAATAACGGAAAGCGGGTAAGATTAATTTTAGATCGGTCGCTTTCAACTTGCGCAAAATCCGTATTGATAGTTGCATCGAGTGAAAGTGTTTCGGTAATTCCGTATTTGATATCAAGCCCCGGCTCGTATATATATTTTTTATCGCCGTTAATAAATTGTGCGCCTGCAGTAAAATATGGTTTAAGATAAATCGGATTCCCCCGCTCTATATTTTCTATTCCGGTAAGACTGCCCGCTTCTGCAATTTTGATTAGACCTAAATTTTTCCCGATCGAAGTCCATATTACTGTTTCGTTTTTTCTGCGGATAGTCCGCTCTATGTTAAATCCCCATACTTGTTTCTCTTTATTATAGAATTTGAAAGTAGAAAACGGAAAACGGAATTCGGCACTCCAGCCGTTATTAAGAATTTTGCATTCAACTTCCCAAACACCGTTCCATGCTTCATTAAAATCGTTCATCTCAAATCCGGTTAAGAGTGCATCGTCTTGTGCACCAAGCGGGTTTGTTCCAAACCAATAAGCAGTTCGGTTATCGTCGAATGTATCGAAGATCAGTTTGATGTTATCATCGTTGCTTATCATCCCGTCCCATTTCATTTCCCGCGCAATAATTTTATCCGGTTCGTTATCGTAACACATCACACCGATGTAAAGATAGTTGTCATCATAAATTATTTTTACTTCGGTTAGTAAAGATGGTTGTGCGCCTGCAATCGGTTCCTGTTGAAGGAAATCTTTTATAGGAAGTGCATTCTTCCAGACAGCATCATCAAGCACGCCGTCAATCCTCGGTGAGGTACTTGTACGTATTGCGTTTATGCTTTTTGATTGTGCTGTTATAAAATTAAAAGTACAAAGGAATAAAAACAGAATTAATATTTTTTTGATTTGAGAGAAGTAACTGAAAGATAAATTCATAGAAATTACCAATGTTTGAAAATAGTGGTTAGAAAAATAGAAAAGTATTTTTTAGTCGGGTAGTTAAATTCTGTTAAAGTGAAAATAACTTATAAGAACCGCGCGTAACGGACTCTGAATTTTTTTGTCCTGATGAAAGATGTTTGTTGGAAAATTATACAAATCGCCAACCGTTAATATCCAACAACTATTTCTTAATAAACTCAAGCTTCCCCGCTCCCGGATAACGAATTACAATTGTATCACACGATTCAAATTTGTTCATTAGTAATTCAGCAGAGAGCGGATTGATTATAAATTTTTGTACAGTACGTTTCAGAGGACGCGCGCCGTATGTTAAATCATATCCGTGCTGAAGCGGAAAATCTTTTGCATCTTCTTCAACTTCAAGACCGATATTTTTTTCCGCGAGCACCTCTCCCACTCTCTGCAATTGATGTATGCTGAAGCATCGCAGCAAGAAGATGTTCAGGTTCAACAATTTGATTATAATAGTTCTGAGCAATCTCTATTGTGCTTTGAACAGTCTCTTGAGCCTTGACCGTAAACTTATTAAAATTAAAAGCCATTGTAATAACCCACATAATTTCTAACACTAATTTAACGTTCATACAAATTATTTACTAAAATAGTTTCGAGCTCGTAATAAAATATTACGAGTTAGTAAATATTGAATTAGTAATAATATTTTACTGTCAGTTATTACGTAGTCTGTTTATTGAGTGTAATCGCTAATTGTTTTAATTTAGTGCCCCCGTTTCTCAAACTCTTTAATTAATTATTCCGGAACGAAATGAATTTCGAAGATGATACAATAGTAGCTTTAGCAACACCAGCCGGAGTTGGCGCTATTTCGGTAATACGAGTTAGTGGTTCTGGTAGTATTTCTACAGTTGATAAAATTTTTGAGGGTAAACATAAATTATCTAATAGTTCAACGCACACAATTCATTACGGAAAGATTTTTGATGAAAATAAAGAATTGATAGACGATGTGCTGATTTCAATTTTCAAAAAACCAAATTCTTATACCGGAGAAGAATCTGTAGAAATCAACACTCATGGAAGTTCTCTAATAACACAAAAAATAATTCAAACACTGTTAAAACAAAATATACGTTTAGCAGAACCGGGCGAATTTACGAAACGTGCATTTTTGAATGGTAGAATTGATCTTGCCCAGGCTGAAGCTGTCGCAGATTTAATAAACTCAAGAACAGAAGCTTCTTTTAGAGGAGCTAGAAATCAGCTTGATGGACTACTTTCTAAAAAAGTTGAGGATCTCAGAAATAAATTGGTAACTGCATCATCGCTTATAGAATTAGAGCTGGATTTTGCTGAAGAAAATTTAGAATTCGTTTCAAAGAATGACGTAATTAAATTAATTGATGAAATAATTTTCGAAATTGATCAACTATTAAAAACATATAGATTTGGCAAAGTTTTAAGAGATGGTGTAAACGTTGCAATAGTTGGTAAACCGAATGTAGGAAAATCATCTCTTCTAAATTATATTTTGAAAGAATCTCGGGCTATTGTAAGCCATATTCCCGGGACTACACGAGATGTTATCCGCGAAGAAGTTTCAATTGATGGAATTCTATTTTGTTTGTTTGATACGGCAGGAATTAGAAGTTCGTATGATGAAATAGAAAAAGAGGGAATATCTCGTAGCCAAAAAACAATCAGAGATGCGGATATTGTAATTTTTTTAAATGATATTACCGAGAGTTTTTCTGTGGACTTATATAATCAATTATTACAACTTACATCCAAAGATAAAATATTAATAGTATTGAATAAAGTTGATCTAAATCCTGGGAAATCTAGTATTGGAGATATAAAAATATCAGCATTAAATGGTATGGGTATAACTGATTTATTTAATTTACTGAAAGAAAAAGTGGTAGGTTCTGGCAACTATACTGAAAAATCTGCCATTATTTCATCAATCCGTCATTATGAAGCACTTCTTAAAGCAACTGAGCAACTAAGAAATGCTAGAAAATCAGCCGAGAATAAAATGAGCGGTGAATTCATATCCACGGATCTTAGAAGTGCCGAGGATTCCCTTGGAGAAATCATCGGAATTGTGTCTTCTGATGACATATTGAACAATATTTTCGCAAAATTCTGCATCGGGAAATAATTAGTTTCACGGGAAACTGATTATGTCTTATCTGGATAAATGAAATCGTTCCATGTGAAACAGAAAGGGTTTAATGAGAAGTTTTGATATTATAGTTATTGGTGGAGGTCATGCCGGAATCGAGGCTTCTATTGCAGCTGCTCAAATGGGTTGTTCTGTCGGACTTGTTACTATGGACAAAAATGCTATTGGTAGAATGTCATGTAATCCGGCAATCGGAGGTAGTGCCAAGGGGCATTTAGTCCATGAAATTGATGCGCTTGGTGGATTTATGGGTGTTTTAGCCGATAAAACTGGAATTCAATTTCGTGTACTAAACAAATCAAAAGGCCCTGCCGTATGGGCGGGTAGATGTCAATCCGATAGAAAATTATATTCGCAAGAAGCTGTAAATTTAATAACATCATTTAATAATCTTGAAATCATTGAAGATTCAATTCTTGAGATTTATGAGGAGAATAAGAGAATCTCGTATGTAAAAACTATTTCGGGAAATGAGTTAAAATGTAAAGCGCTTATAATTTGTTCTGGAACTTTCTTGAACGGATTAATGCACACAGGCCTAACATCATTAAAAGGCGGACGGTATGGCGAAAAACCGGCATTAGGATTAACCGAATCGCTAATAAATATGGGTTTTTCATCAGGCAGATTAAAAACCGGAACCCCACCACGATTAAAAAAAGATTCAATCAACTGGAAAATTCTGGAAGAACAAAAGGGAGATGAAAAACCTAATCCTTTTTCGCTTAGAACTTCTAAAAAACAGTTCCCATTTCTTCCACAAGTTAGCTGCCATATAACCTATACTGATAGAGTAGTCCACAGTATTCTTGAAAAAGGATTTAATCAATCACCAATGTTCACTGGGCTAATTGAGGGTGTTGGTCCTCGGTATTGTCCATCTATTGAAGATAAAATTGTTAGATTTTCTGATAAACTTCGCCATCAACTTTTTTTAGAGCCAGAAGGTTTAGACTCAGATCAGATTTATCTTAATGGCTTTTCAACTTCATTGCCAACAGAGATACAATATGAAGCAATACAAAAAATTAAGGGACTCGAAAATGCTGAAATGGTCCGTCCTGGATATGCTGTTGAATATGATTATTTTCCACCGTATCAAGTAGATCTTACTCTAGAAACTAAGTTAATAAAGGGACTTTATTTTGCAGGACAAATTAATGGAACTTCGGGATATGAAGAAGCTGCAGGACAAGGAATTATAGCAGGAATTAATGCAGCGCTCCAAATACAAAAAAGACCTGAGTTTATTTTAAAAAGAAGTGAAGCTTATATTGGAGTTTTAATAGACGATTTGGTTTCGAAATCCACTAATGAACCTTATAGAATGTTTACTTCTAGAGCTGAACATAGACTTCTTTTAAGGCAAGATAATGTAGATAGAAGACTTCTAAAATATGGGTATGAATTTGGATTAATATCTAAAGAATTATTTGGTGAAATGAAAGAAAGAGAAGTATTAATAGCTACAGGAAAAGAATTGTTGTCGAAAACAAAAATACAACCCAAACAAATAAATATACTACTTGAGACAAAAAATCTTTCCGAGATTGAAAACTCTGAAACAATTGATAAGTTAGTTAAAAGACCAGAACTGTCATTAAAAGAAATATTAAATATGTTAAAGTCAGAGGATTCAGTCATGTATAGTAATTTGTTTAATAAGGAAGAATTATTAGAGCAGCTAGAGATTGAAATTAAATATGAGGGATATATTAAGAGACAGGAAGATTTAGTCGTAAAAACAGAAAAGTTAGAAAAAATGTTAATACCATTAAACTTCAATTATAATAATTTAAAGACTATTTCTACTGAAGGAAGAGAAAAATTAGCTAAAATCAAGCCACATTCGATAGGACAAGCCTCTAGAATCTCTGGAGTGACACCTTCAGATATTTCCGTTTTATTAGTATATTTAAAAAGTTAATTCAGAGGGTTTTGTTGGATCTTCAAGAACAGTATTTACGGGAACTAAAAAAGCTTTTTTGGGAAAATAGTCTTAATCCAGATGAATATCAGTTAGAAAGACTTGCACACTTTGCACATCTTGTTTCACAAAAAAACGCAAAACTTAACCTAATCTCCCGTCGAGATGTTTTACAAATAATAGAAAGTCATATTTTTATTTCTTCTTATATTGCTGAATTTCTTCCAAATAAAATTTCTAAATTTTTAGATGTTGGTACCGGTGGAGGATTTCCTGGAATTCCTTTGGCGATAACTCGTCCCGCAATGCGGGGAGTTCTTGTAGATTCAACAACAAAAAAAATTGAAGCAGTAAAAGAATTTATTAGTAAACTTAAACTGAATAATATTATTGCGGAAAATTCAAGAGTTGAAAGCGAAGAGTTTAAACAAAAATATTCTGATTCTTTTGATTTAGTATTAAGTCGCGCAACAGTTCCATTAATTATTCTTCTTCGTTATTCGCTGCCTTTAATAAAAGAAAAAGCTTACATTGCTACAATTAAAGGGGGAGATTTGATAGATGAATTTAAAACAGCGGAATTGAAATACAAAGCACACATTAAAAAGTCCACCGTTTTCGAGTTGTCATATAAACCTACCAATTCAAGAAATGAAAAAGGAAAAAAGTTGATTTTATTGGAGATCAACAAGTAAATTATTTTTGATCTAAGAATACCCTCCTCTTTTTTAATGAACAGTTTCAAGAATAAAGTTATATTTGTTCGTCGGAATTATTTGATAATGCTTTAACAAATTTAATCCTTTATTTCGCCCTTATAAAATAAAGCTGAAATAGCTATCTAATAAAATGAATCTTGCTGAAAAATTTTTAAGGTATTCTGCAAATAGAGATGTCGTTTTTGTTTTGGGTGCAGGAGCTTCTCACCCCGATGGAGTTCCATTGCAGAGAGATATGTTACCAATGATCATATCAGGTGGAATAAACGAGATTGAAAATTCAGAGATTGGAAAAATTGTAGTAGAGTTTATTAAAGATAATTTTGAATTCAATCCAACTACAAATCAATATCCGCAGTTAGAAGCAGTGTTTGGTTTCATTGATTATTTTATTCAGCAGAATGAGAGTCTTAGTTCAAAATATACAAATGAAAAAATTAGAGACATCAAAGAATATCTAATTAAGTTAATTCACTACGTTGTTAATATTCAAACCGATAAACGAAGTTATTTCTATCATCTTTTTTGGAACGCAATTCAAAAAAATAATTCGAATACTTCAATTATTACATTAAACTATGACACCTTGCTTGAACAAGCATTTGATTTTTTGTTTAAGAATCACGGGTACATTGATTATTGTATCCATTTAATGAATTACGAGCGCTTACCGGAATTACAGAATTTTAATTTTTGGATTAATCCGCGAGAGCCTATATTAGTAGATAAAAATGATGATCCAATTCCTTTTAAAATTATAAAATTACACGGAAGCTTGAACTGGAAATATTGCAAATGCTGTAATCAAACTTTACTTACTCCCTGGGATAGAATGATAGATTTGAATAAAGGAAAATTTTTGGGTTATACATATCCAGAGAATAAAGAATATGAGGTTTTGTGCCCAATTGATGGGACAGAATTTCAGACACTTATTATGCCCCCGACTTATCTCAAAACAATCCACCATCCATTAATTTCACAGTTAATGACAGAAGCATCACGCGAAATTCGAGCAACAAAAAAAATTGTGTTCATCGGTTATTCACTTTCCAGTTCAGACGTACACATTAAAGCATTATTTAAAAAACAAATGACTCCGGAAAAAGAAATAATAGTTATAAATCCCAAGCGGAAAGAATCTTTAGAACTGAACTTCAAATCACTCACTCCTAATGTACGTTTCATTTATTCTTCCTTCGAGGAATTCGTTAATGACGAAAATGAAATAAAATCAATCTTTTCTTAAAAATTTATTGATACAATCAAAATCTTGCTCTATTTTAATACTACTGTATTAAAGTAGTGGAATTATTGCAATGTTATCAAAATTAGCGACGTTAATATTAGGCATATTGTCCGAAAGAGAGCGAAATCCTTACGAGATTACAAAAATGCTCGAACGATTAAATACGCGCAAATGGCTGCCTCTGGCAGATTCGACAGTATATGCAACAATTAATAACTTGAAAAAAAACGGACTTATTTTAGGACGGCAAGAGAGAAATGGAAATCTTCCTGAAAAAACAATTTATAATATCACACCCGAGGGTGAATTTGAATTACATTCTTCGATAACAAGTTTTTTAGAGGATGATTCAACGGGTCCATCAAATTTTGATATTGGAATTTTGTTAATGTACAATCTTAGCAAACCGGAAATAATAATAAAGCTTAAAAAAAAATTAGAAAGGCTTGAAAATTTTTCTTACAACATCAGAAAGCAAATTTTAAATTTCGAAATGGAGCCTTCTAAAGTTGCTTTTACTAGTTTGGCTATGCTAAAACATAGGATGCATTTAACAGAAGCTGAAATGAAAACAATTCGCGAGTTGATCAAAGAATTAAATGTAAGACATACTATTTCTGATATATCACCATTCGATATGAGAATGATGTAAGACTTATCGAGAAAAATAATTTTAATAGGAGCTATTGAAACAATAACTGCCTCTTCTAAAACACGTTCATTCGCAAATCAAAATTTGTTATCGTTTAACAATCAGACCTACACTGTAATCTTCTTTTTTGATCTGTTGTGTGGAGACGGGATAAGGGTTTAGTGATTTAAGAATTATGCGGTAACCGCCATAATTAATTTCTCGTGGGAATAACGTAGTGTGAAGAAATATCTGTTGCTGATCATTTCCTTTGGACAGCATTAAACTAACCCCGCCGTCACCAGCCCAAACACATATTACATCCATAGGGCAACGTGAATCGCTAACGCCATCAAATTTGATTGTAATATTATTCTCAATTGATGCTTCCTGTCCATAATTAATCTGTACCGAAACAGAATCAATTATTTTATTTATAACAATAGCCGGCGTATTCGGTGAAGTTGAATCTGCATTATCTTTACAGCCAACGACACTAATAACAAAAAGAATAGCAGAGAGAATTTCGATTTTTGTCAAGCAGAACTCATTCTATTAACAGTATCAATTTTATAAAATCTAGAGAGAAAATAAAGGGGAAAAATATTTGTTACTCTTCATTAAACCTTTAGTATAGAAATAACTGTCTATTATGTGAAACGAAAATATTTACAAAAAAAGCATAATAGAATTAAGCAATAAACTCCCCCGCACAAGTGACTCATACATACCCCCTAAATCCGCCCTATGAAGTTTTGTAGAGCGGATTTTTTATGATAATTCACGGATCAAACATAAATTTTGAGTTATGGTGCTATTTTTTTCGTTTTATTTTTCAATATTGAATCTTATCTTGTGCATGAATAAAATCTTCGAGAAAAAATAGAAAGAGAGAGTTCATTTTTCTCGATAACATTACAGTGATAATTTTAAAATCTATATGAGGTTAATTATAATTAAGTGAACCATTCGAAAAAATTATCTATTGAATTATACAACTCAGTTTTCGGCGATCCATGGCACGGCACATGTCTAAAAGATATTCTTGAAAGCATTTCTTTTGAACAAGCAAATAAAAGATCAATTCCCTCCGCACATAATATTATTGAATTAACCCTACATCTTGATGCATGGACAGAAGAAGTTCTAAGCCGTTTTAATGGCAATGTTTCAGCCGAACCTTCAATAGGGGAATGGCCCACTCCAAAGGATAAAACTGAAGAATATTGGCAAGCAGTAAAACAAAAACTGTTTGCAGATACAAATAAATTAATTGCTGTAATCAAAAAGTTTCCAGAAGATAGATTTGATGAAATTATTGGCGGAGAACGAAATGCTCAGCTTGGAACGGGTCTTTCTTTTGAGGGATTAATAATCGGGTTAGTCCAGCATAATGCATATCACTCGGGGCAAATAGCGTTATTAAAAAAATCGGTTTGATAGAGTAACATTATTCATAAATAAACGTCTATTTAAAGGTCCGATACAATAATTTTTATTATGTTTCGTTTACAGTCTTAGCAACACTTAATTGTCTTTTTCATTCATCCATTAACCTTAGGGGGTTAAGATGAGTTCTAAAGTTGTATCTCTATTCTTATTATTTCTTTTTGCTTCAATTTCTTTCTCACAGCAAGACCAATCATTAATAAAAGAAGGCGCTCCAAACATTTTTATTGATTGTAGTTACTGTGATTTGAACTATATCAAAGAACAAATACCAATTGTGAATTACGTGCGTGACCGGAAAGAGGCAGATATTCACATTCTCTTTTCCTATCAGACTACTGGTTCGGGTGGAACGGAAACTTCCCTTTTTTATATTGGACAAAGGATGTTTGCCGGTTTAAACGACACTGTGAAATTCTCGACTATTCAATCGGAGAGTAAAGATGAGCAAAGAGCTAAACTTGTAAAAACAATTAAACTTGGTTTAGCCAGATATATTGGTAAATCCAAAATTGCTGATCAAATGACCATCTCTTATACTAAACCTCAAGCAAAAACTGAAACACAAAATGATGATTGGGATTTTTGGCTCTTCAGAACAAGCTTAAATACTTATTTTTATGGACAAGAATCTACCGGATATTTGTATCTCAACGGTTCGATTTCAGCGAGTCGCGTTACCGAAGAGTTAAAACTAAGTTTTTCTTTATCGAATAGTTATAGTGAAAACTCCTATAGTTATAATAATAATGATTTTATTAGCCTTTCAAGAAGTACTAGTCTTAATGCATCGATAATAAAATCATTTACTGATAAATGGTCTTGGGGTTTCTGGACTGGAGCTTACAAATCAACTTATTCCAATATTGATCTAAGCTACAATATTTCTCCCGGCATTGAATATAATTTTTTCCCATATAGCGAATCGAACAGAAGACAATTAAGAGCAGGTTATAAAATATCGTACATACAAAATAAATATATAAAGGAAACAGTTTACTTTAAAACAGAAGAGACTCTATGGAGTCAAACTGCTAACTTAACGTTATCTTTAATTGAACAATGGGGATCATTAAGCTTCAGTTTATATGGGGCAAATTTTTTATACGACTTTAATAAGTATGGAATTGGAGTTGATAGCCAATGTTCCTTAAACCTTGTTAAAGGATTATCATTAAATTTATATGGCAGCTATTCAAAGATCAGAAACCAAATTACACTTCCGCGAGCGGGCGCAACACTTGAGGAAGTTTTGCTTCAAAGAACACAATTAGAAACCGGTTATTATTTTTACGGATCAATAGGATTTTCATATTCGTTTGGTTCGATCTATAACAATATTGTAAATCCGCGGTTTGGAAACAGCGCCGGCGGATATTGGCCTACTGTTAGTAATTAAAAACATAATCAGAATTACTTCAGGTTGTTGTGATGTTAATTATGAACTAAACTTCAACAATATTTATTTTAATTTTTATTCTATTCGTGTATCATCGCTCAAAACTCTCGGAGCTTAATTAAAAAGAAGCTCCGATTGTTTATCTTGATTGCCATTGCAACAAGAGTTACATCAAAGAACAAATTCTGATTGTGAATAATATAATGGACCGAAACGATGCGGATATTCACATTTTTTTACTGATTTGAAAACCAGTTCCGGAGGGAGAAATATAGTCTATTGAGTTGATTGAAACCTGGGGAAATGTCGGTTTCAGTTTAAACGGTTCCAACTATTAACATGATTTTAATTTGTATTCACTTGGAGTAAATGGTTTTATTTCCCGGAAATTGGTGAAAGGATTATCGTTAGATGTTAGAGGAAACTATTCAAAAATAAACAATCAAATTTCTTTACCGCGTGGCGATGCATCACTCGAAGATATTTTATTACGCAGAAGAGAAATTCAAACTCAGTACTCATATAACTTTTCTATCGGGCTTTCATACAGGTTCGGTTCTATTTATAATAATGCAATTAATCCACGTTTCGATTAAGATTAAAAAATTGTAGAAACTACTGATTTAAAACTTTCCTATTTTTCATTTATGAAATTTTGAGACCGTAATTTGTTTAATAAAAACTTTTTAGTGATATCTTGCCTGCTTCTCATCTGTTATGTCTCCATCCACTATACTCAAACGACAAACTTTGGTTTCTACTACGTCTCCGGTTCCGGCGACCACGGAATTTATCTTGCAGAAAAAGATCAGCTCGGTAATTGGAAAAGAGGAAAGAAAATTTTATTAGACGGTCAATTCAACGGCAATGCAGTTGATCCCGATGTTATCAAGCTTGATGACGGCAGATACAGATTATTTTACTATAAAGGATATTTCGTTACGCCGCCTCCGCCAAATTATACTGCTCATGAAATCTACAGTGCAATTTCAAATGATGGTGTTAATTTCACCGTTGAAGGAAAAGTATTTGAATCAGATAATATTACCGATCCAACGGTTATAAAATTAAATGACGGTTCATTCTTAATGGCTTGCGTTCGGGGCAATTTGGATATTTTTGCCAAAAGTGTTGACGGAAAAAATTTTCAAGCAACCGGCGTGACAATTCAAAACGGGGGAATACCCGAATTAGTTAAACTTGATGACGGTTCTGTCAGATTATTTTATAACGGTCCCGGCGGAATTATCAGCAGCAGATCTACGGACAGCGGTTCAACATGGACCAAAGAAAATGGCGTTCGATTATCATACAGCAGCGGTATTGCAGACCCGAGTGTTATTAAACGTGCCGATGGAAAATGGTATTTAATTGTAAAAGGTTTTAATAACACCGGCGCACAAAATCCCGCGGGACATAATGTTCGACTATCTGAAAGTAATGATTGTTACACGTTCAATTTTGTAAATGGAGTATTGTTAGATAGTGCAAGCGTTCCAGACGGAGTGGTTTTGAATCAATCAACAGATGTGTTAGAAAAAAATGAAAAATTTCTTCCGAACAATTTTATCCTTTATCAAAATTATCCTAATCCGTTTAACGGGGAATCGGTTATCAGTTATCGGTTATCTGTTGCTGGTTATGTAACACTGAAAATTTATGATGTTTTAGGTAGAGAGATTTCTGCTCTTGTTAACGAAACTCAGCATGTCGGAATTCATAACTCAAAATTCATAACTCAAAATTCGACGCTGCCAAGCGGAATTTATTATTACAAACTCACCGTCAACGGTTTTTCTCAAACAAAAAAAATGGTTTTATTAAAATGACTTCTGAAGAAATAATCTCCGAACTTAAAAAACATTACAATCCGCGCAATGTTGAAGGTATGGCTCGTTACGGAATCAATGTTGAAAAAGTTTTTGGGTTGAATGTTCCGTACATGCGTGCGCTCGCTAAGAAAATCGGCAAAAATCACGAATTTGCGCTTAAGCTGTGGGAAACCGGTTATCATGAAGCGCGGCACATTGCTTCTATGATTGACGATCCGAAACTTGTTACAAAATCTCAAATGAATAAATGGGTTCACGATTTCAACTCGTGGGATATCTGCGATGGAACGTGCAGTAATCTTTTTAGAAAAACCCCGTACGCATTAGAAAAAATTTTTGAATGGTGTGAAAAGAAGGAAGAATATATCCGCCGCGCTGGATTTTCATTGTTGTGTTACATAGTGGTTCACGATAAGAAAAGAGATGACAAAGATTTTTTGCAATTCTTTCCACTGATAAAAAAACATTCTGTTGATGAAAGAAATTTTGTGAAGAAAGCTGTTAACTGGGCGTTGAGACAAATCGGGAAACGAAATAAATATTTAAACAAAGAAGCGCTCAAACTTGCTAAAGAAATTCAAGCGCTGGATTCCAAATCGGCACGGTGGATTGCAAACGATGCAATCCGCGAATTGACCAATCCTAAGATCTTAGCGAGAATTAAAAAATAAATGTAGAGACACATGGCCATTCGTCTCTACCATTAACCACAATAAATTTTACAGCTTGATATTGAAAACAAAGTTGAAGAAGTTGCAATTAGAAACCTTGAGGTGCCAAATTGGCACCTCAAAAACGAGGGGACTTTATGGGGAAGAAAATAGAATCATTATTGCCAGTCGAAAGAATTACTACCAAAATATTTCTTTTACGCGGAGAAAAGGTTTTGCTTGATAGCGATCTTGCCGAGCTTTACGGCGTTGAGGCAAAGAAATTAAATCAAGCCGTAAAAAGAAACATCGAAAGATTTCCGAATGATTTTATGTTCCGTTTAACAACAGAGGAATACAAAATCTTGAGGTCACAATTTGCGACCTCAAGTTTAACCGGACAAAAAACGGGGTGGGGCGGAAGAAGATACTTACCTCTTGCATTTACCGAACAAGGTGTTGCAATGTTGTCTTCTGTTTTGAACAGCGAAAGAGCCGTACAGGTAAACATTGCAATTATGCGCGCATTTGTGCAGATGAGAAAGTTCTTGCAGAGCAATGATATACTTGCAAAAAAATTGAACGAACTTGAAAAAGAAACGAAAAAGAGATTTGCAAAACAGCATGAAGAAATAAAGATTATCTTTGAGGCGATAAAAGAATTGATGATCGAAAAGGAAAAACCGAAAAGTAAGATTGGGTTTTAGTATTACATAACAACAAATTTTACTGCTTAATATTGAAACCAAATTTGGGCAAGTTATAATTAGAAAACTTGAGGTGCCAAATTGGCGTCTCAAAAAGGTTATCACAAATTGTGATAACCAGAGAATCTTTTAAGGTCGCAATTTGTGACCTTAAAAACCAAGGGGACTTTATGGGGAAAAGAACAGAATCATCATTACCGGTCGAAAGGATTACTTCCAAGATATATCTTCTTCGAAATGAAAAAGTTTTGATAGACCGTGATCTCGCCCAACTTTATGGTGTAGAAACCAACCGCTTGAAAGAAGCGGTAAAAGAAATATTGATCGTTTCCCACCGGATTTTATGTTTGTCTTATCCAAAGATGAATTTAAAAATTGGAGGACGCAATTTGCGACCTCCAATTCCGACAAGATGGGATTGAGATATGCGTCGTTGGCATTCACAGAACAAGGTGTTGCTATGTTGTCTTCTGTTTTGAACAGCGAAAGAGCCGTACAGGTAAACATTGCAATTATGCGCGCATTTGTGCAGATGAGAAAGTTCTTGCAGAGCAATGATATACTTGCAAAGAAACTGAACGAGCTTGAAAAAGAAACAAAGAAGAGATTTGCCAAACAGCAGGAACAGATAAAGTTTATCTTTGAAGCAATAAAAGAATTGATGATCGGAAAGGAAAAGCCGAAAAGAAAGATCGGGTTTTAGTATTACATAGTTTATAGACGTTCCTGCGGAACATCTTTCTATCCTAAATACTTCCTCGTTACAAACTCCTTCCATCCGTTTTCAAATCGTGAAGCTCTTAATCTCAATATTAATAGAATGGCGATGTTAAATTCTATCTCAGACTGGTGGCTCTCTTTAAATTGGTTTTCTAATAATCATTTCCGTATGTTTACACCCGTAAAGGCAGTAACTTTAGATGTAGATGTAGACGTAGAAGTATCTTCGAAGCCTCACCTGTTTAAAGCCTGTCGTAAACAATCAATTATCAACAAATTAACAAAGGAGCATCTGTCATGGCAGAGCGCAAACAAGGATCTGTTAAATGGTTTAACAGCACCAAAGGTTTTGGTTTCATTTCACAAGAAGGCGGAGAAGATGTATTTGTACATTTTCAAGCAATTGTAGGCGATGGATACAAAACATTAAACGAAAACGATAAAGTTGAATTCTCAGTTACACAGGGTCCGAAAGGACTTCAAGCAGCTGAAGTTAAAAAGATCAGCTAATAGTAACTCGTTTTAGATTTGACCCCCGTTAATCGGGGGTTTTTTATTTTAAATAAGAATTCCTTCTTTCATACCAAGTTTTACCAGATTGATTTTATTCATATCTGACGTACCAAGATGATATCGAGTATCCGCAAGTTCAATATGTTTTGCCGGAGGATTCAACGGTTTTTCTTCACCGAAAAATTCTTTTCGTTTTGCTTCAATTATTTTTAATCCGACCGCATCGCACGCAACGGGATCTATGCCTACAATAATTCCTTTATACTGCCAAATATAATCCGAACTGTATCCATGAGGACCAACACTGTGGAACAGCGGAGTTAACATTACAAGAACATTCAGCCGCGTCTTTCCTTTTACATGAGGCAAATTCCAAATAGCTGCAAGATCTGCACAAGAATCGTAGTGGTAGTCCGAGGGTGTTTCAACAAACATTATATAGTTCTTTATAAGACTTCCGACACCGGACCAATAATGCGTTCGCATTGGTCTTGAGTTTATCAGTGCTGTAGCTCTTTGAAAAACCGGATCGCTCAAAATTCCACGGTCTTTAACAGAGATGTTTTTCTCTGCAACACCTGCTTCCATAATTCTTTTCTTGATCGCTTTTTCCAATTCGCTTGGTGTTGCGAGGTAGTTCCACACATTTGTTTTGATTCCAACAATATCTTCTGGTCTAATGATTTTCTTCCATGCTGATGCGGCATCATTTGTGTTGAATAAATTTCTCACCGCATCATCGAGCATTCTTTGAATGACCTCTGCATTTACTTTGTTGTTCGCATCAAGAACATTCGAATCTCTTATCAAAACTACTTTTGTTTTCTGATCCGGCCGGCCGAAAAGCGATTGAGGAAATTTCATAAATAGAGCTGCGCTTGCCGCTAACGTACCGGTTTTCAAAAAATCTCTTCTGTTAAGATTTTTTTGTTTCATGTTGACGACTCCGTTAATTACTTATTTATCTCTTTCGTTATAATAATTGCTTTTGTTGAACTAAGTAATTTGTTCACGGATTCTTTTGACACACTGTTAAAAACACCGATGAAAAAGTTATTTACTAATTCAATCCCGCTCCACTTATTCTTGCCGTCTTTCAGCACATGATTGTTTAGTAATTTAGAATTATAATTTTGTGTGAATTTCTCTTTTGCCGCAGCGGCTTCTCTACTGTTAGAATATTTTATTACAAGTAAAACCTGTTTATTGTTTTTCTCATTATACAGTGAAAGCACGGCTTGAGTGTTTTGATCTATGTTGAGAATATTTTCGTTCGATATAAAATAGTGCGCATTAAGCCAAACATAATGACGGAAATAACGGAGGCTTTCTTTATCCAGCAATTCCGACGGTAAATATTCAATAATCTCCGGAAGCGGTCCGGTTTCTGCAATTGATTCATCTAATAATTTTGCAATTCTTATAATTGTTTTTTTTGATTCTTCTGTTTCGGTATTAGAAATAATCGAAACATAAAAATTATTCTTCCAAAAAATTATTGCCCCATGAGATTCCTGCGATTGCTGTCCAAAATTATTTACAAATTTTACCGATGAAAAAGAAAACACACCGAATGCATCATAAGAAGTATTCATGTAAAAAATGTCAATCATTAAATCCGGCTGATTGTCGCGGGAATAAATTCTGTTAAATACTTTCGTAAATCCAAAGCTGAGAAATAACTCGGCCCCGCCGTCAATATAATTATACAACGTTTCATTGTTATACGTCCGATCGGTTAAAATTTTCCAGCCGTCAATATTCTCCGGGAGTGCTTTCGAAGGGTCACTAACTGTTTGTGCGTTCATTATCATTTCAAAATTGAAAAAGAAAAAAAGAAAAAAATATATGTGATTATGTTTCATTTATATGCGGCAGTAATTGAAAAGTGATCAAAGTTTCAAATAAAAATTAATATTAGTTGGTTGGTAAGTCAAAGCATATGTTTAATCCAATAATCCCTAAATCAATTCAGAAAAAACGAGTTCTCGATTTAACCCCCGCTTGCCGATCTTAAAGAAGATCAAATAAAGTTTTTGATTTTCGGCCACGCTTCACTCAATTTCATTTTTGGTTTCCGGCAGATGAAGATATCTACATTTTCAAAAGGCATTCCATACTTATTGTAATGTGATGCGGCAACTTCTACCTCTTTAAAAAATTCTTTGTTGTCTTCTAAATTACTACCGATAATTATCATCACCTCACCGGTATATTCTTTGGGAAATCCCCACAGCCAATAATTGTTGTGCGGAGAAACGGCGAACGGCAACCCATATTTTTCTCTATAATAATTTACTGCTCCTGCTTCACCGTAATTCTGTCCGGTAATTATAACTTTTGATTTTTCCTCCGGGGAAAGTTTGTTATAAACTTCCGCCGTTTTCTGAACCATCTCTTCCCAGCCGAAACGGTCGGCAAAGAATTGCGGAAGAACTCCCAAACGCGATCGTTCACCGCTTGCGGGTTTTATTCCAAGAGCATTAGAATAATTTATGAAAGCATCAACATTCAATATTGGAATTGCAAATGGCGTAACAATAATGAACGATGGAATTAAAATAATTACCAAAACATAACGCGCCCAATTTCTCAAATATTTTTCGATCAAAAGATCCGCGCCAACTACGCCGGAGGCAATGATCATCGGGTAAAGAACGCCCATGTAATAAGGCTTTCCGCTGTTAAGGACAAAGACAACAAAAATTGAAATATAGATCCACGCAAATATTGCAAAACGTTTTCCTTCTTTATGGAAGAAAAGAAAATAGAAAGCTGTTGCAAGTAATACTGTATAGCCGGGATTTAATTCCATCAAGGAGCCGCGGAAGAAATCTAAAAATCCAAGCGATACATTTTTACGTGTAGATGCATTATGCATAAACTCAAGCGTAGGAAAATTATTTTTCACCTGCCAAATGATGTTTGGAATAAATATTAGAAAAGCAATCGCACCGCCGATCCAAAGTTCTTTGCTTAAAAAATATTTTCTGTTCTTAGTTACTATCAATCCAACAACCAAACCAAAACCGATGAACAAAAACGTTAACTTATTCTCAAGTCCAATTCCGCATATCAATCCTATCAGTATCCATAATTTGGGATTATCTGTTTTGATCAATCTTATCAAATAATAAAATAATAATGCTGCAAGAAGCACATCGAACACGTTCATAGAGAAGTAACTTCCGCCACCGAGAATTACGGGACAAAAAATTACTGCAAGCGCCGAAAGAGATTGTGCAAATTTTCCGCCTCCAAGTTCACGAGCAATCAATCCGGAAACAAAAACCGTAATACAACCGGTGATGTAAGCAAAAATTCTGATGGCTAAGATCGATTCGCCAAATAGAGATCTTGATATAAAAAGTATGAGTGCGCATAACGGCTGCTGATCAACAAATCCCCAGTCGAGATGTTTTGAACATTCTATATAATAGTATTCATCGCGGAAGATTCCATAGTTGCCGGCAAATAAAATCATAAGAAGAAATTTTAAGAGCGCTAAATAGATTAATATGGCGGTTGAACTTGTCGGATCGAAATTCTTTGTCTTCATAACATTCTCAAATTTTGGGGTAAAATCTAACAATCTTTTCACTGATTTTGGACTAAAAAATAAATTTAATCTGCCTCTTGACATTATGATACCAATATGATATCATTACGATAGCAATAATTAGGAGTATTAAATGGAAGCAATAACTGAAAAATCAGCTCAGAAAATGAATGGATTTGTAGCGCTTGTAATTGTTATCATCGCAATTTTTGTTGATGTAACAATTCTGGTAGGGGGAATAATGAATAATAATCCGGGAGTTCTTTGGATCTTTATTCCAATTGTATTCTTAATTTTTCTTTCCTTCAGCGGATTCTTAGTTGTTCAACCGAATGATTCGAGAGTGCTAGTTCTTTTTGGCAAGTATCTTGGAACGGTTCGAGTTTCCGGATTCTGGTGGGTCAATCCTTTCACAACAAAAAAATTGGTTTCGTTAAGAATCAGAAATTTTCAGAGCGAGACAATTAAAGTAAACGATCTTCATGGTAATCCGATTCAAATTGCCGCCGTAGTTGTGTGGCGTGTTGTTGATCCGGCACGTGCTCTTTTCGATGTTCAGAATTATGAAGGATTTGTCGCGATACAAAGTGAAACTGCAATACGCGGACTTGCAACCGAATATGCTTATGATTCATCCGAGCATGATAAATTTTCTTTAGTTGGAAATCAGGCGGAGATTGCAGAAGCAATGAAGAAACAAGTTCAAACAAGACTCGAGGTTTGCGGTGTGGAAATTCTGGAATCGAGAATAAGTCACTTATCATACGCACCGGAAATTGCACAAGCAATGTTAAGAAGACAGCAGGCTCAGGCCGTTGTTGCCGCAAGAACAAAAATTGTTGAAGGCGCCGTTGGTATGGTTGAGATGGCGTTAAAAGCATTGAGCGAACATAATATTGTAAATCTCGACAACGAAAAGAAAGCAACCATGGTAAATAATTTATTAGTGGCATTAGTATCAGAAGTCCAAGCACAGCCGGTGATCAATGCAGGCTCGTTGTATTAATAGTGTAGAGTGTAGAACGAAGAGTGTATAATAATTAAAATGATTTCAGAATATATCGGTCAAAGAATTTGGTTTAAACAACCCTCCGTGTTTAAAAGATTTCATGAGTTAAAAGCGGGTGAAGAATTAATAGGCACCTTGCAGCAGAAAGGATTTTGGGGAATGAAGTGGGAAGTTTCTATACAGAATAAAAATTGGGAAATATATAGACCAAGTTGTTGGAGAACCGTTATGGAAATCCGCGAAGCAGGTTTTGAAATGCCCTTTGCAAGTTTTCAAAAAGATAGATTTAGAAGCAAAGGAACGCTTATGTTGCCGAAGGGGGAAAGGTTGAAAATTGCACCGCATTTTTTTAAGGGTTTCTGCGAAATTAAAAATGTGCATGAGGAGTGCATTGCACGTATCAAGCCAAAAACATCTCTAAAAGATAAAGCGGAAGTTATGATCGAAAAGAAATCTGAATTGATCGATCAATATCCGTGGATAATAATTCTTGCATATATAATTACAATTGAACAAAGACATCAAGCTGCGCATTCATCAGTTTAGATTTGATAGAAGGAAATAATGTCTGAAAAGAAAAAATTTTTGTTAAGAATAGATGATAATTTATATGCCTCTCTGGAAAAATGGGCAGCAGATGAATTGCGCAGTATCAATGGACAAATTGAATATTTATTGAAGGAGTCATTAAAAAAAGCCGGGAGATTAAAAAGTAATACCGGGGAGAATGAAAACAACAACAATGAGAATAACGCCCCCGGTTAATTCAATGTTGATTCGGCTGATAGATAATCTATTGTTTTATCTCTTTCGTCATCGGTGTATCGCGCACTTCTGCTTTGACTTTTATTTTACCGGCATATTTAAATTGAAGTACTGCTTCAAACAAATCCCCAATTTTAAAGTCTTTTTGTAAATCTAAAAGCATAACATGAATTCCGCCGGGCTTAAACTCTAATTCCGATTTCAGATTTATAACTAATTTGCCGGCGGGGCGCATTCCCATTCTATCATTATCTCTTTTGTATGACTCGTGCACTTCAACTATGTCTGCTAGTTTTGATTCTGCGCCGATCAGTGTGTCGGGTTTAGAGCCATTATTCTGAAGTACAAAATAAAGCGCAGAGTTTGCACCTTTTGCTGCTGGTCGTACCCATGCGTTTTTGATTTTGAGTTTTGAATATTGAGTTTTTGGTTGCTGTGCAAATATTATCATGTTGAGGGTGAAGATTAGCGCAACTATTAATAACGATTTTCCTTTTACTTTCTTCATACATTATTTTTCATACTTTTAACCCAGTACTGTTTATTGTAAACTTTTTATGTCGGCTACTATTTCATTTACATTTATTGTGCTTCCTTTATAATTCTTTCTGATCTTACCGTCGGCATCAATCAACTGAATTCTATCTGTATGAACATAATAAAAGATCTTTCTTCCATTCTTAAAAATGGTTGAATCATTTGGAACGGCTAATACACCGATTTTTTTTATGATCGAATCCGTAACTGATTTTTCTCCGGTAAGGAAAGCCCAATTGCTCAAATCAAGATTTCTTATACCCGTAAATTTTTTTAATACATCGGGTGTGTCGAATTTGGGATCGAAGCTTAGTGATACAAATTGAACATTTTTGATATTCTCTTTTTTAATTCCTTCTTGTATTAACCGCATATTGTTTGTGCTAAGCGGACAAATATCCGGACAGTTGGTAAAGATGTAGTTTATAACAACAATTTTATTCTTTACAAAATCCGGAAAGACAACATTTTGATTATTCTGATTAACAAGGTTGTATTGTGTGCCCCCAAGTTCCTCAATAACCGGAAATTTATCTTTACAGCCCCAGAATAGAATTATAATAATAAGAAGGTGTTGCCGTTTCATAAATATTTTATCTAATATAAATTCAAGTGTGCTTATATTCTCATGATCAAAATAAGGAAATTGTTTTTTAGATTTCATAAAGAATAATAAAGCGCGTCGAAAGATCTAAATGAAAAAACTTTTTTTCTTTTTTCTGTTAATAGTATTCAGCACAGTTTCTCTAACTCAGGAGCGCGTTAGGGTAATGGGCTATAACCTTCACAACTATCCTAATAATCAAGACGCAGATTTTAAAAAATTATTAATCAGATCAACCCAGATGCGTTTGTTGTAGTTGAAATGATACAGCAGGTTGGTGTAAATCAATTTTTAAGCAATGCACTTTCCCAAGATTTTACTTCTGTGCCGGTACAAATAAAAGGAACTAATAGTGCGGGCAACGACGGAAACGATTGTGCCTTCTATTATAAAAGCTCCATTTTAACTTTAATAGAGTATAACGCTATTTCGGCAAGAACAAGAGTTATAAGCAAATTCAAGATGGTACACAATACTACAAAAGATACTCTTATAATTTTCGGTGTTCATTTAAAAGCAAACTCTTTTACTTCGGACAATATTGAAAATGCTCAAAAGAGAACCGATGCAGTACAATCATTAAGAAATGAAACAAATTTGTATAATGGCAGAACTAATTTTCTTGTCTGTGGTGATTTCAATATTTTTTCATCTAATGAAGTTGCTTTTCAAAAATTGATTGACCAGACATCGTCGGGATATTTCATTGATATGTTCTACGCTTTGGGAAACTGGGGCGGTGATCCAAAGTTCAGCACTATTTGCACTTATTCAACTACCAATTTAAACACAAGATTAGATATGATTCTTATATCTCAAGCATTAAAAGATCCGGGTGGGATTGATTATGTGGATAGCTCGTTTAAAACTTTTGGGAATGATGGCGCTCATTTTAATCAAGCAGTCACTACTGGTACTAATACATGGTTTTTAAATGATCCGTCAATCGGAGTCTCGTTAAAAAATGCGTCTGATCATTTACCGATCTACGCCGATTTTATTTTCTATGGCACTACAGATGTAGGTTCATCTCAAAACCTTCCTGTTCAATTCGAGTTAATGCAAAATTATCCGAATCCATTTAATCCAAGCACTGTCATCAGTTATCAGTTACCGGCTGCTAGTTATATAACGCTGAAGATTTACGATATATTAGGCCAGGAAATTTCTACTCTCGTTAATGAAATTAAACAGCCCGGTATATATCATGCTCAATTTTCAAATCTATCTTCTAATTTAAGCAACGGTATTTATTTTTATCAATTGAAGGCAGACAAAAATATTCAAACAAAAAAAATGCTATTAACGAAATAAATTTTTATGAATCGTTTTCTAACACAATATTTATTTCTACTTCTTTTTACAAAAATAATTTTAGGTCAAGGGACTTCTACTGGGCTAATTCCCATTAATGATTTAAAATCAGGCTACTACAAAAATTATCAAGGAGGATATTATCCATCCGGTTCTAATGTTAGACCATTCAAGCACGATTCGCTAGGTCTAGCATTCTCTAAACAAATCTTACCTTTAGATATAAACGGAAATGTAGATACCTCAAAAGGTAAGTATGTTTTCTTATCAATCGGCATGTCGAATACAACGCAGGAGTTTTCGCAATTCAAATCTATTGCAGATCCCGATCCGGTAAAAAATCAAAAGCTTGTTATTGTTGATGGCGCTCAGGGAGGACAAACTGCCGCAATTATTTCTAACCCCGCAGCAAATTTTTGGACTGTTATTATGCAAAGACTGCAACAAGCCGGTTTAACTAACAAACAAGTAGCTGTTTGTTGGCTCAAAGAAGCCGATGCCGGACCGACACAAGCTTTTCCTGTTCATGCAAATACTTTGTTAAATGAACTTGTTGCTGTTGTAAAAAACATAAAACAAAAATATCCAAATTGTAAGATCGTTTATTGTTCAAGTAGGACTTACGGCGGGTATGCCACAACCAATTTAAATCCGGAACCATATGCCTATGAATCCGCTTTCTCTGTTAAATGGTTGATCGAAAAACAAATTAGCGGCGATACAAGTTTAGTCTGCACCGGTAATAATCCAAAAGCGCCGTGGTTAGCGTGGGGTCCTTACTTATGGGCAGATGGTTTATCTCCAAGAAGCGACGGTTTAACTTGGACAATTGATGATTTCGTCACAAGCGACCGAACTCATCCCTCGTCTAGCGGGCAAAAAAAAGTTGCAGACATGCTTTTAAATTTTCTTAAGACAGATCAAACTACTCGCAAATGGTTCTTAAAAAGTTCTTTAACCACGGTTAATAATTCGGCATGGAGCTCAGCGCCCGCCGGTTTTTATTTATACCAAAACTATCCGAATCCTTTCAATCCATCCACTGTTGTTAGTTATCAATTGTCTGCTGCGGGCTCAGTGTCGCTAAAAATTTATGATTTACTGGGCAGAGAAGTAGCCGTTCTGATAAATGAATTACAGCAGCCGGGAATTTATAATTCGCAATTCTCAATTATTAACATGCCTGCCGATAAGCAAGGTTCTCAATTGCCCTCCGGTGTATATTATTATCAGTTAAAAGTTGGTAACTTTGTGCAGACAAAGAAAATGATGTTGATTAAATAAATGGACAAAAATAAAATTCTTCTCCCGGGTTTAGAAAAACAAATAAATTTTCTCCGAAAAAATCTGACTTCTGAAATTAACTCTGCATTAGTAATAGGATCCGCCAGTGAAATCCCGGCGGAAATAATTTCTAAGAACTTTAATTGTAATGTTGAGGTTATTGTTGAAGATTATGAATCATTGTTAAATTCAAAATTAATACTGAGAGACGCATCCAAAATAAATATTCGATTAATGGGTTTTGAGGCAACTGATTTTAACTCTTCCTCATTTGATCTTGTCTATGCACAAGCTTCAATTTCTTCTACCAAGAGAAATAAAATAGTAAAGGAGGTAAACCGGATTCTAAAACCGGGCGGACTTTTCTGTGTTGGAGAGATCGTTGTGTTAAATAAAGATGTCCCCCGGTTCGTTCAAGATATTTTCGATTCCTCCGATCTTTTGCCTCTTTTTAATAATGATCTGACTAAATATTATCTCGAAAAAAAATTTACATTAAATGGAAGTGTGAATCTAACAAATACACTAAAAGAATTTTATTTACTTAATGCAGACATGCTTAAAAGTAGTAAGAATGACCTAACCCAGCAAGAAAAAAGTTATTACAAAAAGCTACTCAACAAAATCAGCCATGAGTCAAATGCATATTTAAAATTGGGTGCCGATAAATATATAGGGTTCGTTGCGTTATTGCTTCAAAAGAGTGCAGAATGAAAAAAGGTGATCTGCTCGAACTAGATATTGATGGTTATGCGTTTGAAGGAAGGGGTGTTGCAAAAATCATTAAAGAAGTTCATACAACTGAATCTGCTGAACCGAAAAAATTTGTAGTATTTGTTGATGGTTCATATCCCGGTGATGTAGTTACTGCACAAATAATTAAGATTAGAAAATCCTACGCCGAAGCAAAAGCAAAAACATTTATAAATAAATCATCGTTTCGCATCGAAGCAAAATGTAAGTATTTCGGAACATGCGGTGGCTGTAAAGCGCAAGATCTTGATTATGAACAACAGATCAAATTCAAACAAGAACACGTAAAAGATCTATTCGAACGAATTGGTGGATTCCATAATTTTGAAATTATGCCAATAATAAGAGCAGATAAGACTTTTTTCTATAGAAATAAAATGGAGTTTTCCTTCTCTGACAAAAGATGGTTGAGCGAAAGCGAGATCTCATCAATGCAAGAAATACCTGATCGCTCGTTCGCATTAGGGTTACATATACCTGGAATGTTTGATAAAGTCTTAGACATAGATAAGTGCTGGCTTCAATCGGAGATCAGTAATGGTGTCTTAAATTTCACAAGAGAGTTTTTCAAGAATCACCAAATTTTACCCCATTCTGCTCAAAAACATACTGGTTTTTTACGAAATCTGGTAATAAAACAGTCGTTTTTGAATAATGAAATAATGATAAATCTTGTCGTCTCTGAAGAGAACGAACACTTGTTCGTTTTATATAAAACCTCTCTATTGGAATTATTCCCTCAAATTACAACACTGGTCTTTAATATCAACAAAAAATTATCTCAGGTTGCTTATGGCGATTATGAGATTGCTTCCTATGGAAGCGGATTTATCTATGATTTCATCGGCAAATGGAAATACAGAATCAGCGCTAACTCTTTCTTTCAAACAAATACGGCTCAAGCGGAAAAACTTTTTAATACAGCTTTGGAGTTTGCCGAGTTTAATGGCAACGAAACTGTTTATGATTTGTATTCCGGCTCCGGGGCTATTCCAATTTTTATTTCGAAATGTGTAAAACAGATTTACGGATTTGAAAATGTTGAGTCCGCTATTGCCGATGCCATGGTAAATGTTTCGTTGAACAATGTTTTAAACTTTGAGCCGATATTAACTGATTTGAACAAATCGTTTCTTCCGATAATAGAAAAAAAGAATCTACCAAAGCCCGATGTTATTATTGCCGATCCGCCGAGGAGTGGTATGAATCCAAAAACCGTAAAAGATATTTTAGAATTGATGCCTAAAAAAATAGTTTATATAAGCTGCAATCCCGCAACTCAAGCACGAGATATTAAATTGCTCTGCGACGGCGGATATAATTTAATCAAGCTTAGACCTGTGGATATGTTCCCGCACACTTATCATATCGAAAATGTTGCGTTGCTGACCGAATAAATTTTTTGATCCCTATAATTTTTTCTGAGATTTGATCGAGTTATAGGCTGAGATAAAAATTTCAGTTTGAGGAGAATTAGTTTTAAATGAATGAATAAGAATCGGACGCTCCATTTTCATGATTTTCTCAACTTCACGATTTAATTCTTTTTTGTTGATGTTATTTGGGCGTATTGGATAGTTTCCAAACGGTATCTTAAATGTTTCAAAAAAATTCTTTTCTTTTGCGATCAGTTTTAGATCTTCGGCGTTTTTGGGATCTAGTAATGAAATTACATTTTTAAAAGAACCATTCAGAATATAACCCATGAATTCATCATCCGTGGGAAATGGAGTAAGGTAAACATCTTTTTCCAATTTTATTATTGCCCCCCGTTCAAACTTTTCAAGATCTTCAATTGATCTTGTTTTAAGTTCAGAACTAATAGCGACCTTTTGGTTTGTTGTTTCAATAACTCTTTTAGCAATATTTACCCGGTCTTTTCCTAAATAACAATGAACATAATATTTACCGGGTTTGTTAAGCGTTAAATCTTTTAGTCGTTTTAACGCTTCTTCGTTCTCGCTTATCCAGGGCAGCATAGGAATGTTTATAAGTTCCATTCCAACTTTTTTACATGATTCTTTTTCCTCTTCTAATAGCTTCGATTCGAACGGAACAACAGCTTCGTGCATTAAACTTATGATTGCTGTAAAGTTCTTTTCTTTTAATAATCTAATTTTTGCCTCTTCTGGAAACGAGCCAAACACAAATTCAGAACCGTTTCTCGCAATTGTTTCGCTAATATTATTGTCTTTTTGCATTAAGCTTGGATTCATCCACAACCAAACTGCTCCTGCTGAAATAATTAAAGGGAATAAGAAAAGGACTATTCTTTTAAGTATGCTGTCCGATCTTAAAAACGATCGTGTCATAAACAATGAAATAATAAAAGATAGAATTACAAGAAATACCATTACAATCTTTACAATAATATCTTCTGTAAATTGAGATCCGTTTTGCGTTCTTGAAAAATCGACAACCCATCGGACCGGATCTATTAATAAACCCGTTCCCAGGGCATAACCGTTCATAAGCCAAAAAAGCAAAAACACTGAAATGTTTTTGATGCTAAGAGAAAAATATTTTTTTCCAAAAATCATTTCTTTCCCTTTCGTATTATTAACTGATCATTATTGCAATGGTAATGTAATTAATATAACTTAGAAATATTATTATGCTTATTTAAGCAGTAAATATTTTTTCAACCTTTTTTAAAAAGTTCTATTTGAAAGAATAAATAAAATATTTATTATGAATATTATAAACTCTTGTTGCAAATTAAACGTGGAGAAGTGGGTGCGGCGAATTTTGACGTCTCTTGTTCTTCTGGTGAATATAAGTTTATTGGCACAAACTCAGCTTACTTCAGATGAACTTTTTGTTAAAGCTAAAGACGCCGCTTTTAATCAGAAAAACAGAAAACTCGCCAGACAATTTTGCAAACAAGCATTAGCAAAAAGCCCGGATTATTCTGACATCTCAATTTTTCTCGGTAGATTATATACGTGGGATGGGATTTACGATTCCGCCAGAGTAATAGTTAAAAAAGTTATACGTAAAGATCCTACCAACAGCGATGCTATCAGCGCTGCGATTGATCTTGAGTATTGGTCGGGGAACTCAAACGTTGCGCTTATATTTTGTAATTACGGTTTATCTAAATTTCCTTCCTCCACAGAATATTTATTGAAGAAGGCAAGGGTGCTTGATGATCTTCAAAGATATGATGAAGCATTTGTCTCTCTTGAAAAAATATTTCGTTTAGATAATTCGAACTCGGATGCGATTTCTTTTGCGGAAAGACTTAAAGATAAAGTCAGAAAAAATGCTATCGGATTAACATATCAGTATGAGCGTTTCGATAAAACATTTGATCCGTGGCAGCTTGGATCATTCAGTTATTCTAGAAGACTTTTCTTCGGTACAACTATCTTAAGAGTAAATTTTGCGCAGCGGTTTGCTAGTAGCGGTGTTCAATACGAAATTGACATGTATCCGAGTTTTGCGACAGGTGTTTATTCTTATCTTAATTTTGGTTACTCAAAAGATGGAATATTTCCGAAACAGCGTTACGGTGCATCTTTATATCTAAGTTTGCCTCTAAGTTTTGAAATTGATGGTGGATTCCGTTTGCTAAAATACTCGAGCGATACTTGGATCTATACATTTGCGCTTGGAAAATATTGGGGGAGTTTCTGGTTCTCCTTAAGAACATTTATTACTCCACAGGTTGAAAAAGCTTCTCATTCATATTCACTAATTATCAGATATTATTTATCGGGTGCTGATAATTATTTGGCTTTATCAGCGGGCACGGGAATTTCTCCGGACGCAAATTCGGTTGACCTTTTGGGGAATTGGCTTAAGTCCGATAAGCTCGGAATGGAGTATCAAGTAAAGGTTAGTAGTAAATTTATTTTAAATATATCCGGCGATTATAGCCGCGAAGAATATCTCTCAAACGAATTTCGTACAAAAATTTCCGCCGGTCTTGGCTTAAAATTTTTATTTTAATTCCGCCAGAAAATGAAAAAAAGAAATCTCATCCTTACATTTCTTCTGATAATAATAATTTCCTTGCTGCCTGTAATAATGTTTGTATCGTGGCAGCTCAAACCAAAAAAGGAATTAAAAATTGCTATAATAGATAAAACCGCTCTTACAAAAGACGGCGACGAGCACAGATCTTTTAACTGGATTCTTAACAACAATAAATATTGCAAACCGAACAGAGATTTATTTTCTGTTTCAGAAGATTATTACGGTTTCTTTCCTAAAGAAAACAAGAAATATTTAATAAAAGATTTAGAAAACTTTGATGAGGTTCAACTAAAGAATCTGGCAGATAAAATTGATATGATCTATATGACAGATCTTTACGGGATTTACAGTAAGGATTGGTATAGTGATAATTATCGCGGCGAGCGTTCGCAATTAATTTATGGCGGTATGTCTCGCAAAGAATTATCGCTATTAAATTTGATGAAGTCTCAGAAAAAATTAATTCTTACTGAGTTTAATACGATTGCACCGCCTACATCTAGTAGTGTTAGAACCCAATTTGAAGAAATGTTCGGATTAAAATGGAGCGGTTGGACAGGAAGGTTTTTTGAAAATCTTGATACTGCAATTAATAAAGAAATACCTATCTGGGTAATTCAAGATTATAAAGCGCAGCATCAAAATAGTTGGCCGTTTTCAAGATCCGGAATTGTTTTAGTTAACAATGATGGTAGATTAGAAATATTAGATTATAAAACTGACCTTAAAGAAGAAGTGCCGTATATTATTTCCGCTGAAATAAATCAAAAACGGTTTGGGATTCCCAAAAAGTTAAAATATTCTTATTGGTTTGATGTTATGTTAACCAAAAGATCGAACAATGTTGTTTCCGTTTATCAAATTTTCAGCAATGCGAGAGGCGATTCTATTTTGCAATCGCTAAATATTCCAAACCCTTTCCCCGCGGTAATTGAACATTATGAAAATGATTATAAGTTTTATTATTTCAGTGGTGATTTTTGCGATAATCCGGTTAAAATAATTCTCTCCAGATTTTCAGGTATTACAAAATTTAGATGGATGATGTATCCCTCTAACGATTTGGCTGAAAGAGAAAGTTTCTTCTGGTTGTATTATCAACCGCTTGTTAGTACAATTTTGAAAAATTATTACGATTCATTGCAGAAGAAATAAACTGGTTGGTTTAATTTCATTTAAGGAGCGAATCTGGAATTAATTTTTTTGTTTGCAGCATGTAATTATTGCGCCTTCTATAATCTGCAAATTCATTTTCTATCTTGTTTTCCATTGTTTTATTATCTAAAGCAACAATACCTAAATCCTTCAATACTTTATAAAGCGTTTTATCAGAATAAAAATATTCTCCGTATAGATAATCAATAAGTTCATTTTTGTTTCTCATCAATGGGTATCTGTGAATATTTCTAAATTGTTTTGCCGTATCAAGACCTGATCCAATAAATGTTGAAAGAGAAATTTTTTCCATTTTGTATTGATCCGCTAAAAATGCTAAAAGCGTTGGGGTTATATCAAAATGTGAAGACACTGAAGAAAATTTTGCTGTGCGTTTTAGCATAGGAGAGTAAATTATTAACGGAACATGAAATCTGTCAACTTGGGTAGTGATCGGAATCTCGGGCATTCTATGATCACCGGTAATAATAAAAATTGTATTCTTAAAATCTTCTCTCTTTTTAAATTCATTAAAAAAATATCTGAATGCATCATCTGTATATAGAACCGTTGATAATATGTCTTTATAACTTTTTATGCTTTTCATAACATCCGGGTCTAAGTTAAGGTCGGAATAGATTTCATCAAATTGTTTCCGGTAGCGATCTTGATTATCAACTATAAATGGTGAGTGCATAGAAAGAGTTAGAAAAATGTTAAGCTGGTTCTCCTGTTTTCCTGAATTAATTACTTTAAAACTTCGCTCTAATAAGTCTCTATCTCCATAGCCCCAGGAAAATCCACTTCCGGAGGATGGCATTCTTTTATAACCGGTACCAAAATTATTTTGATCAATTATTAAATCGGTATTTTGTTTTCGAAGGAACCGATCCATGTCATCAAAACGTGCGTCTCCACCGTAATAAAAATTTGCTTTATAACCGGATTTTCTCAAATACTTTATTAAAGAAAAATGTGCAGGTTGGTTTTCGTTCAATTCTAAAAAACCTCTTTTGCCAAACGGAAGAGAGCCAAAGATAGACGGAAGGGCAGCAAAAGTTCTGCCTCCGGTACTCAAACAATTTTCCCAATAGAGACTTTGTTTTGCAAGTGAATCTAAAAACGGAGTAAAGCTGCCCATATAAGCATTCTCGCCGGAATATCCTCTGCCTAAACTTTCGGTTATAATAAAAACTAAATTTGGTCTCTTCTCGCCACTGTTAAAAAAATTAGCTAATACATTTTTTGTGTTTTCTTCGTGAAGAAACGGGTAATTGCTATCTGTGTACTTAAAGAAAACTTCTTCTCCTTCGCCTGAATCAATATAATAATTGGAAACCGGCAGCTCGAGCTCTTTTTCAAAAAAATATGTATACGTTTTAGTAGTAAAAAAATCCAGCTTGTTTATTGCTAAATAATATTCTGATGTGTTTGAATAATTTTGCGGTTGGGGAGTAAGTTCGGTTCCAAAAATCAACGAGAAGGCAATTAGAGTGCAATAAAATTTTATTACGGTTAAATTAAATCGAATCTTTTGAAACAAAAATATTACTCCCGAAACAATACCAATAAACAAAACCAACAAAACAAAGTAGATGGGGTTTAATCCTCCCGCGGAAGTTACGGTTTGATTTATTTCGAACATTGAATAACCGAATAGATCAGAGCCGAGTGGGATCGAAGTCTTTGTAAAATATAAATCAAGCAAAAGATAAATAACTGTTGTTAATGTGAGTGAAGTATTCAGAACTATTTTTGATGTCTTCCGATGAATTAAATATAGAATTATAAATACGATCCCGAGTAGAGCAGCAATTTCAAAAAAGATAGTTGTTTCAGAAAGGAACGATACAAACAAAAGATTTTTTTGGATGCCGCGCTTAATTATATTATTCCAGACAAATAGAATTTCATAACCTCTGATCAGAAAAAAAACAAGCAGAACAGCAAGCGATGAAGAAGCAAAATATTTGAGCGCGTCTATCAATTTGTTTTTCATTACTTACAATCTTCCTTCGCTGAGTTTAACATTTAAGAAGAAAAACCTTTCTTCTCCATGTGTCCCCATTTCCTGTCGCCAAAAAAATATTCTACAGAACCAACAAAACGATACCATAGTGTGAGCTGTCTATATCCAAAATTTTCTAGAACAGCAATTACAAACAATTCGATCAAGTACAGAGTGCTCGGATATTTTCTAAATGTCAATTCTTCTAATATTACGGAGAGGAGAGACAACACAACCCCGTAAAGAATTGCTGCCGAAAACAATACAAGAGCAAAATTCAATGATACCATTCCGAAGATCAATGAAATAAAAAAAATAATATAACCAATAGCTTCAATGATGGGTCCGAACATTTCAAAAAACACAAAATATGGAAACACTATCATTCCTAATAATCTGTAACGAGGATTAAATAACAATTGTTTATGAAGCATAAGACTTACAATAGTACCTTTCTGCCAGCGTTTTCTTTGTCGTCCTAAAATTTTTGTGCTTTCCGGTGCTTCAGTCCAGCAAACAGGATCCGGAATAAAAGAGATCAACGCTTTCGGATTTTCTTTTCGTAATAAGCGATGCATTCTTACTATTATTTCCATATCCTCGCCAATACAATCTTTAAGAAATCCGTTCACTTTTATCAATTCACTTCTCTTAAAACAACTAAATGCGCCTGAGATAATTAAGATGCCGTCCATTATTTGAAATCCATTCCGACCAAACATAAACGCACGTATATATTCAACCACTTGAAATTTAGCAAGCCATGATTTTGGTAAATCTACACTGGTTACATATCCTTTATTAATCTGACAACCATTTGCTATCCGAACAGTTCCGCCGACAGCAATTACGTTTTCGTTTTCAACGAAAGGATAGCTCATTTTCAGCAAGCTGTCTCTTTCAATGATTGAATCTGCATCGACTACTATTATTAGATCACTGTCGGAAATGTTTATGCCAACATTTATAGCATCGGCTTTGCCCCCGTTTTGTTTGTCAACAATCACCAAATTTTTGTGATTCTTGCAAATATAAACCGCATTAACCTTTTCGGTTGGAATATGATCGAACGGAAGATATGGTACTGTAACTGCATCAAATTTTTCTTTTAGAATATTTAGTGTTTGATCTTTAGAGCCGTCGTTCACAACTATAATTTTATATTCTGGATACTCCAACTGCAGCAAAGCAAGGGTTGATGTGTATATTCCAGATTCTTCGTTATAGGCGGGAATAATCAGCGAAATTGATTTATATTTTTTTAATCTGAAAACATCTTTTAAATCTTTGAACGCTTGATTGTTCAAATATCTTTTCAAATTAAAAAAAGATAGAAAGCTTAATAAAATATATATGCTTCCTATAGCAAGAAAATAAAGTAAAATAAAATAATTAAAATATTGTATGATGCTTCTTATTATATCAATCATTTTCTAAAATTCTTTTCTCTATTATAATTCTTTTGGCAATAATTGATTCGATTTGACCGGACGGATTATTAGCATATTCCAATAATTTATACTCGCTCTTGTTTGAAAACTTATACATTGCTTTTGCTGCCGCTATTTTTACTTCCAGCTCGGGATCTAATATTTTTGTCATAATATTTTCTTCAAGTGAGGTATCGCCAATTTTACTAACTGCCTGAATCGCAGCAACGCGTATCTCCGGTTTAGAGTGTGATAAGAAAAATCTAAGCGCATTTACAGAATCTAAATTTTCAACTTCACCTAAATATCTTATTGATTCGATGATAAGACCTTTGTCGCCACTGTAAAACAAGATGTTTAAAATATTCTTCAGGGCGTTTGCATACTTAAAATGCCATAATAAGGTTATTATAATATAAATAATATCTGTTGATTTTTCCGTTTCTAGCCTTTTCGTCAATATCGGACATATAGATTGATCGAATTTTATGATCATTGACAAAATGCTTTCTTTCGTTAGATACTTCCTTTTTTTAGAAAGATCTAAAATAAGATTGATGTTTTTATATGCGCTAAGATATGCCAGACTTTCAACCGTTGTTCTGAAAATTAACTCGTTAGGTGCCTTTAATGTTCTTACAAGAAGATCAACTACTTCTTCTGTATTAATAAATCTTAAAAAGTAAATTGCTTCTACTTGTTTTTTTTTGCTGTGTTTATTCAGTTTGTTAATAAAATATTCGCGAAGACTTGTTTCTGTAATTAATTGTTTTAAGCGGTTTAAATCATCTCCCTTTAGATTAAACAAAAATGTCCTTAGATAAGAAAACAAATATCTGTATTTGTTTTTTGGTATTCGGGATATTAGCTCTTGAGGATTCAAGTTCGAGTAAAGATAGTCAAAGATATGATCTTGCCATTTAGAAATAAATTTTTCCTGCCGTTTATTTCTAATATGATTTATGAGTCTAATGGTTAACACACTCGTCATAAAAAAATAAGCGCAGATCAGAAGTATGAATAGAGCTATCAGAATGTAAAAATTGTAACCGGTGGCCAATAAAACTCCGATCTAATTATTTTGAACAGAGCGACATAAATATATTTAGATAAAATATAATAAAATAGATTGGATTACTTAAGAAGTGTTTTTTGAATTCTCAATAACAGCTCGGTTGTAGAAAAAGGTTTAGTAATATAATCCGCAGCCCCTGCCCGCAAGCATTCCAATATTGCGCTTTCATGTGAATGTGTGGATAACATTATTACCGGTATATCAGATATTCTTGAATCTGCTTTGATCTCTTTCAGTAAAGTAAGTCCGTCTATAACCGGCATCATCACATCAGAAATTATTAGATCGGGTGTATCTCGAATCAGATACTCAATTACTTTTTCCCCATTAGAAAAACTTTTAACATCATAGCCCTCTTTAACAAGTTTGAATTTGATTAACCGAGAAATACCCTCGTCGTCTTCTATGATTACAATATTCTTGTTTTTTCTGGCCATACCTTATCGGTGGGATAAAATATTTTTAACTTGTGTCCAAAATCCTATGAATAATTTACTTAATAAAAACAATTTTCCCAACAATAGTTATAGTCTGCTTGCTCACTAATACTTTTTGAAATAATTCATCTTTTTTTAATTTCATTACAGAAAGACAAAAATTAATATAGTTTAGTAATAGAAAGAATTTTTTTTCAAAAACTCTTCTAACATTTTAGAAAAATCATAAAGTTACAACTAGTTGGTTATAGAGCATTTACAAAAATTTCTGAAATTTAAATGGCAAAAATTATAGTGTTCGATTGTCCATTATGAGAAATAAATGCCTTTTATAAAGCAATTCGTTAAAAATATTTTTCACCTGTAACCTTATCGTATTTTTTCTTCCAAATTTTGTTGTTCCTGCAATTTACATCTTAGGATTTTTAAGTAGGAAAAGTGGTCTTTTTCGCAATTTTCCTTTGACTCAATTTCTCCTACCGATATCATTTTGAAACAAATTCCATCCCGTTTAGACATTAAAAAGTTCGATTATGCTCTGAAAATCAAACTTACCTATGGCATTCGTATTGCCCTTCACTTACCACTTATAAGATCAAATTAGGAGAAAAGTGGTGAATACTTATACTAAACTGTTGTTGAGAGTGATCGTTTTTATATCACTTATATACGGTTTGTCAACTACCGTGTCTGCACAGACTAAAAAATTGCTTAGCGTGCAAGATTATACCAGCATTGCTAAAATTACCAGTAAAGCTGAGGGCACAGATCTCACTTTTACAAGGCCATATTCTCCGGGTGGATCCATGACAATTTTTGCGGGAGTTTTTAATGGAACGCTAAATTCGGTTACTAAAAAATTCTATTGTATCGATCTTTCACGTGATTTAGCTTACAGTCCCGCTGAATATTGGGATGAAGGATTTACACCGGCGCAGATAACTTATATACTAAACAACTACTATCCACTTAAGACCAGTTACACAGGTAAACTTACTGATAATAATAAAGAAGCAGCAGCAGTCCAAATTGCAATTTGGTATTTTAGCGATAATGTTAATGCTAATACTGTAACAGATGCAACCATAAAAACCAGAGCTCTTACAATTATAGCAGATGCAACATTAAATGCAGGAAATACCAATCCTCTTGCAACTCTTCAAGTTATTCCTACAAATCAAACGGTTCCAGCAGGAACTCCGGCTTCATTTTATGTTCAAGCGATATCACTTTCAAATACACCGGTTTCGGGAGTCACAATTCAGTTAACAACAACACTTGGAACACTTAGCACAACAAGTGTAATAACAGGCCCTGATGGCAAGACTCCAACAATTACTTTGAACTACGGCTCAAATGGAACGGCATCGGTAAAAGCAAAAGCAACTGTTGAAATTCCTCAGGGAACAAAGTACGTTCACAAAACAAATCCAAACGATCATCAAAAACTTGTTCTTGCAACTCCAGCTACAGATGTAAAGGAAGTTTTTACAAATATTGAATTCACTTCATGTAAAAACACGATTGGCGATTTTGTATGGCACGATGCAAATGCAAACGGAATTCAAGATGATGGTTCATCATCGGGAATTGGAGGTGTAGTTGTTCAATTGCTGCAAGGAACAACTGTTAAACAAACAACAACTACTGGGGCAACCGGGTTCTATCAATTCACAAATGTTGATAACGGAACTTATACGGTTCAAATTGCTACAAGCAACTTTACAGGAAGCGGTGCGTTAGCAGGAGGTTCGGCAAGCGAAAACTGGTTCATGACATTAAAAGGTCAAGGCGGTGATACTGCTAAAGACAGCGATGGCGATCCTTCAACAAATTCTGCAAGCGTAACATTAAACTGTGCAAATAATATGAAAATAGATTTTGGTTTTTTCAAAGTTTGTATCAGTTTACAAAAAACAGGTCCCGCTTCGGTCAATGTAGGCGATAAAATAACCTATTCGTTTACAGTTACAAATTGCGGCGATGTTCTATTAGCCGGCGGTGCAAGGGTTTATGATGCATTATTAAATCCAGCAGGGGATCATCAAATCCAATATTTAACACTCACTCCTGGACAAAGTGCAACATTTACATATGATTACACAACAACGCCAAACAATTGCGGAAACTTGGTAAATAATGCTTGGGTAATTGGTTTTCCGTCTCTAGGTGGATATAATTTTAATGGCGCAACGGTTCGCGCTGATGACAGCCATACTGTAAATGTTATTTGCAATGCTTCTATTGGCGATAAAGTCTGGATAGACACAAACGGAAACGGTTTACAAGATTACGGTGAAGTTGGAAAAAGCGGTGTTACAGTAAAACTATATGATTGCAACGATAACCTAAAAGGAACAACAACAACAAACACAAGCGGTAATTATTTGTTCAATAATTTAATCCCAGGCAGTTACTACGTAAAATTTGATTTGCCGACAGGATTTTCATTCACAACAAAAGATGCCGGAAACGATGCTATTGATTCTGATGCTGATCCGATAACCGGCAAAACAATTTGCACAACATTAAGCGCCGGTGAAAATGATTTAACTTGGGATGCAGGTTTGAAAGAGTGCAAAAACAAGATCGGCAATTTTGTTTGGCACGATGCAAATGCAAATGGTATTCAAGATAATAATGAGCCCGGTATTCAAGGTGTTGTAGTAGAATTGTTGAATAGTGCCGGTGGTTTAATTATCACCACTACTACAGTTGCTAACGGTTATTATGAATTTGCAAACTTATCGAACGGAACTTACGGAGTAAGAGTAGCTAATTCGAATTACCTTAGCGGTGGGGTCCTGTTCAGCACAGCACAAACAAAATGGTACGCCACAAAGAAGAATATAGGAAGCGATGATACAAAAGACAGCGATGCTCTGAAGAACGAAAGCGTTTCTGTTACACTTTCTTGCGACGAAAATATAACCATAGATTTCGGTTTCTACAAAACTTGTGTAAGTATAACCAAAACCGCAGATAAACAAGTAGCTAAACCTGGCGAAGTAGTAAACTATACACTTACAGTTGAAAATTGCGGCGATATACCGCTTGCCAGTGGAGTAGATATTTACGACACAATGTTCCCGAAAGTCGGAAAGCCAAATCCACTCAATGTTAACCTTAACGCAGGCAATTTCTATGTAGTAAACTATTCATACACAGTAACGGCTGACGACTGCGATAAACCATTAAAAAATACAGCAAGGGCGGTCGGTCATCCGGCAGATGGATCTGCAGATGTTGAATTTACTGCCGATGTAACAGTAAACGTTGATTGCTCGCAATGTTCAAATAAGATTGGTGATTTTGTATGGCGCGATCTTAATGCCAATGGTATTCAAAATACGGGCGAATCCGGAATCTCGGGTGTTTTAGTTGAGTTATTAATTGGTGGATCACCTTATAAAACAACTACCACTGACGGAACCGGTAAATATAAATTTGAGAATATTCCGAATGGAACTTATGAAGTTCGAATTGCCCCTTCTAACTATGCAATGGGTGGAGTTCTTTATAGCACATCACAAACAAAGTGGTATGCTTCGCCCAAGAATCAAGGAAGCGATGATTCCAAAGACAGTGATGCAAATTTGGGAGAAAAAGTATTTGTTACAGTCGGCTGTAACGATAATTTAACAATAGATTTCGGTTTCTACAAAACATGCGTTACTATAACTAAAACCGCCGATAAGCAAACAGCTAAGCCTGGTGATATAATAAACTATACTCTTACTGTTGAAAACTGCGGCGACATAGCGCTTGCAAGCGGAGTGGATATTTATGACGATATGTTCCCGAAGGTAGGAATACAAAATCCATTAAATGTAACTATTGGTGCCGGCAGTTTCTCTGTTAAAAGTTATTCCTATACAGTAACGGACAATGATTGTGGCGGTGAAATAATAAACACAGCAAAAGCAGTCGGTCGTCCGGCAAATGGCTCTGACTATGTTGTTGATGAAAGTACCTGGAAGGTTATAGTAACTTGTGATCTGAAGGCTGATCTTAAGATTGAAAAAACAGTTGATAATCAAAATCCGAGATGCGGCGATTATATTACATTTACAATAAAGGTTACAAATAATGGTCCTTCTAAATCAAAAGGTGTTGAAGTAACAGATCTATTGCCAACCGGATTAGATTATCTTTCAAGCACATCTTCACAGGGCACTTTTAATTCTTCAACAGGCAGATGGTTAGTTGGTGATTTGAATAATGGGGCATCTGCAACATTAACTATAAGAGTAAATGTAAACTGCGATAAGATAAACAGTTCAACATTTGTATTAGAACAAGCTAAAGGTTACAACTTATTCGTAATTGAAGATCTTAATCAACCATCTTCTGATACACAAGGTAAAATGGCTGTTGGAAGAGATGCTTATCTTGCAAATTACAGTGTAGGCGATATTTTACCACCAAACAGCGGAGATGTTTTAGTTGTTGGAAGAAACCTGCAATTTGTAAGCGGAAGAGTTTATAACGGAAATGCAGTTTATGGTAATTCTACAAACTTGCCTATCGGTCCTGTAACCATAGACGGAAGCTTACGAAAAGATAGCCCGATAGATTTCGTTTCTGCAAAAGCATACTTGGAAAACCTTTCAACAATGCTCAGCAGTTACACAGTAAATGGTACTACAACATTTCAATGGAGCGGTTTAACTTTAACCGGTACCGATCCTTATTTGAATGTATTCAAAGTAAGCGGCGCAAACTTATCGGCAGCAACCAGTGTAACCATTAACGCTCCTAACGGCTCGGTAGTTCTTGTTAACATTGATGGTGCATATGTTACTTGGACAGGCGGACATGTTGTAAACGGAACAAGCATTGGCAATGTTCTCTATAATTTTTACCAATCAACTAATTTACAAATCAGGGCTATTGATGTACGCGGTTCTGTTTTAGCGCCTTTTGCTGCTCTTTATTTCCCATCCGGTTTGATTAGTGGTCAGGTAATATGCAAATCTATGGTAGGAGCCGGGCAATTCAATCTCTCGCCATTTGTTGGAAATATCCCTTGTGATAAAGAGATAACCAATGTTGCTTGTATTACAGGAACGACTACAACAGATCCGAATACATATAACAATAGTGCAAGTGTTAAGATAAAAGTATCAAACAATGGCTGCAACACCTGCTCTGGTAATATTGGAAACTGGCAATTCACAAGTGGATTTGCCGCCGGAGAAATCATTTATTCAATGACTTCTATTAATAGTGATGTATCTGCAGGCACATCCAGCGGCAAAATTTACAAATCTACCAATCGCGGTCAAACTTGGACTATAATAAACAGTAGCATGAATGTATCGTTTATCTGGTCGCAAATTAACAATAACGGTTTACTCTTTGCAGCCACAGAACAGGGCATCTTCAAATATAACGGCTTTACATGGACTTTAGCTGGATTATTCGGAAAAGATGTTCACTCTCTTGTTGCGAAGAACGGAATATTGTATGCAGGAACATGGGGATTTGGAGTTTACAAATCAATAGATAATGGATCAACATGGTTAGCAATAAATAGTGGTCTCGGCTCTTCGTTAACCATTCAATCATTAACAATAACAAACAACGGTGATGTATTTGCCGGAACTGTTGGCGGCGGTCTCTACAAATCAACAAATGGATTGAGCTGGAATAAAATAGGCAGTGGTAATGATCTTATCTGGTCTCTTGGTTCTACGTCTTCAGCAATATTCGCCGGAACATACGGTGATGGTCTTTACAGATCAATTGACGGCGGTTATAACTTCACAAAATTGACATCGTTAAATGTTCCTTTTATTTACTCGATTGTAAGTGATGGAACAGGTAAAGTGTATGTTAGTTCATTAACAAGCGGTGTATTTGTCTCTTCTGATAATGGCTATACATGGACATCACTTGGCATGGGTGGCGTTGGCGTAAGCTCTGTAACTGTAAGCTCTAGCTCGGGTCTATTATATGCCGGAACAAAGAGCGGTCAAGTATACTCGATCTCAAGCAACAATAACGCAACGGATGTCAATGACAACTTGATTACACCTACAGAATATAAGCTTGCTCAGAACTATCCGAACCCGTTTAATCCTTCAACAACTATTGAGTTCGCAGTTCCAAATGCTGGAATGTATTCGTTGAAAGTTTACAACACGCTCGGTCAAGAAGTTGCAAACTTGGTAGAAAACGAATTAGCATCCGGATTGCACAAAGTAACTTTCGATGCCAGCAAACTTGCAAGCGGAATGTACATCTACAAGTTGAGCGGAAATAATGTAAACGTTTCCAAGAAAATGATCTTGATGAAGTAATCAACTTATTAGTTAAACAATCTTAGTCTAGAGGGACCCTGCTGCGGCAGGGTTCTTCTTTTTAGAGAGAAATTATATCTGACTCTTTTTAAATCTTCATTTCAAACTGATACAAATCAAGCTTAGATCAATTCGATTTAATCATCAAAACCGCAATGTTCAGTTGGCACTATGATTGTAATAATATATACAAATTAGCACCCTCTAATTTGCAGAAAGCACAACCCTCAAAAAAGCTTTCTCGATAGCGGCGGTTATATTGGTGATAGGTACTTCGGCTGGGCTTATCACTAAGGTATCCGCCCTTTTGCTTTAAAGATTGATTAATAACTTCACAAAAATGTAAAATCTGCATTATATATAGATAGTCTTCTTCTCATAACTTTGGTTATTACTTACAAAATCTTTAATTTTGCACACTTTCAAATGAATAGGTAACAAAATGAAGCGCACTTTTCAGCCAAGTAAAACAAAAAGAAAAAATAAACACGGCTTCCGCGAAAGAATGGCAACCAAAAACGGCCGTAAAGTTCTTGCGCGCAGACGAGCTAAAGGTAGAAAAAAATTAACCGTTAGCGACGAAGGATAATTGAAACAGTTTGGTCTTTCTTCAAAGGAAAGAATCAAAAGTAAAAACGAATTCGATCTTGTTTATTCCGCTGGAGAAATTTTATTTTCTTCGTCTCAAAAATTCAAAGCTGTTTTTTTCATTCAAAAAGAATCTGAAACGAGTGGAATTAAAACAGCTTTTGCTGTTTCAAGAAAGAGCGGAATAGCTGTCTGGAGAAATCGAATTAAAAGACTTTTACGGGAATCGTATCGTCTAAACAAAAAAGCTATTTATTCAGAAGTAGAATTAAAAAAATTGAGGGTGTTTATTGTATTCTCGCCTAATACAATAAATCAAAAAAACAGCAGAAAAATTTTATTGAAAGAGGTTATGCCGGAAGTAATTGATTTGATGAATCGAATCAAGAAAAGGTTTTGAGATGCGGCATGTTCCGATATATTTAATTAAGCTTTATCAAAAATTTATTTCGCCGATGTTTGCACCCTCCTGCCGCTTTTATCCTACTTGTTCCGAATATGCGGTTCAAGCAATTACAAAGTACGGCGCATTTAAAGGCGGGGCAAAAGCAATTTGGCGAATTTTGAGATGCAATCCTTTTAACAAAGGCGGGATTGATCCGGTAGAATAAATAAAGGAATAAAATGGACAAACAAACAACATCTGCATTTATACTCATCGGACTTATTCTTGTGGTGTGGCTCTATTTCAATTCTCCCGCTCCTCAGCCGCAGCAAAAAAAGAAAGGACAGCCAACCGCTGTTGAACAGAAAGATACAACCGCAGTGAAACCCCCTGTTCAACAAAAACAAACAGCAAAACCTTTGGAAGAACCTGCTCCTTTCGGCGCCAAACAACTAACAGAAAAAATAATAACGATCGAAACAGATCTTGCTAAGATAGAACTTACTAATAAGGGTGCAAAGATCAGAAGATATTTTATAAAGAAATATAAAACCTGGTATCATGCCGATGTTAAAGACACAAATTTTTATAATCAGCATGTTCAATTAGTCAGTTCGAATAACGGCGGTGACTTTAATATAATCTTCGTTACAAAAGAAGGAAAGCTTGTAAATACCTCTTCAATAGATTTCAATTCTTCTGCAAAAAATTATTTTTATAAAGTCAGCAGTAAAGATTCCGTCGCTATCAAATATGAGTTTTTGACCGGCAAAGGAAAAGCAATAAGAAAGAATTTTGTTTTTTACGGTGATAACTATGCCACCAAGATTGATGTTGAACTTGAAAACATGGATGATGTTATTAGCAGTTACAGATATGATGTTGTCTGGTCTAGCGGATTAGTTAACCCCGAAGAAAATTCAGTTGATGAGGCAATTCATTCAAATGCAAGCGCATACTCCGGCGACGAGCAAGTAATTGTTGATGCAACCGCAGCAGGCGAAAAAGTTACTAAAGATATTAACGGAAAGGTTGATTGGGTCGCGATCCGGAATAAATATTTTACAATGATTCTCGCACCTACAAATCCGAGTAGTGAGGGCGGTGCTTTTTTCGAGGGTAATCATATTCTAAATCAATACGGTGCAAAAGAAATTTACAGCGCAAGTTTGAAAATGCCGTTTAAAAACCAGAAGCTGCAGAAAGATTCATTTACTCTTTATCTTGGTCCTATTGATTATAGTATTCTTAAATCTTACGGAAAAAATTTTCAAACTGTTTTTGACTTTGGAAGTTTTTTCGGATTAAAATTCATCATCAGACCAATTTCTGAGTTTATACTTCTTCCTCTTTTTAAATTTTTACATGGATTTATTTCCAACTTCGGCATCGTAATAATTATTTTTTCTATCATTATAAAATTTGCGCTTCATCCGCTTACGCGTCAAAGTATGAAGTCTATGAAAAAGATGCAGATGCTTCAACCGAAGATCACCGAACTCAAAGAGAAACATAAAGACAATCCTCAGAAGGTTCAGCAAGAAACGATGAAGCTCTACTCAACGTACGGAATTAACCCGATGGGCGGCTGCCTGCCAATGCTTTTACAAATGCCGATTCTAATTGCATTGTGGAGTTTATTTAACGTTACAATCGAAATTCGTCAACAGCCGTTTATGCTGTGGATTACAAATCTTTCTTCGCCGGATATTATTTACAAATTACCTTTTAAGATTCCTCTCTTTAATGTTGATGTTATCAGCGGTCTTGCTTTGATGATGGGAATAACAATGTTTATTCAGCAAAAGATGAGCATTAAAGATCCTTCACAAAAAGCATTGGTGTATATCATGCCTGTTATGATGACGATAATGTTTATGAGCTTCCCTTCGGGCCTGAATCTTTATTACTTTATGTTCAATGCTCTTTCGATCGGTCAACAATATTATATTAATCATAAGCATGATAATGTAGAGCTTGTTCCTGTGGCTAATCCAAACAAGAAAAAAGGATTCATGTCGAGAATGATGGCGGCGGCTGAAAAGCAATCTCAAGAACAGAAAAAATCTTTAAAAAGAAAATAAATGTTCTGTGCCTCCGGTGGGGGCACAAAGTTTAATTTTGTTCTAAACATAATTACTATCGGATGCTCAATAAAAAATTAATAATAATTTTTATTTCTTTACTACTCCTCTCTAGTCTATCTGCGCAGACAAAGACAACGCTAAAATTAGATTTAATAGAAAAATTTCTGCCGTTCGGATTAGCAGAAAAAGTCGCTGTTAATTTTCCTAAGATCGGTTTGGCTCTAAGCGGCGGCGGGGCGCGTTCAATTTCTCAACTTGGTGTTCTGCGTGCGTTTGAAGAAAAAAATATTCCGATTGAGTTTATTGTCGGAACAAGCATGGGAAGCGTGATTGGCGGTCTTTACTCTGCGGGATATTCCTTAAACGATCTTGATTCGTTATTACAAAAAACAGATTGGGGAAGTTTTTTTTCGACACAACAATCCAGCAGAAATGATCTTTTTGTTGATCAGAAAATTACCGAAGACCGCGCTATCGTTTCATTCAGAATGGATGGATTAAAACCGCTTATACCAACATCAATCAGTTCCGGACAGCGTGCCGCAAATTTTTTAAATCTTGCAGCTATCAATGCACCGCTTCAAGCGGAAGAGAGTTATAACAATCTAAGATTTAAATTCCGCGCAATAAGCAGCGATTTAATTTCCGGTAAGGAAATTATAATTGACAAAGGTCCATTGGGACTTGCAATGCGCGCCAGTTCAAGTGTAACGCTTCTTCTTCCTCCCGTAAAAGTAGATACGTTAATGTTGGTTGATGGCGGATTGGTTTCTAATATTCCGTCAAGAGAGGTCAGAGACCTTGGAGCGGATATAGTCATTGCTGTAGATGCTTCCAGTCCTCTATACAGCGAAGAAGAATTAAATTTTCCGTGGACGATTGCAGACCAATTGGTTAGTATCCCGATGAGAATTCTCAATGATCAGCAGCTTGAGGAAGCTGATTTTGTTATTCAGCCAAAATTAGATAAAAGGAAAAACTCCGATTTTACAAATCTCTCTGATGTTATTGCACAAGGATACAACTCTGCCTTGCCGATGATCGAAAAAATTATGAAAATGTTTGAACGAATATTTAAATCCTCGTTAGATATTCCGGAAAAAATATTTACGCGCCTAACACTAAGAGATAATCCCACGGAGTTTGAAAGAGATTTCTACAATAATCTTATAAGAAAAGATTCTGTTTCGAACAAAGAGCTTCTTTTTGAACTAAGCAATAATTTCAACGAAGGCAGCTTAAAAGATGTTTCAATAGATATTGAAGAGATAGACGGCAAATCTATTCTCTCGATCTTAACAAATTACAATCCGGTTATCTCAACAATTGAAATTTCGGGGGCTTCTTCTCTAAACCAAGAAATGGCTTTTAAAATCTTAGCTCCTTTAATTGAAAAACCTTTCAGTCCACGTAAAACTCTAGCCGCCGCTTTAGATATTATACGGAAATTTAAGTCTTACGGTTATTCCCTCGCGAGAATCGAAAAGGTTTCTTTTGACGAGAACACACATGTGCTTTTACTAAAACTCAGCGAGGGTTTAATTTCTAAAATTATTGTTGCGGGTAATACTAAAACAAAAGAAAAAATTATTACACGAGAGTTCCCGTTTAACGCCGGGGATTATTTTAAGTATGATCTTGCCGAGAAAGGTTTAACAAATCTTAGAAGCACTAATTTGTTCGACCAAATTGATTTAATTGTTGTTCCTGTTGGTGACGAGAACGAAATAAAAATAAAGGTTGTCGAAAAAATATCAAGCGTAATAAGATTTGGGATGAGGATTGATAACGAATATCAAACTCAACTCTCGCTTGACGTACGGGACGAGAACTTTAATGGAACCGGAACTGAAATCGGTGCAACAATTTCTGGCGGTATCCGCAACCGTATTTATAGTTTAGAGCAAAAAGCTAACCGGGTTTTTGATTCTTACTTAACTTATAAAGTACGCGCGTTTCATGAATTTAACGATATAAGCGTTTATGCCGATGATCAACTAACCGACGACAACCGTTTTTCGAGAAGTAAGACTGGAGAATATAGACAATTGTTCTACGGCGGTTCGTTCGGTATCGGCACTCAGGTTGGGCGGTTTGGAAATATTTTTGTTGAAGCGCGTTATCAAAGAGATGAGATAAAAAGCAAGTTTGATTATACCGGGCCCATATACAAGACCGATATATCAAGCATTCGTTTCTCCCTTTCGATAGATTCACAAAACGATTATCCTTTTCCGACTGAAGGATTTTTTGTGAAAGGAGTATACGAGACAGCGCAAGCCGCATTGGGCGGCGATATAGGTTACACAAAGTTTTCGTTCGATTACAAAAACTATTTCAGCTTAAATAGCAAAACAAACACATGGGGAATTAGGGCAATGATCGGCTCTGCCGATAATGCACTTCCTCTTACGGAAGAATTTTCTTTGGGCGGTCAAAATTCTTTTTTTGGTCTTCGTGATTATGAATATCGCGGGAGACAAATATTTTTAACTTCGCTTGAACACAGGTATAAGCTTCCAATAAAATTATTTTTTGATACATACGTTCGGGTGCGTTACGATCTCGGTTCGATTTGGGTGGAACGCGAACAAATTCGTTTTAAGGATCTGCGTCACGGCATCGGCGCCTCATTGTCTTTTAACACGCCGATTGGTCCGGCAGATTTTTCCGTCGGTAAAAGTTTTTATTTCAAAAACACTTTATCCAACAATGCCATCGTATGGGGCCCAACTTTCTTTTATTTCACAATAGGATATTACTATTAATTAGAAATCCAAAACACAAAATCCAAAATTCAAAACCGTTAAGATTTTTTTGCATCAAATTTTTTAACCATCGCTCCGAATATTCTGGTTAATTCAAGTGCTTCCTGTATTAATTCATTTCTTGTTGTTTCTAATTCATTATTACACTCAAATGCTAATAACCAAAAGTGTGATTCTTTTGCTTCCTTTCGGCATATTCTAATTCTAAATTCAAAATCCTTTCTACTTACAGAATCATTCGCCTCTCTATAATTCGCTCCGACCGACCCCGAAGAGCGAACCAACTGTCTTCCCAATTCTATATTGACGAAATCCTTTGGAAGTTTTCGTGTAAATTTCATTATGCTCTTTAAAAAATTAAGAGTCCTTTCTTCAAGATCATATTTTTTCTCATTCATCATATCTCCGGTTTGAATTTTGTGCTTTGAATTTTGAATTTTATTTATTTTCTAACCTAAAAGATTTTTCTGCCAATAAAAGAAATTCCCCTTCCAATTGTTTGTCCCCAATTTTTTTATAGTGGTCTGCCAAAGCATAATAAACTTTACTTTTTATTTGAACTGCTGAAATCCTCGTCTCTACTAATTCTAAAATAACTTTATTGGCTGGAAGATCAAGTTCATAATTATACAATTGTAAAAGCCGTATTAAAGATTCAAATGAATCCGGTTTATAATCGTGAGCTCGCTTATAATAATGAACGGTGTCTTCTAGAGAATTATGGTAATCGTTATTATGTTCGAAAATTCTGGCTGCCCAAATGGATAATTCATAGGCATAGCTCGGGAATTCTTTAATTAATTTTTCTACAAACATTTTTATTTCGTCTGTAGAGAGTGCAGGATTTCCGAGAAGTATTTTAAATATTTCCGGATTTTTTACTTTTTGTTTAATTGCTTCTTGAAATGCATCGAATAAAAGATCCGGGGAAGTTGAATTACGAAAGATGTTTTCTGTTTTGTTAAGCTTTTCTTCCACTATTCTGCCTTTTCATTTAACTTTTTGAGTCGGTTTAAAATGATCATTTAAAAATTTAATCACATTTTCTTTTATGAATTTGGGCAGTTCTTCTTTGAACTCAACCGTTTTGTTCTTGTCCCATTGTTCATGTTCAATTTCAACATGTTTATGCCCGGGCAAAAAAGCAAAACGTCTATCCGTCAAATTATTTTGGTCGTCAAACAAAAGAAAAGCGATTATAACAGGAATATTAAAATTTTTTTGCCAGCGTTCGTAAGATTTAATTGCCCGCGTGTTTACTAAAAAAGATTTTGAATGTTTTCCTTTCCAGTCGAGCAATGCTTTTTTTCCATTATGTTCAATTATTATATCCGGTTTGTCTTCCCCCTTCTCCCACAATTTTTCATAGCGCTTGTCTTCACCAAACTCTTTGAAAATAATTCCCCATTGGACAAGTAAATTTTTTCCTGTCCGCTCCGCCAGATCGTGTAATTTATAATTGCCCCGGAATTCTTCTTTAGATTTAGCCGGTTGGAAATCTAATTTTTTCATACTTGTTTACTGCTCTTTTGTTAGATCTCTTATCTCTTCCGCATTTGGTATTGTTAGATCTATCCAGGTTATTGAGCCGCTTTCATGTTTTTTATTAGACATTTCAATATTCTTTTTTAAGATTTACTTTGAAAATAATTCTTAATAAAGTATGTAACAATAGAATTAATTGTTTCGTCTATATATAGAAAATCATAAATGTTTGCAGAACAAAGATACCGTTTCCTAATTCAGCAGTATAAAAATAAAATTTATACTTACTCGCTTTATATGCTGAGAAACAGAATGGACGCTGACGACGTTACACAGGAAGTAATGATTCGAATTTGGCAAAACATTGATAAGTTCAACATACTTGCGGCTAAAACTTGGATCATAAAGACAACCAACAATTTATGTATAGATTATTTACGAAGGCGTACTGTTGCGGTAAACCGGGAGTTTGAGATAGATGAATTCTTTGAAGATACATACAGCAATAATCATAATTCTGAGAATCCATATTTAATAACACATTTTAAAATGATCGCGCCAAAAGTTAAAGAGGCAATCCAACAGTTGCCAGAAAATTTAAGAAGCGTTTTTGTTCTATACGAAATCGAAGAAATGAAATACAAAGAAATCAGCAAAGCGCTCGATCTGCCGATTAATTCGGTTAAAGTTTATCTGCTAAGAGCTAGAAAAAAATTGCAAGAGGAGTTAAAGGAATATGAACCGCAAGAAATCATTTGAGTTAAACGAAGAGATGGTGAATAAAATAATTTCTGTTGCATATGGTGATGCAAAATTGATAGATAAATTTATTGTTATGCGGGCATCTGCACAAAATCCGGAAATACGCGAAGCGCTATATTCATACAAACAAACTGCAAAAGAAGTTGAAGTGCTTCGCGAAGAAGAATATCCGGATGATCTATTTAGAAACGTTATTAGGAAGAATATCCACGCATCTAAAAACACAACTTCTTTTTTATTTGATCTTTATTCTACGGTTTTCTCGCGACCGATTATCTCGGCTGTAACAACAATCATTTTAATTACGGTAATTGTTACAACACTTATTGTTAACAAACCGGCTCAACTCAATTACCACTATTCCCAAACTGAAATAAACGATGCCGATCAACAAGCCCGCAAAGCTTTTGCTATAGTAGGAAAGTTTTTTAAGCAAACTCAAACAACACTTGAAAATGAAATAATGGGTGAGCACGTTGCTAAACCCATTAATGATGGGATTGAAGTTGTAAACAACTTATTTAAAGGAGAAACAAAATGAAAACATTAAGAATTACTTTCGTTCTTTTTTTTGTATTAAGTGTTGGCTCATTTGCTCAGCAGAAAGAAGATTATTCGAAATATCCGGGATACTTTAACTACAAAGATTTTGCACAGTTGAAGAACGCAGAATCAATTACTGAAGTTTATCTTGAAGAACCATTGTTAAAAATGGTTGCTGGTCTTGCAGAAGATAAGAAAGATGGGCTGGGCAATGCAATTGGTGGATTGAAATTGGTTCGTGTAAATGAATTCAAAATTCCCAAGAACGAGTTGACTAATATTGAGGCCTCGGTTGAAGCGATGGATAACAATCTGCAATCGAAAAATTGGGACCGTATAATACGAACCAACAGAAAGGGAAACTATACTAATGTTTATATAATGAAAGGTGCTAACGATGAGTTTGTTGGATTAACCATTGTCTCTTTGGAAAAATCTTTTAAGAGTGGAGAAAATTCCGATGATTCCGGAAAAGCAACTTTCGTAAATATAGTCGGTAAGATTGATCTTAGCACCATTGGAAAGCTCTCCGAACAATTACATGTTCCCGGATTAGAAAAAGCTAAGAAGGAGAAATAAATTGAGTGTTTGAAGGGGCAGGCGCTTAGCTTGCCCCATCGTTATTTTCCGAATACGCCTCTCCCAAAATTTTAACGTTTGGCGCAGGTGGGGAGTACGAGTGATGAAGGTTCAATAAGCACAGAAACCCCACTTGTGCCAATGCGCTGTTAGCGGCTGGCATACTGTTGTCTAGAAGTCGTGTAGTTCCAATGTCCATTTATTCATTTACTTAGTCTGTAGTATGGAATTTCTGCTGAAGGTATAAACCCAATTTTCTGAGCTAATTTGTATGAGCCAATATTTTCTAAACGACATGCCCAAATTGGTTCATAATTATTTTCAATACAATAGTCAATCAGCGCTGAACATGTATATTCTGCAAATCCTTTACCACGAAACTCTTCAACAGTTTCAATATCTAATTCAAATTTGTCGTCATGAATGTATGATGAATAAGCAGTTGACGCTAATTTGTCTTTATAAAATAAACTAAACCCTACACCATTTTTCAGGAAGTCATCTTCACTATCCCAAAAATAAAATGGAACAACGCTACCTTTCATATCTCTGAATATCTGCTTATCCGTTCTTACAATCTTTATTTCAGATGCAAGATTTGCTTTCCTAAAGTTCAGATATTTGTCGTGATTGAACTTGAAATTAACCCGGGTATTCAACTCAATTATTTCTGTTTCTTTCTTTGTCTTATTCTCTGCCGACTTAATTAAGCAGTCTTTAAATAATTCATTGAGAACATTGTGCCAATTGTCAGGAAACGCCTGCATCCATTCATGCGTATCCCGAACATGATTTATGTTTAGCGAATAGTCTCTGAAACTGCTATTGAATGCTTCGTTATTGCATTCACCAAATAACAATGTCATGCCGTAAGGATGAACCACATAATAAGTTTTTGGATTGTCAGGATTATCAACGAAAACCTTACCTGTTACTTTATGTTCAATTACTGAACGGGCAAATAAATTATTAATGGTTACTTTCTTTAATGGTTCAGTAAGTTTAGTGTAATCTTCTTTTTCTAAAAGTTTCATGCTTAGTTGCCAGTTAAATTTATTTTATCAAGTTGTTCGTTTCATGTGCAACAAGGGCCGTTAACTATTCTGAACGATACTGTTTGCTCATTTCATTAATTGTAAGTCCCGCTTTAATCAATTCAGTATATTTTGTACTATAGATCCAGTCATCAAAAAATTTAGAAAGGTTTGTAGCTGATACCTTTTTAGCTGTTGCTACAAATTCGTCAGTTGTACCTCCCTTTAAATAATAATCTGAATAGTAAGTACGAATACATTTGTTGAAATCGCTTTCTCCCATTATTTGATAAAGTACTCTGAACATGAGCATACCTACTGAATAAGAGTTTGATTGAATTCCCATTTTGCCGAAATCAATCAATGGTATTTCTCTCAGTACACTGTCACTTTCTATTTCCTTTCTCAACCGTTTTAAATACCAATCAGATACATAATCCAGGTAAAGACGGTTTTCAAATTTTTCTATGGTCAGATATTCGATAAATGTTGCCAGACCTTCATTCCATCTCGGGTAATACCGGTCATTAGATTTTACATTCCACAGGTGTGATATTTCATGGTAAAGCTGTCTCATTTGAGTGGAGTCATTAAACACATCTGCAGTTTGTAAAATACATGTTTCATCTGCCTGGGAACCATAACCGCTTGGTATTTCAATTATCGAAAAAGTTTTACTCTCTTTTAATTTGCCCCACCATTCCGAATACAGGTTCAATGTTCGCTGTGCATATTTAAAAACCGTTTCAGCGCCTGCCGAATCTTTTTCCAAATAATATACTTTCAATAAAGGTGTTTCTAAAATTTTATATTTCCCGACAGCAATATCTATACGCCGTGCAAGCTTGGTGTTCCGGTAAGTATAAGTGCTGTATCCATCTTTAGTTTCTTTACTTATTAATGCTCCTCCGTTTACTACAACTAATGAATCCGGCACGTGTACCTTTATTGTATAATTAAAACTTGGTGAATAACCTGCTGCGTTGTTTATCCTTTGTGATGGATAACCTAATTCTGGATATGCTCTGCAATCAGGCCGAAGAATAGAAAACTCAGGGTCTACTTTATCTCTTACATAACTCATTCCCGTTTCAACATACCCAAAGAGATAGCCTTCATATTGTATAATCAATTTACATGAATCTCCTTTTAGCAAATGTTTGGCAGGTATCACTTCTATATAATTCGCCTGATATTTTTCCCAGTCTTCAAACGACAAAACTCTTTGCGTGTAAGCTAATGGATTACCATTTTCATCTTTTATTGATGAAACTTTCATCAACCGGTAGAGTAGTAAAGGAATAATTTTACTCTCTTCAGCGGTTCTATTCATAACTGTCATACCACATGTACCTGTTATTTTCTTGTTCTTATAATCTACACGTACATCTAAATCATAATTAATAGTTTTTAACAGTAGTTTTTGTTCAAAATAATTTTGAGCATTTGATTCTGTCATCATGCTGACCAGAACGAATATGACAATAGCAATCTTTCGTTTCAGTTTAAGGTTTTGGAAGGAAGTAAATATAGAGGACATAATCAGTTTTAGTATTGCAAAGCATAAACAGCTTATGAAGGCTAAGGAGAAATAAATTGTTTTTTTCATAATGACCTTTTTTATTTAGTTAATATTTAAAAATTCTGCAGTCAATAATAAATTATAAATTACCCTGTGATTTTTTAAAGCTTACCGCTGTTAGCGGTATGTGCTCTTTCATCGCTATTTGTTTGCGTTAATAATGTTGATTCCTTCAGTCAATATTGGGTCTTCCATTTCTTTGTATTTTGAATTTGTCAAGTCAATAAGATTAGTTGGACTAAAGATTTCTCTTGGTGTTCCGTCTATATGATAAAGTTGTTCTGTCGGAAAACTGTAAGGGATTTTTGTTTTAGAAGTTTGAAATCCATTTATAGCACCGTTAAGTCCAGCCATTTTAGTTCCAACAATTTTTGCTTTTCCCAAAGCGTCAAAGCCAATAGTTATACCTTCTCCCATACTGCCTGTCCAATGATTTACTAAAACGATAACTTGTTTGTCGTAAATAAATGCACCCCTTGGCGAAACGATTTCAAACCAACTTCTTTTTATTTTAAACTCTTTTTCATCGTTTGGCAAAACGTGTTTTTGATACGCCATTTCTGTTGATATAAATCTGCTCATTATTCCTCTTGCCACAATAGAATTTCCTCCGCTTGGTGTTCCTCGTAAGTCAATGATTAATGCTTTCGTGTTTTTGAGTTGATATAAAGCACTATCAAAATGTTGTATCACATCCGTTTGTCCTAATGAGTTGTTGAATTTGATATAACCAATGTTGTTGTCAATGGTCTTGAAGTCAAGCAATGAATTATATTTATAAGTGTCCGTAAGATTACCGTTTGCTTCGTCAAGGTTTATAGTTATTGTTTTGCCATTTTGTTTTACAACAATTACCCTTTGTGTTAAATATGTTCCTGCCAGTAATTGTCTTAAAGCATAGTTTTTAACTTCTGTGTCAATATTGATAATACATTTTCCGATTCGGTTATTTACTGCCTGGTCGATAGGAATACCATTGATTGAAACGATTTCCATTCCGTTTTTAACTCCTGCTTTGCCGGCAGAGAAACCCATTCTTACTTCTGTAACGATAGGTTTGTCATTAATCCATTCAGCCCAAATGTCAAGCCCTGTTGGGACTAACCTTGTGGATGATTTTAAATTTGTATTTAATGAAAAATGATTGTCATAAAGTTCCTCTAACGCATTTTCAAAAATGGTAATTAACTCATTTTCATTTTGAGCGTTTTCTGCTTGCGGTAAATAAACAGTTTTTACTTTGTTCCAGTCAGTATGCTTTTTGTCGAAGTAGGCATAATTGTCTTTTACATCAGTCCAAAATTCAAGAAAGTCGTCAGCAAATTTGGTGTTGTGCTTAAACGAAGTCATTGCAGTCATAAGAAAAACAGCAATAAAGGTGAATATTATTTTGTGTCGTGTCATATGTTTGTGTCGTGTCTTTTGCATTACCGCTAACGGATTGAATATGGGGCGTTTGGCATTTCAAGGTTTATCCCTTTCAAAATACCATAGTCTTTATAAATTGCTATTATCTTCATTTTTAGCACTATCTGCTAAATGCCCTATATTTTTTGTTGTGTGCTGTTTTTTCTTGTATAATTTCCATAAAATCAAACCTGTAAGCCCATAAACTATTATTGCAGGAATTGAAGTTTCAATACCAAAATCTCCCCCATTAAAAAGAAGATTATCCCCAATATTCAGTTGAACCAGTACTTCAGATTTTCCTTTGGTGCTGAATGCAATTAATCCGTTAAGTAATAATAAATTCCATAAAAAATGAACAATACCTGCATTCCATATACTTTTCGTATAAACATAAATCATCAGAGACATAAACGAAAATAGTAAACCAGCTACTATAAGCTGAACTACATTTAAGAGTGAACCTGCTCCCCCAATATGAATTAAAGTGAAGAACAAAGAAGGCGCAAAAGCTGCTATCCCAAAATTATATTTACTTTTTAGTAGGTTAAACAAATAACCTCTAAAAAGAATTTCTTCTACAAAGCCAGAAGCCAAGGACACTCCCAATGCTTTAAGAATAGCATCAAAGATATATGATTGACTTAATTCTGTATTTATGCTTCTCACGGATAAATTACCAGTGATATAAAATATTACCACAGTCAAAATTGGCAAACTCAAACCGACCAATATCCATAAGCCCATATTTAGACGTTTCGCATTTAGTGTGGGTATATTTAATGGCAGCTTCACCACATACTTTGTGTACCAGTAAAGCAATAATATCGTAATAAAAATTCTAATTATTTCTGAAATACTTACTAAAAGTCCAGTTTCATTGTCAAATCCTTTAATAAATCTAGGTATTGCAGCAATCGAAGCTCCAAGTATAAAAATGATAAAATACCCGAAGAAATTACCCCATACTTTCCAAGTTTTTATTTCTTGCATTAATTCTCCTACATAAATAGTATACCGCGTGTTGCGCGTTTGTTAGTGTTTGTTAATTGCTGTTATATTATTTCTTACACCTTTAATTAAAATCCAAAAGAGGGTCGGGACTACTCCAAGACCACTAAAAAGCATCGTCATTTGTGTAAATATCGCAGGATAGAATTCCGGGATAAGTAACTTAGTAACAGTATTGATCGGAAAGCCAATACTTCCGATGATCATTAACACACCCAGAATTCTTGGAATGTATCTTGATTTTATAATGAGCAATCCAAATGCAAAGAGATACATTCCCCAAAATACTTCATAGAGTGCTTGTCCAAAGTTGCTTAGTCTGAGGAATATCATCACAATCGCATGAAGTTGTTCTTGTTGAAATACATTCAGGTAATCAGCCTTGCTGAGAACTATGAGAGGAGCAATATAGTTAAGCGTATTGACGAAAGTTATGGCAACAGTCATCAAGATTGATGTCCAAAATATGGTCGCCCATGTTTTATTAACTCCTTTAAACAAGTGAAAAACACTCATCCCAAAAAGCAACAAGAAGACTTGTGCGAAAAGATGGCTCACAATCCCCATACGAAATAAAAACTCGTGAGCCATAATGTTATTAACTGTTGCTATGGCATCTCCAAACACAATGAGCTTGGGTCGAACATACTGCAGACTGAAAATAGCGGGTACAGCATATAGTGCCCAAAATAAAAACACAATCCTTGACGTTTTTTTGAGTGAGTTCACTTTATTTTCCATATGAGTAATTTTATTTTTTTAGAGTTTTATAATTTCTCTTGATTTGTTAGATTTTATCATCAGGGC
>JBBAAM010000015.1:0-67604 GCA_041658245.1 Melioribacteraceae bacterium
AGCACAAATTGTAACGCCAAGTGAATATGTCGGGAACTTAATGCAGCTTGCGATTGAAAAAAGGGGTGTATATAAGAACACAACGTATATTGATCCGACTCGTGCAGATATAGAATTTGAATTTCCACTTGCAGAAATAATTTTTGATTTTTACGATAAACTAAAATCTATATCGCGCGGTTATGCTTCTTTAGATTATGAGTATATCGGATACCGCGAATCTGATCTAGTTAAAATTGATATTCTGTTAAACGGAGAAAAAGTTGATGCGCTTTCTATAATCTGCCATGAAAAAAAGTCTTTTACATGGGGACAGAAAGTATGTACCAAGCTTAAAGACCTAATTCCTAGGCAGATGTTTGAGATTGCAATACAAGCCGCTATTGGATCAAAAGTTGTATCAAGAACGACTGTGAAAGCGATGCGTAAAAATGTTTTGGCAAAATGTTATGGCGGCGATATTACGAGAAAGAGAAAACTTCTTGAGAAGCAGAAAGAAGGGAAGAAAAGAATGAAGCAAGTCGGCAACGTTGAAATTCCGCAAGAAGCATTTTTAGCAGTTTTACAAATTGATGATTAAAACAGTAAGCACAAAATTCGAAATCCAAAATTCAAAACATCAAAAATAAACTTTAATTCATAAATCGTAATTCGTAAATCATAAATTGAGATAGATTAAAATGTCATTATTCAAAAAAGAAGAAAGTAAAGAGAAGTCAAAAGAAATTAAGAAGCCGGTAATAAAAACTCCACAGCAAAAATTTTGGGAGTTCTGGAAAAATTTATTATTCGCTGCAGTTGCCGCATTACTCATCAAAACTTTTTTGATCGAGACATCCCGAGTTCCTACCGGCTCAATGGAAAAAACTATATGGGTCGGTGATTTTCTTTTCGTTAATAAATTTATTTACGGCTCTTCTTCACCAAGAAATATTCCGTTCACAAATATTTCATTGCCGTATTTTCAAATGCCCGCTCTACGCGAACCAAAACACGGCGATATAGTTGTTTTTGAGTTTCCCGGCGACAAGGATGAATTAGCTCCGATTGAAATAAGCAACTATGTAAAAAGATGTATAGGAGTACCTGGCGATACAATCAAAATAGTTGATGAAGTAGTTTTTATTAACGGAAAAGAAGCGCCCCGCGCTCAACAGATCCAATATGATAATTATGTCAGACCAATTACAGATACTGAACCGCGGATATTTCCTAAAGGCAGCAGCTTTAATGAAGATAATTACGGACCAATTGTTATTCCTAAAAAAGGTGATGTAATAAATTTAACTTTGGATAATGTTGAACAGTGGCGGACAATCATTGACCGTGAATTTGGGAAACGTGTTGTTACTGTGGATGGAAATCAAATTATGATCGAAGGGAAACCGGTTAAATCATACACACTCAAACAAGATTATTATTTCATGATGGGCGATAACCGGGATGACAGTTTGGACAGCCGATTCTGGGGATTCGTTTCCCGCGATAAAATTATTGGTGAAGCATTTTTAATTTATTGGTCATGGGATCCCAGCATACCGTTTTCGGATTTTTTCCAACTTCTTGGGACAGTACGTTTGGGCAGAATTGCTAAAATAGTTCATTGAGTTTGAGCGGATTATTGGTTTAATTCAAAGTGCGGGTAAGTATGAATTCTTATTTCGCACTTTTTTATTTATTTTATTGTTAGATAATGTTAATCGAGGTCTTAATGAAAAAAATATATATTCTATTTTTTCTTTTAATTATTGCAGCTTCAATACATTCACAAACCAAATACCTAATCTATTTCAAAGATAAAGGTGTTACTCCGAATAATTCTCTGCAGAAATCATCTGAGCTTTTTATGTTAGCTGAAAAAGAGTTATCTGAACGAGCAATTGAAAGAAGAAAACAAGTTATGGGTGAGGATAATTATATCACTTATGAAGATATCCCTCTCAATGAAAATTATATTAATCAAATTGAAAACCTCGGAATTAAAATTGAAAACAAACTGAAATGGTTCAATGCCGTTAGCGCTTACTTAACAAATGAGCAATTGAGCTCAATAAAAAATTTAGCATCCATTCAAAAGATTGAGAAAGTCCGTGTGTTCAAATCAAAGAATGATGAAAGTAAATTAAACGAATCTTCAACTAATAATTCGATCGGACAACTAAATAAAACTTCATCAATAACGGGATTAAATTACGGGCCATCAATAACACAGAATGCGCTTTCGGATATTCCGGCTGTCCATGATTTAGGAATAAATGGGGCTGGTGTGCTCATCGGCATTCTTGATACTGGATTCAGATGGAAGTCGCACAATTCTCTGAAAAATTTATTAGTACTCAATGAAAAAGATTTTATTCAAAATGACGGTATTACCGAAAATCAAACTGGTGATGCATCTGGTCAAGATTCACATGGTACTGCAGTGTTTTCAATCATGGCAGGTTTCGATCAAGGAAATATTGTTGGACCAGCATATGGTGCACAATTTCTTTTGGCAAAAACGGAATACGTACCAACAGAAACTCATGTTGAAGAGGATAATTATGCTGCCGCTTTAGAATGGATGGAAGGTCTTGGTGTTCAAATAACTAGCAGTTCACTTGGGTATAATACTTTTGATTCACCCGAGGCATCGTATACATTCGCCAATATGGATGGTAAGACAACAATAGTTGCTAAAGCCGCGAACCTCGCGTTTGACAGAGGTGTTTCTACTTTTACTTCGGCGGGCAATGAAAGAGGAAACAGTTGGAATCATATCGTCTCACCTGCAGATGCTTTCAATGTCATTGCAGTTGGTGCAGTTAATGCAGATAGAACACTTGGATTCTACAGCAGTCCCGGTCCAACATCAGATGGAAGAATTAAACCTGAAGTCTGTGCTATGGGAACATTTAATTATCACGCTGATCCAGCAGGAGGGTACAGTTCTTCAGGTTATGGGACTTCATATGCAGCACCAATTGCTGCTGGAGTAGCTGCAATATTAAAATCCTGCTGGCCACAACTAACAAATGTGCAGATAAGAAAAATATTTCTTGAATCGGGAGATAATACTGCTTCACCAAATAATGATAAGGGCTGGGGTTTAATTTCTGCAAAGAAGGTTATTTCTTATCCTAATCTAAGTGCGGTTAATAATGTTTACAATGTGCTCAATAAAATTTTTATTAACAGTGATGGAGTGAAATCTTCTACAGTAAGATTAAATTATAAAGTTGGCAGTGGCTCTTATCAAATTGTCTCCATGGATACTGTAGTTTTTAATAACACATTAAAATATAATTATACACTTCCTTCTTCATCCAACGGTACGTCGGTAGAATTCTATTTTACTTATCAAACAACTGCGGGTTCTTCGGTTCGTGAACCGGTTGGAAATAATAATTATAAATTTTCTTACGGCAGTTACAATATCAGTAATCTTACTTCTGTAAAAGATGGTAATGAAATTCCGTCTCAATTTTATCTTTCGCAAAACTATCCGAATCCGTTTAATCCAACGACAGTTATCAGTTATCAGTTGTCAGTTACCAGTAAAGTCAGTCTAAGAATTTATGATTTACTCGGTAGAGAAGTTGAAACCCTTGTCGATAAAGAACAACAACCAGGAAATTATAATTCTCAGTTCTCAATTCTCAAATCTCAAATAACCAGCGGTGTTTATTTTTACAGATTACAAGCCGGAGATTTCTCTGAAACTAAAAAAATGATTTTGATTAAATAAAATTAGCAAGCAAAAAATGTCTAATATTTTATATGATGATCAAGTTGAGTATTTAACTTCGTTAAGAAGTCAGCCGGAACCTTTGCTAAAGGAAATGGAAGCTTTTGCTGCTGAGAAAAAGATACCGATATTAAATTGGATGTCTGTAGAGTTTCTTGAACAATTGGTTTTAGTTAGCAAACCAAAGAGTGTTTTGGAAATTGGAACTGCAATTGGTTATTCATCAATTCGTATTGCAAGGAAGCTTCGTAAAAAAGCATCACTTGATACAATTGAAAAAAGTAAGAACAATATTAGACTTGCTAAAGAATATATAAAACGTGCAAAACTTACCTCTTCAATAAATATTTTAGAAGGCGATGCTTTAGAAATTATGCCCGGGTTGGATAAGAAATATGATCTGATATTTCTTGATGCCGACAAAGAAGATTACGAGAAACTTTTTCATTACTCTCTTATGATTTTGAAAAAGGGTGGAGTTCTTTTTGTAGATAATCTTTTATGGCATGGTTATGCAGCTGCAAAATCAGTTCCGGAATCATATAAAAAATCAACAAAGATCATTCGTGAGTTTAATAAAATGTTTATGAACTCTACGGCTCTTCAATCTACAATTCTTTCGATAGGTGATGGAATAGGTCTTGGAGTAAAAATATAATTATGGATCATGAATTACTTCCGGAAGTAAATAAAATTCTAACCGAAGTTGAAAGACTTTCTAATAATCACCTCTACTTTCGAGATGATCTAGAAATATTGGTAAAGATTACACAACAAAGTGGTAAACTTGAATTGTTAGAAGAAATATCCTTCCACGCAAAATTCTCAAATGGGTTATTAAAAGTCATCCAAAGAAAAGATCCCGTAGTAGAAGAAACATTTTTACTCAAAGCATCAAACGAGTATAAAGATAGTCTTCAGAAAGTTGTAAAATTATTGGAGGAATTATTGAAAGATGGGAGTGATTTCATTAGAACAATCTTTAAGGAAAAATATTTAGAATTAAATCAGCAATGTTTATATAACCTTAATAACCTCTGTTCGGATCTAAGTTATCTAAAATTATATTTTAATGATTTGAAGGATGGGGCAATTATTGAAAATAAATAAGGACTTGAAGATTAGCTGCAAGTCCTTTTTAAGTAATAGCTAAGAAAAATTATTTCGCTTTTCTCAACGTTTCAGAATATTTTTCCGCAACATCTTGAACAGATCTACTGGAAATAAGATTATAGATTTTATTTCTTAATTCAGCCCATTCTTCATGAAGCGGACATGGGAATTCTTCGGAACATTCTTTTAGACCGGTTACACATTTTAGGTTTATAACAGGTCCTTCTACTCTCTCTACAATTTCAAGAATAGAACTTTTTTTAGCAAGTTCCGTAATCTTAAATCCACCGCCTCTTCCCTTAAATGAATCAACATATCCGTATTTAGCCATTCTTTGTAAAATTTTAGCGAGATAATGAGCTGGAATGTCTTCACTTCTTGCTATTTCGGAAGACATGATCAAACTTTCTTTGGATTGACGAGCCAAGAACAAAATTGCTCTTATTGCGTACTCTCCCGTTTTTGTATAGATCATTTATTTCCTCTTTTGTTTAATTTAAATTTGTATTTAAGATTTAAGGGAGCTTCTTATCTTATAATCAAATTAAGTAAAAGAGTTCTATTTGTCAATAATTAGGATTTTCAATGAGGTATGTTCTAACTATTCATATAAAACAAGTTATCGGTGATCCTTAAAACTAAATTTGGATTGTAGTTCTCATTTAACTCAGATGAAAGCTCATTTATTCTCGATGCTTTAATTGAACAATGCATTACAGGAGACAATTCAAACAAATTTTTATTTACAACTAATTCAAATTTTGATATCAAATGATGAACATACTTAGTCTGTTCAAATTTATATTCTAATTCTATCTTCTGATAAAGTTCTTTTTCAATTTGCTTAGAAGCTTCTAAATTTTGTATTGCTGCTTCATAATAAGCTTTCCCTAAAGGACCAACTCCCAATTTAGCACCGCCAAAATATCGAACTATAATTGTAATAATGTTTGTGAGTTCGAAATGATTTTGTGCATTATTGATTCTTATTCCGGCAGTGCCGCTCGGTTCGCCATCATCGGAATATTTGAGTAAACCATCTGCTAACTTATATGAGAAACAATGATGTGTTGCATCATAAAATTTTTTCTTAACAGAGTTCAAAAAATTAATTCCTTCTTCCTCTGTGCTAATGGGCATAGATAATCCAATAAACAAAGAACCTTTTTCTTTGATTCTGACCTCAGTTTCCGCACTGATCATTTTTATTCTAAAAGGAAGGTGGGACATTATTTTATTCTCACTAAAAATTGATTTTCAAACTGCCAATGCTTACAATAACATTTTGAACTGCGGAAATTTATCTATTTGAACTCTATAAATAAAATAATAATTAAAGGGGCGAGAGAGCATAATCTCAAAAATATTGATTTGGAGATACCTCGCGATTCGCTCGTTGTAATTACCGGATTATCCGGTTCCGGAAAGTCTTCTTTAGCTTTCGATACAATTTATGCTGAGGGTCAACGCAGATATATTGAATCTCTTTCTGCTTATGCCCGCCAATTTCTTGGTGTTCTTGAAAAACCCGACGTTGATCTCATCGAAGGATTAAGTCCGGCAATTTCCATAGAGCAAAAATCAACACACGGCAATCCGCGTTCCACAGTCGGAACCGTAACTGAAATTTATGATTATCTCCGTCTATTGTATGCACGCGTTGGAACTCCTCATTGCTATAATTGCGGAAGACCTGTCGAGAAACAATCCACCGATCAAATTATTGATTCCGTCTTAGAAAAATTTAATGATAAAAGAATTATAATTTTAGCGCCGGTTATTAGAGGAAGGAAAGGACATTACAAAGAACTTTTTCAAGAAATTTTGGCAGATGGTTTTGTACGCGTTCGTGTTGATGGTGAAACATATGATTTGAACGAACCAATAAAAATTGACCGTTATAAGATTCACAATATCGAAATAGTTGTTGACCGAATAAAAGTTAATGAAAAATCCAGATCAAGAATTGCTGAATCTATAGAAGTAGCTCTGAATTACGGAAACGGAAATGTTTTTATTAATGATGTGCAAGAAGATGTTACATTCAGTCGTAATCTTGCTTGTGTTCATTGTGGAATTAGTTTTCAAGAACTGGCTCCAAATTCTTTTTCGTTTAATTCTCCTTACGGTTCATGTCCCGATTGCGACGGACTTGGGGAAAAGAAGGAACTTGATATCAATCTAATAATTCCGGATTGGGATAAAACAATTAACGAAGAAGGAATAGCTCCGCTTGGAAGACCGAGAACAGTTTGGTTCTTTAATCAACTGGAAATAATTGCAAAGAAATTTAATTTCGATTACGATACTGCTCTAAAAGATCTTACCAAAGAACAACTGGATGTTCTCTTAAACGGAACAAAAGAAAAAATACCGTTCACTTATACTTATGGCGGTGGAAGGACTGTAACATATCAGCATAAATTTACCGGTGTTATAAATTATATTAAACATTATTACGACAACACTTCATCAAATAAAATACGCGAGTGGGCTGAATCATACATGAACACACTTACGTGTTCAACTTGCAACGGCGGAAGGTTGAAGAAGGAATCGCTTTTTGTAACGATTAATGATTATAACATTTCACAAGCAACTGCATTCTCGATTGAGAAAGCGAAGAAATTATTCTCATCGCTAAAACTCAGCAAACGAGAAGAAATAATTGCACAGCAAATCTTAAAAGAAATTAACTCGCGACTCGATTTTTTATTAAATGTCGGTTTGGATTATTTAACTCTTGATAGGTCTGCACGTACTCTTTCCGGTGGTGAAGCACAGAGAATAAGATTAGCAACGCAAATCGGTTCGCAGCTTGCGGGCGTACTTTATGTTTTGGATGAACCGAGTATCGGCTTGCATCAAGCTGATAATATTAAACTGATCAATTCACTGAAAGACCTCCGCGATCTTGGTAATACTGTAATAGTTGTTGAACACGACCGCGAAACTATTGAAAGTTCGGATTTCATTGTTGATCTTGGACCATTTGCAGGCGAACATGGCGGCGAAATCTGTTTGCTCGGCAATACGAAAACAATTATAAAATCTACAAATAGTAAAAATTCATTAACTATAGATTATCTCCTTAATAGAAAAAGAATAGAATTTAAGCCGGAGCGGAGAAAAGGGAATAGGAAGTTTATTGAACTCAAAGGTGCCGGCGGAAATAATCTGAAAGAAATAGATCTTAAAATTCCTCTTGCAAGTTTTATCGCAGTCGCGGGTGTAAGCGGTTCAGGAAAATCTTCTTTGATAAATGAAACTCTTGTAAAAATTTTAATGAAGAAAATTTACAACTCAAAAGTTGTACCGTTATCTTACAAATCAATTAAGGGATTAGAACACATTGATAAAGTAATTGAGATTGACCAATCGCCGATTGGTAGAACCCCACGTTCAAATCCGGCAACTTATACGGGATTGTTCACTCATATTCGTGATTTGTTTGCTCAACTTCCTGAATCTAAAATGAGAGGTTATAAGCCGGGAAGATTTAGTTTTAACGTTTCAGGCGGAAGATGTGAAGAGTGTGAAGGAGACGGCTTAAAAAAAATTGAAATGAATTTCCTGCCTGATGTTTATGTGTTGTGTGAAGTTTGTAATGGAAAAAGATACAATCAGGAAACTCTAGAAATTTTATATAAAACAAAATCAATTGCGGATGTACTTGATATGAGAGTTAAGACAGCAGTTGATTTTTTTGAAGATCTTCCTGCACTTCGAAGAAAAATAAAAGCACTTAACGATGTTGGCCTGGGTTATATAAAACTTGGTCAGCAGGCAACTACATTATCAGGTGGTGAAGCTCAAAGAGTGAAATTAGCAACGGAATTGAGTAAAGTTGGAACAGGAAAAACTATTTATATTTTAGATGAACCGACTACTGGACTTCATTTTGAGGATGTTAATATTTTACTGAAGGTGCTTAATCAACTTGTTGATAAAGGGAATACTGTGATTGTTGTTGAACATAATCTGGATGTTATTAAAGTTGCAGATCATGTTATTGATCTGGGTCCCGGCGGAGGTGAATACGGTGGAGAGATAATCGCTTCCGGAACACCTGAAGATATTGCAGAGAATAAAAATAGTGTAACAGGGAAATATCTTAAGAAAGAACTTGATAGATTATAGGAGATTATAAATGAAATCAACCGTTAATGAGTTCCGCGCTTACCGGAAAGAAATGAATGATAGAATACTGAATTCCGGATTTCGTGATTATAATAAATTTTTTGCATTAGATAATAAAGCTTATATCAACGGAGCGTTAAGTTCAAAAACAAAAGAACTGATGGGACTTTCTTCTTCAATGGTATTGCGCTGCAATGATTGTATCCTTTATCATATTGATCGTTCGATAGAAGAAGGCGCTACGCAAGAAGAATTATATGAAACGTTTAATGTTGCATTGATTGTTGGCGGTTCAATTGTAATACCTCACTTGCGTTATGCAATTGAGAAGATGGATGAAATATTTGCAGAGAAAAATAAAAATGAAGCGTAAACTTTTAGTACCGAAACAAATAGTAACAGTTAATTCTAAAAATGAAATTCTTCCAAACCATGCGGTTGAAATAGCTAATGGAAAGATTGAAAGAATCATACCGCTCAAAAATCTAAAAACATCTGAATACGATGGAGACATTTTAGATTATCACAATTACACACTCATTCCGGGATTCATTCAAACTCACATTCATCTTTGCCAAACATTATTCAGAGGATTGGCAGATGATCTTGAGTTGTTAGACTGGCTGCAAAAAAGAATTTTCCCTTACGAGAATACACACACAAAAAGTTCGCTACAGGCATCAGTACGATTAGGATTATTCGATCTTCTAACCGGCGGAACAACTACAATACTCGATATGGGTACTCTTCGTTACCAGGAAATTATTTTTGATGAATTGATCTCTTCCGGCATCCGTGCTTTTGCAGGTAACTGTATGATGGATAAGAATGAATTGTATCCTGCATTTTGTGAAACCACAGATTGGAATCTAAAATTTACTTATGATTGGGCTAAGTCATTTCATAACTCAAACAATGGTAAAGTGAAATACGGATTCGCTCCGCGTTTTGTTTTATCATGTTCTGAAAAACTTCTCAAAGAAACAAAAGAGATGATGAAAGATTTTCCCGGTTCCTTATTCCATACCCACTCTTCAGAAAATAAATCTGAAATTGAAACCGTTAAACGAATGACCGGAAAAGAAAATGTAGAATATTTTGAATCAATTGGAATTCTTGACCAAAATACTATTCTGGCTCATTGCATACATTTGAATGACGATGAAGTAAAGACTTTAAAAACAAATTCAGTAAGGGTTGCACATTGTCCATCGTCAAATCTAAAACTTGGCTCCGGTATTGCAAACATTCCGCGCTACATCAAAGAAGGAATTTCTGTTTCACTCGGTGCGGATGGCGCTCCTTGCAATAACGGATTAAGTATATTCAATGAGATGCGGCTTGCTGCTTTGATCCAAAAGCCGATTCACGGTTCAACTGTTATGGATGCTTTAACTGTTTTCCGACTTGCTACAATTGAAGGTGCTAAAGCTCTCCATATCGAAAAAAAGGTGGGAAGTATTGAAGCCGGAAAGAAAGCTGATATTGTATTACTTGATCTTGAGAAGGCAGATCAACCTATTCAGCTAAGTGATGATCAGATATATTCGAGCATTATCTATTCATCTTCCAAAGAGAATGTAAAAGCTGTTATGATTGATGGGGAATTAGTGATGGATGATGGAAGATGTTTGATGTTTGATGAGGATGAATTGATTAAGAAGAGTAAAAAAGAATTAAATCAATTAATAAAACGGTGTTGATTTTTTTCAGTGTATCTCAGTGCAAACTCTGTGAACTTCGTGTAATGGTTTTCTTTCACAGAGCAACACAAAGGAGTCACTGAGAACCACAGAGCTAAAACATTGATGATTATGAAAATAATATTTGCTACACAGAATAAAGGTAAAGCGAAAGAGGTAAAAGCAATCTTTGCCGGTTCATCAATCGAAATTATTTCTCTCTACGATCTTGGCAACAACATTGATATCGAAGAGCATGGGACAACCTTCCGCGAGAACGCATTTATCAAAGCGAGAACAGTTTATGATATTTACAAAGTACCGGTAGTTGCCGATGACTCCGGTTTGGAGTTATCACAACTTAATGGAAGACCCGGCGTTTACTCAGCGCGTTACGCGGGCGAGAATTGTACTTACGAAGACAACAATCTTAAAGTGATTGATGAGCTTAAAGAATTTCCGGAACCTCATAGAGCAAAGTTTATATGCTTCGCTGTTTATTTCGATGGTAAAAATGAAAGAGAAGCTGTTGGCGAATTGCATGGATATATCATTAAAGAACAACGCGGTACAAATGGTTTTGGTTACGATCCGATCTTCATTCCGGATGGGTACGAAAAAACAATTTCGGAATTGGACTTTGACTTTAAAAACACAATTAGCCACCGAGCCAGGTCTTTTACAGTTCTTAAAGAAAAGTTGATGGTACTCGATTAATATTCAAAATTTGAATATAGATTTATATATTCGATTGTAAGAATTGATTTGTAAATTAATAAAGTAAAAAGAGGCAAGCGTTCAATGGAATGGATATTACTGATTCTGTGGATATTAATAATTAATGGCGGATTGGGTGGTCAATACATTCTTAATTGGATGGGCAATCAGCCAAAGTATGTTGGAAACCAACCGGTAGGTGTTTCACCAGGCGTGATGACCTGGTGGAGAGAATTATCAAAGCTTACATGGGCTGTAATTGCGGTAATTACCGAAGTGGTGCGCGGAAAGAATGTGAAGTACTTATGGCCCGGTGCCATTTCAATGGCTACTATTGTTATTTGTGCTTTCACAGGAGTCATAGAAAATATCGGTTTCTTTTATTTGCCTAGATTTTATTCTCCTCACCTTTATGCGCCATACGTGAATGTGTATCTCATTTTGCTGCCGTTTTTCGGAAAATTTCTATTTAACGCTGCAATTAGAAAGGAACATTGGATAGGTATTTCGCTTGTAGTGATAGGACTTGCTGCGCCACATATTCCATGGTTGATAGGAATAAATACTTCTGCTGATAATGCTCTCGATTTTACGGCAATAATTTGGATTCTCATCATAAACGCCTGTCTTTGTTCACAACAAATTTTAAACAACAAAACTGTTCAGACCGCAAAACAAGGCGTAGGTCCAAATGCATTAGTGTTTTGGCGGGAAATATGGAAGATGCTTTTTATTACTTCCGCATTATTTATTTTCCCTCTTGTAGGCAATATGATTCGTGTAAATATTCCGGATCAGGTTCCGATAACCACATTTGAAACTAGAGTCTTGGCAAAAGTTGATGAGGGTAAAAAAACTCTTCTGCTCGAATCATACGATAAAACTAAAGACGGGTATGTTTTAAAAGCCAATTTACCGGAAGAAGTAGAAACAAATATAAAAGCTGCCTTTTCTTCTGTAGATTATAATAGATTTTTTGCTCTGTTCGATGGAAGTATAATTCCTAAAAACTGGTGGCCGATTTTATTCGTAATAGCTGCGGGATTAACCGGTTATATATATAGCTTCGGATTTTTCAAGTTATCAAAATTTGCCGCGCATTTCTGGGTTCCATACACAAACGTCTGGTTGGCTTTTCTTCCTTTAATTATGCTGCTCTTTGGAAAAGATGTTACTCTCTTTCAGATTATTGGGGCAGTAATCGTAACTGCCGGTCTCATGGTTGGTGTATCAGATTACAGTCGCCATAAAGTTGAGGAGATAGAAAAAAAGTATAAGTAAGGTTATGTTTTAGAGAGTTGTAGTAAGTTAAATTCAATAAAGTATTTATGCTTGTAAATGCTGTTTTAATGGGAATATTTTATTGACAATTAATTAGAAATGTTTATTATATTTCCTTAAGAAATTCCCAAAATTTCTAATCTTATGAAAGAAAATAAATACTCCGATCGTAAACACAATATGAACTTTTTCGATAATAAAGTTGTCTAATATATAGCAAAGAATATTTTTAACATTCTTTGGGGAAAACCAGATGACAAATAATTTTAACCTTACTAAAAATGATTCTAATGATGTAGATTATTCATTAGAGAACAAAGACTATTTTCATGAAATTCTCAATGAGATGAAATCTTTTCAAGAAAAGGATGCCTTAAGCCATCTTGAAATTAAAAAGACAACAAAATATTTAGTTAATTCTTTTAATCGAGAAGAAATTTCACGAGAAACTCTCGAGGATCTATTAAAAATATTACTCTCGTCGTATGTTCAATTAAAATTCGACGAGAAATTTCTTAAAAAAAAGTATAAGTTTTACCGTCTTTTACCGAAATCCATTTATTTTGAGAGGGAGAATGCATAATGGAGGAACAGCAAAATACAGAAAGTGGGGAAAATGGGAAAATCGAAGATCTGCAAAAAAAAGATAACGACGTAAACCAGCCTCCCGAAAAACAGTTTCAATCTAATCAAGGCGATGTTAAAGAATTTATTAAAGATATGCCCGCCCCATTCAGAAAGACTATTGAAACAGCAATGATGCAATTTTCTTCATCTGGGGGGCGTATCGGACATCCTCTTTTTGATAAATTTAACGACAAACATATAGACAAGTTTCTCGATTATTCTCAAGAGGATGACAATAATCTTTATAAATTAAGAAGCTCAAATCGATGGTTTTAATCTTGCCTATACAATAGTTGGAATTGCACTTCTTATATTGTTAATTATTTTTCTATTACCTTCTAATAAAGACTTATTGGTGGAGATATTAAAGTTAATTGTCATTTTCGCCGCTGGAGTCGGTGGAGGTTATGGACTTAAATCACATTTAGATAAACAGAAATAACTTTTATTCATCTTTGTTAAATTGTATTTAGTAAGTCCCTCCGTATTTTAGTAAAACTCTTTCAGGAAGTCTTATGAAACCGTTTCAAGTTAAGTAGCTTTAATCTTCCTTTAACCAAGTCATTACTATCAATAATGATCTGAGTCGTTTTAAGGAAGAATAAATTTGTTTATAGCCAAAAGTAAATGAATCTATTTCTCTGCAATTACAACTTGTACTAGCCCGAATGTAAGCGAATGTCTTTCAACTCTGGAGAAACCGCATTCATTAAAAAGTTTTACAAGATCTACTTTCTTGTCGAATTCGCCAACCGATTCTGGCAAATATGTATAAGCTTCTTTGTCCTTGGAAATCAAGCGACCGATAAATGGTAAAACTTTGTTAAAGTAAAAGAGATAGAAATTTCTTACTAGTGGATTTGAGGGAAGACGAAACTCCAGCACGGTCACTTTGCCATTGTCGGAAAGAATTCGATTGAATGATCTGAAGGCTTGGGGGATATCGTAAAAGTTACGAACTCCAAATGCAACGGTGATATTTGTAAATGATCCATCTTTGAATGGTAAAAATTCTGCTACAGTTTCTACAACTTTGCCGTTTATCCAACCAGCTTTTTTATTGAAGAGAGAAAGCATATTGAATGAAAGATCAGCACCAAAGATTTTTTCTACACCTGACTTCTTAGCGCTAATTGCAAAATCCCCGGTGCCGCAAGCTATATCCAACAATTTAGATTCTGATGACATCACGGAAAGTTTTATTGCTTTTTTACGCCAGTAAAAATCTACTCCTGCACTTAAGAAATGATTTAAAAAATCATACCTGTGAGAAATAGAATCAAAAATTCTTCTCACCTGCGGTTTTTTATTTGCGCCTTCCATCTTTCCCAACTTTATGGTAATTTTTCTATAGTATTAACAAGGCAAATTTATGGATAAATATTTAAAAGCATTAAAACAAAATGTATGTTCGATATGTGTTGATTCCAACGAAAAAGGCGGCTGCACTTTAAACGAAAAAGAATCTTGTGCGGTTGAATTATATCTTCCTATGATTTTGGAAGTCGTCCATAGTGCTGACAGTGAGGACATCAAAGAATTACATAATAAATTACGAGAGACTATTTGTTTTGAATGTCGCACTCAAGAAGGCGGTAATTGCTATCTGCGCGAAGACGCAAATTGTGCACTTGACAGATATTTTTCTCTTATTGTTGAAACCATTCAAAAAGTAGATGCCGGTTTTGTTTCTTGATCTTGCTCTTTCTCTTTCTCTTGATCGTACTTAAGTTATTAAAGAGATCAAGATCATGAGCAAGAACAAATTCAAAAATACTTTTCAGCTCGAATTCTTAACCACCAATTATAAATGTATTCCCCACTCCACAATGTAAAAATCATAAAGAATAATCCACCTATTAAATCTACAACGTAATGATATCTAAGATAAACTGTTGCAAATATTAATAGAGTACCATTTATAATAAAAAACCATTTCAATTTACTTCCGAACTTCACCGATAGAAACATAACCAGCAGAGTCATTTGTGTATGCCCGCTTGGGAAAGCATCGCGCTGAACGATCATAGCGGGATTAATTGTTCCGCTTGGAATTGATTCTCCGCTGTTAACTATCTCTCGTAAAAAATCAGTAATAAATAGTCCAGGTAGCTCGATGTTGCTCATTTCGAAATTGTGCAATGTAAAGCGCGGACCAATTGCCGGTACTAATATGTAACCAATGAATGAAAGACAGAAACCGTAAACTATTATGAACGCAGAAAAATCAAATTCCTTCAGTTTATTCTGGTACATCAAATCAAATCCAAGAATAACCGGTAGGAAGTAAAATGTACCATACACAATTTGTAGAAGTTCTGTTAAATATGGATTGGCGATTTTGTAGAGTTCTACAGTCGGATCAGTTCTGAAAATAAATCGGTCAATTAGAATTAGATAGTCATCGTAAATTATTCCTCGGATCGGATCAATCATATAATACAGTTCTTTGAATATGAAAAAAACAAATGGTACTAAATACCACAGATGTAGTTGCCGCCACACAAATTTTTTGGTTTTTTCAGATTGATAGGAAACAAGAAAGATAAAAACAATAATCAGTGTATTCGCCATGAGGTGAGAATACCATTGGCTGACCTTTTGCATGAAGACAATATTTAAGAAAGAGAGGAGGATCAGAAAGACAACTATAATAATATCCACCGCAGTAAAATATTTTATTATTGATCTGAACTGTTTCATTAAGAAGATAATTTCTTTGTATCTATTATTTTTTATTTAACAACTTCTGGATTATTCGTGTAAGATCAACAAACTCATTAATCGTTAATTCTTCTGCCCGCCTTGACACATCGAATTCATTCTGATCAATATTGATATCCTTGAACACGCTGTTACGGAGTGAGTTCTTTAACTTTTTCCGCCGGTTACCGAATGAGGCTTTTACAACCTGAATAAATAATTTGAAATCAAGTTCAATCGGTAATTTCTTGTCAAAATTTAGATGTATGATTGCAGAGTCAACTTTGGGTTTTGGGTAAAATACATTTGGAGAGATCTTAAAACATAATTTTGTATCGGCAAAAAAATTAAGTAATACTCCAAGTATGCCGTAATCATCACTGCATTCTTCTGCGGTGATCCTTTTGGCGACCTCAAACTGGACCATCATCATTGCATCTTTCACCATGGAACGGTTCTCGATAAGCTTGAAAAGAATTGGCGATGTAATATTGTACGGTATGTTGCCGATGATTCGCAGCGGTTTCTCATCGGAGTAATTATTCAGATCCAGCTTAATGAAATCATAATTTATTACATGAACAGATGGATAACTCAAAGCCAAACTTTCAACCACACGCTTATCTATCTCAACAGCGTAAAGTTTTCTAACTTTGTGAACAAGTTCGGCAGTTAGAGCACCGGTACCGGGTCCGATCTCAATAACTACGTCATCATTTCCCGGATCGAACTCATTTACAATTTTTTGGATGACATTTTTATCAACCAGATAATTCTGCCCAAATCTTTTTAAAGGTGTTGGTTTTGGCATTTTCTTTATACTAAATATGAATTTTCTGTGTGCAATATAAATTTCTTCGCTTTAACTTATAGCCATGATTTTACTTTTAAAGGTGAATTAAGTTGCTGTTTGAAATAATATTTTTAATCGGGCTTTCACTCTATTTTATCCAACTTGTGATATTTACTATTGGAACTGGTAAGAAGTATCATAAAATACCGGAAGATAAATATCCATCAGCGACCGTAATTGTAGCTGCTAGGAATGAAGAAAATAATATTCTCGATTGTTTACAATCTCTAGATAATCTTATCTATCCTGATGGAAAACTAGAAATAATTATTGTGAACGATCATTCTACTGATTCTACCGGAGAGATTATTGGATCATTCATAAAAGATAAACCAAAATTTAGATGCATAGTTCCCATTGAATCACTCGGTTCGCTAAAAGGAAAGACTAATGCTCTAGCGAATGCAATCAAGATATCGGAAGGGGAAATTATACTTACTACAGATGCTGATTGTATTGTATCGCCTGAATGGGTTAAAACGCATGCTTCATATTATAATGAAAACGTTGGTTTTGTGGGCGGATTTACCACTCAACAAGATCAAAATCCATTTTCAGGAATGCAAGCGATTGATTTTGTTTATCTCCTTACAGTTGCCGCAGGATCAATAAATCTTGGTAAACCATTAAGCTGTATTGGCAACAATATGTCTTACCGGAAAAGTGTTTACAATAAAGTTGGTGGTTACGAAGGATTATCTTTTTCAGTTACGGAAGATTTTAATTTATTAATGGCAATTCATGATCTAAAAAAATATCAAATAATTTACCCGCTCGATGTTGGCTCATTAGTTACATCGAAAGCTTGTCCTGATTGGAAAACCTTATATTGGCAAAAGAAACGCTGGGGTGTTGGAGGAATGGAAAGTGATTTGATCGCTTATTCTGTTATGGTTTGGGGATATATTGTACATGCTGCTATGCTACTTCTTCCTTTCTTTTTCTCAATGACGGGATTATATTTAAGTATCTTTAAAATATGCGTTGATTATTTTTTTGTTAAACCTGTATTTAATAAATTAAATCTGAGGATGAAATTTTCTCACTTCATTGCATTTGAAATTTATTTTATTATTTACGTCTTAGTGCTTCCATTTATAGTTCTTCCTAATAGAAAAGTTAAATGGAAAGGAAGAACCTATTAACAATATTAGGTGGACTGTTATGAAAAAATATTATCTGATATTTATGATATTAATTGGTTCATTCGTTAATCAAGCTCAGACTGTAACCGAAACAGAATATGAGTTTTTTCCTAACGATCTGATCATTTATCCTTTTACCGCAAATCAATTGGAACCGAAGCTGGGATTTGTATTCAGGATGAATAGTAACCAATTGTGGCTGAATATTGGAAACTCAATGGACCTAATAAGGATCAAACGCGATAGTGAAATATTTTCTATTGGAGCTGATCTCTTTACATGGACGCTCTTGAAAAAAGAGGATAATTTTCGCTTCCCTGTTGATGCAGTTGATTATATGTTCGGATTAAATTTTGGATTTAAAACTGCTGTGCATAATTACTCTTTTGGGGGGCGCATAAGGTTGAGTCATATTAGCGCACATTTTGTTGACGGACATTTTGATATGGATAAACAGCAATGGAAAGATGGAAGGGATCCAAGGGTTTTTAGCCGTGAATTTGTAGAAGTATTGGGATTCTATTCATTCCACACTATAAGAGTTTACGTTGGAGGAACATATCTTTACCATGTTGATCCATCAGAGATTGGTAAAGCTACCTTACAGACTGGATTAGAGTATTATGTAAAAGATGCCCTTTCTTATAATATATCTCCTTACATTGCGGCTGACGGCACAATGAGAACCAACGACAAGAAGAGAAATTTTACATTTAATGCAGGTATCAAATTCGGTAAAATTGAAGGAAGAGGATTAAGAATATTTTATCAATACTATAATGGTTATGATATTAACGGTGAATATTTTGATGTAAGAAGAGAGTACTCAACTCTGGGAATAAATCTGGATCTATAGAATGTCTGAAAAAATATTCGCGACTTTTACAAAATTATTCCGTTCAAAAAAGTTTGAACATAATTATTTTCTTCATATCGGATTATTTGTTGTTACTTTCATAACAACTACCATTGCCGGTATAGAATGGACAACCGGGAAGATGGGTCCGTATGAAATTAATGACTTGGTGCACGGACTGCCATATTCTCTTTCGATTATATTTATTCTCGGTGTTCATGAGTTCGGACATTTTTTCGCTGCAGTTTACCACAAAGTAAAAGTTACTCTTCCGTATTTTATTCCGTTACCTCATGCAATTGGTCTTTTTGGTACGATGGGTGCCGTAATAAAAACCAAATCACCCATCCCAGACAATAAAGCTATGTTTGATATTGGTGTGGCTGGACCCATCAGTGGATTCATCGCTTGTTTGATTGTATTGGTCTATGGTTTTACTCATTTACCTCCGGCAGAATATATTTTGCAAATTCATCCTGATTATTATTCACCAGAGTATGGGAAAAATGCGATTGGTTTAGCATTCGGAGATACACTTTTATTTTCTATGCTAAAGTTTTTATTTACAAATGTCTCGCAGTTCGTTCCTCCAATGTCCGAAGTTTATCATTACCCGTATTTGTGTGTAGGTTGGTTCGGATTGTTTGTTACATCTATGAATTTAATTCCGGTGGGGCAATTAGACGGCGGACATGTTATTTATAGCATGTTCGGTGAAAAGAAACAAGAAGCAATAGCAAGCATAGCAATGATATTGTTAGTGCTTCTCGGAGTGTTAGGAATATTGGAATCATTACTAAATTTTGGTATAACTATTGGATGGAGCGGCTGGTTATTCTGGGCTGCAATACTTTATTTCTTTATTAAAGTTAAACATCCGCCTGTAAATCAGTTTGAAGAATTAGATTGGAGAAGAAAGATTTTAGGCTATATAGCAATTCTTATCTTCATCTTATCGTTTTCTCCAACACCATTTATATTTTCACTTTGAACAAAGAGTTGAAGAGTTAAAGATTACTCTTGATTATATTATCAAACATCTATTAATTTACAATCAAGAAAATGGGAAAAGATTATAGAGAACTCTGCTACTGTTAATTTTTTGAACTAAATGAAGTAGGATAGCAAATTTTCTATGATGTTTTCTTTTTTTATGCATACCGATGATAATTCCAACAACTCAAAGATCCATTTCTCATTGATTTCTTTATACATGGAAAAAATTGTAATAAATATTTTAAGTCTTCTTTTCATTGCTTCGGCATTTATCTCATGTGCTAAAATTCCCGATGGGATAGTGGAACCTCGATTGGTAGATTATAAAGTTGTTGCTATCTCAGCTCCGACAACTTTTTCAACAAACTCTACCGATTCAGTTATTACAACTTCCGTTGAGCTTCAAAGAATAACAACTATTAGCGCCGTTTGGTGTAGTGTTAAGTTAAATGATGGTTCTGAAACAAAATATTCTCGTGTAAATTTACTTGATAACGGTGACTTACAAAATAACGGTGATCAAAAGAAAAATGATGGAATATATTCCGGTAAGTTTGTTATGAGTAAAAAATATTCTAACGGAAAGTATCAAATAGAATATCTTGTTGAAGATAATGTCCGTGTTTCTCCAGATAATGTAAAAAAAGTTGGGGCATCTATCTTTACATTTGATAACGGACAGACAAATTTTGCACCGGTATTATCCAATCTGATTATTCCGATATCAGTAAATAGAGGCGAAAGTTTTACTTTTACAATTAAAGCAGAAGATCCAAACGGACTATCAGATATTGCTTCTGTGTTTTATAAACTTTATAAACCGGATGGGACGCTGGTAGTCAATAGTCAAGGTATATCGGAATTCCCCATGTTTGATGATGGTAACAGTGCAATTAATGGAGATAAGACTGCTGGTGATGGGATCTATTCTGTAATTCTCAGTTTCCCAGCAAGTCAGCCAATCGGAGTTTGGAAATTTGAATTTCAAGCTAAGGACAAAGGAACACCTTCTAAACTAAGCAACGTGATAACATTTAATTTGACAGTTAATTAATGAGAAAAATTTTTATTACATATTTGTTTGTAATCCTAACATTCAATCTATTTGCTCAAGAGAAACAATTAGAATATGATCTTGAAAAGAAAAATAACATTACTTCTAGCGATGTAACACAGCAAAGCAATACAATCGAAAAAATATTAATTCAAGATAATGTTATTTGGCTGGCTACATCGAAAGGATTAAGTAAATCCGGTGATAACGGATTAAGCTGGACAAATTTTTACAATGTTCAAGAATTTGGAACCGAAAGTGTATCATCAGTTGGATATGGCAACGGAGCTATATGGGCTTCTACATGGCATTATGAAAATAAACTTGGAAATAATGTCCCTGTTGGTACAGGTATAAAATTTTCTACCAACCAAGGGCAAACATGGAATAAAATTCCTCAACCGGTTGATGATCCCGGAGATTCAAGCATAGTTTATGGTATAAATAAAATACGTGCTTTACCTGTTACAGTTGCTGAACAAAATTTTATTTATGATATGGCTTTCACAAGCAACACAATCTGGATTGCCACTTTTGCAGGAGGATTGCGTAAATCAACCGATATGGGACAAACATGGAAACGTGTTGTTCTTCCTCCGGATAATCTAAATTCAATTAAACCAACTGACATCTTAAAATTTTCATTACAGCCGCAATCTGGAAAGTTTGGTCCGGAATCATATTTAAATCACAGAGCATTTTCTGTTCTAACTATTGATGATAATACACTATATGTCGGAACAGCAGGTGGTATTAATAAGAGTACTGATGGCGGAGTAAGCTGGATAAAGTTCAATCGAACTAATCAAACCAATCCGATCAGTGGTAATTTTATTTTAGCCATGGAGAAAAATGATTTTGATAACTCTATCTGGGCTGGAACTTGGAAAGCGGAAGGACAATCTGAATTCTGGGGTGTTAGTTCTACCAAAGACGGCGGGCAAAATTGGCAAACCTATTTGAGTGATGAACGAGCACTCGATTTTGGATTTAAATATTTCGGTAATCTCGGAAATTATATCAGCGCTGATATTTTTGTTGCAACACAAAATGGCTGCTATCGCTCAAGCAATAGTGGTTCTACCTGGATTGCTGCACCGGAAATTATTGATGATAATAAGAATGTTAACTTAAATACTAAACACTTTCGTGCAGTCAAAGTAAAACGTAACCAGGATAATTCTTCTGATATCTGGTTAGGTACATTAAATGGTTTAGCACGATTGAAAGAAACAACAGGATTTTGGAATGGTAATTGGAAAGTATTTTTAGCTTCTGAAAAACTTGCTTCTGCGAATGATACTTATGCTTTTCCAAATCCTTTTTCTCCTGATGAAGAAAGTATAAGAATAAAATATTCGACTTCTCAAGCTGCAAATGTTACGATCCGCATTTTTGATTTCGGGATGAATCTTGTCCGTACTTTAATACAAAACTCATCCAAAGGTGTTAGAGACGATAATTTTGAATTGTGGAACGGTAGAGACGAAAGCGGGAAAATTGTTCCTAACGGAGTTTATTTTTATAGAATTGATCTTGGCGGAAGCAAACCATTGTACGGTAAAATTATGGTGATGATGTAAAGCCCCCTCCATCTCCCCAAATGGAGAAGTGAATGTTTAATTAGAAATAACGAGTGTGAAGTGAAAAAAATATTTCTTCAAATATTGTTCTTTAGTGTAGTAATATCAGCACAATCAACAATATCTGAAATTAGCAGTATGCCCGGTGCTTTCAGCAGAATGGGATTTGGTGCGCGCGGAATTGGAATGGGCAATGCTATGTCTGCAGTCAAAGAGGGAAATCTTGTTTCATATTACAATCCGGCGTTGGTTCCATTTCAAGAAGGGAATTCATTTCAAACTTCTTATACTTTTCTTTCTTTAGATCGTTCTCTTAACTTTTTGAATTTTACAAAAAGATTTGAATTAGGTAAAAAAGAAAATGCAGATGGAACCACGAAACCGAGATCAGTTGTTGGTTTAAGTATAGGATTGATTAACGCTGGTGTCTCACGCATTGATGCACGCGACAGCGAAGGAAGAAAGACTGGCGACTTATCAACGAGCGAGAATCAGTTTTTTGCGGCAGTAGCAAATCGGTTTTCAGATAAACTTTCGATTGGGATCGCATTTAAGTTTTATTACTATAAATTATATCAGGATGTAACTTCCACCGGACTTGGATTTGATCTCGGTGCGTTATATTTACTAAATGATCAAATGACTATTTCATTTATGGTTTCAGACATAAATAGTAAATATGAGTGGGATACTGGTAAGATTTATGGCTCAAGCGGCAATCAAACTAAAAACAAATTTCCTTTATTGAAAAAGGTTGGATTCTCATATAAGTTCAACGAACCAAAGATTATCGCCGCGGTTGAATTTGAAAATAGTGATGCGGGAACAAATTTTTTGCGGATCGGGGGGGAATACAACATCTATGAAAATTTTCTTTTACGCGCAGGAGTTGATAAACTCAATCTTAGCAATTTTGATTTCCCATTACGACCATCATTCGGATTTTCATATTTTTATTCACTCAATTCCTTAAAACTCGGAATTGATTATACTTTTGTAATAGAACCTTATTCATCAAGCGATCAACATATAATAGGTATCAATGTTAACTTCTAGAAAAGAAAATATTGCAATAAAATTTTTCGTTTTGTTTTTTCTTAGTTCAATTTTATTTGCTCAATCAGCCGGAGAGAGCGGATTAGCTTTTCTAAAATTCGGATTTGGTGCACGCAATGTTGCAATGAGTGATCTTGGAGTTGTAGCCGTAAATGATCTAACATCTTTAAATTATAATCCTTCTTTAATTGCTCTTAATAACAAAACACAATTGTCGTTCACTCACAATTCTTTATTCCAAGATCTTAATTCTGAAATGTTCGGTGCAAGTTTTTCGGTTTTCGGTCTTCCGATTGCCGTTGGAATAAATACAACCACAATTGCGAATATTGAAGTGCGCTCTAAACCTGGCGATGTAGAATCAGTATTCAATGCACATTATTTTGCCGGAAGTATTTCAACAGCTTATGAGATAATAGATAATTTCTATGCCGGCGCTACAATAAAATATCTTTATGAAAACTTTTTTTCTGATGATGCAAATGGATTAGGATTTGATTTTGGAATTTCATACGAAGGATTAGTAAATGGTCTATCACTTGGCGCTGCATTGCGTAATATTGGTTCTATGAACGAACTCCGTTCTCAATCAACAAAACTTCCAACTGATTTACGGATTGGTGCTGCTTATAATTATTCCATTACCAATTCCAGATTAGATTTTACTTTGCTCACAGGCTTTCAGAAATATTTAGAACAAACTGATTCACATCTTCATCTCGGCGGTGAAGTTGTTTATGATAAAATGTTTGCACTTCGCATTGGATTTGCCAGCGGTTACGATTCAAAAAGTATTTCTACCGGATTCGGCATCAAGTGGAAGGGAATTAATTTTGATTATGCTTTTATCCCATTTAAGTATGGCTTGGGTGATTCACATATTATTTCTTTCATTTATACTTTTGAATAAGAATTATTAAAAACGGTTCTGGTGAATATGTAATAATGATTTTTACTGCTTCAAGATAATATCAGCCACATAAATGAGGTGTATTATGTTAGATAAAAAGCAGTATCAATCATCTGCAATATTGATTCTCATTTCATTCTTTTTGTTTTTTTCTACAGTTGTTGCACAATGTGAATCTAAGGAGACAAAACTTCAAGTCAGTCTAAAGTTCTTCCCCATTGTTAAAGAATACACTGCACTTGAATATGAAATTGAAAACCATTTTCTGAACGCATTAAAATCAAAGAATATTCAGTTGGCATTTGATGCTAACTGGGAGCTGGTAATTTCAGTAAAAGAAATAACTGAGAAAGAAGAAATTGTAATCTCTGTAACACAAATGGCAGCATTACCTGAAAAAGTAATTGAAATTGCTGCCGAAAATGAAGTGTTCTATAAGGATGTTTCAGACACAAAGAAGTTCCCTCCTGAAGGCAAAGAAATTCGTCAAATGATCTCAAGAGAATTTATATTCAACTTTAGAGAAGCTAAGTATAACCAAATCATTATTACTGAAAAGTCTAAGTTGAAAGATGCTTGTGAAAATATTATTAATTCCTTTTTCAACCTGAGGTTTAATAATTCTCAACAGATGTAATGCTGTTACACACAAATTGATTATTTTTGCTGGGTGAAAATCTTCAATCTTAATGTGGAAATAAATGGAAATCATCAAATATTCTGAAGAATGGAAAATGAAGTGGGATGAGTTCGTTCTAAATTCAAATAATGGAACGATCTTTCATCTACAAAAATTTTTTGATTATCACACGCCCGGCAAGTTCAAATTTGATCATCTCCTCTTTGTAGAAAAAAATAAGATCGTAGCCCTATTACCCGGGAGACTGACCAGCGGACTTTTTGAATCGCCTATTGGTGCAAGTTACGGATCGTTAGTAACCGGAGACATAAAATTTGCTGAAGCTATGGAATTGGTTTCTGCTCTTCTTGATTATGGAAGGAAAAACGGTATAAAAGAATTTGAGTTGACCCCCGCTCCAATGGTTTACGAGACATATCAGAATCAAAATCTCGATTTCGCTATGTTATGGCAAGGATTTTCTTTCAAACTGCATTACATATCAAGCGCTATTAAGCTCGATAAAGAAAGAGATATTATTGAAAGATGTTCTCCGACAATTCGCAGAAATATTCGCAAGTCGTTAAAGAATTCCGCTATTCGCGTTGAGATCAACGAACGCTATGATGAATTCTATCCGATACTCCTTGATAACAAAACTCGTCACAATGTTAAACCAACTCACTCATACGAAGATCTGCTCCGCTTGAAAGAATTGATGCCTGATAATCTCAAACTGTTTATGGTTTACCTTAATGATGAACCGATCGGCGGCTCGTCAATGTTTTTTGCGAATAAAAATGTTGCATTATGTTTTTATAATATGCTTCGGTATGAATATGCTGAGTACAAACCGATTCAGCGTGTAATGTATGAAGTTATGAAGTATTCAACTGAGCAAGGTTATGCTTATGTTGATATCGGCGTTTCTCAAGACACCAAAGCGCAAAACCCGATGACACCAAGTATGAGTTTAATCGAATTCAAAGAAAAATTTGACGCCAAGACAATTATGAGAAACACTTTCCATATTAAACTTTGAGCGATTCGGAATGTATGGAACGAACAAAAAAAATCCACATAGCATTTCTTGGAAATCCGCGTTTCGATTCACGCATAACTAATCTTTCTAATTCTCTTCGAGCAGACGGTTGTAAAGTTTCGGTTCTCGGTTTTGATTGGTTTATCTCTTCCGAAGATTATTTTGACGATGAGACAAAAATATTTGCGATCAAGAAAAACAAGCTTAGTTTATTTTTCTATCTGCAGTTTGTTTTTATTTTAATAAGTGAACTGATCAGATCAAACGCAGATGTTTACTTCGCTGAAGATCTTTACACACTTCCTTTCGTAACAACAATTGCAAAAATTAAGAAAGCCAAAGTCTATTATAACAGCCGCGAGATTTATGCTCATCTTGGAGGATTGCGTAACCGTCCAACGCTTCAAAAAATTGTGAAATCAATCGAGAAATTTTTTATTACAAAAGTGGACCTTGTTCTTACAACAGGACCGCTTGATTCCGAATACATAGAAAAATTATATAAGATCAGCGACACTTTAGTTGTTAGAAACATTCCGCTTTATCAGCAGCCGATTTCCAAAATCGATTTAAGAAAAAAATACAATATTGATCAAGATAAATTAATTCTTATTTACCAAGGAGTGATATTACCGGGCAGGGGTCTTAAACAAATAATTGAAGCAGTAGCAAGACTTCCTAAAACTGTTTTGATAATTCTTGGTGATGGCGAACAAAAAATTAATTATAAGGAACTTGCTAATAAGTTGAATATCTCGAATAGAATTATTTTTGCAGGGACTGTTGATCAAAAAGATTTGATAAATTATACTGCACGTGGAGATGTTGGTCTATCCTTAATTGAAAATATCAGCATCAGTTACTATCACGCACTTCCTAATAAATTATTTGAGTACATAATGGCCGGGCTACCGGTTCTTTGCAGCGATCTTCCTCAAATGAAAGCGGTTATTGAGAAATACAATGTTGGCGAAAGTATAAATATAGAGAATGAGGAAAATATTTTTTCGACTTTGGATAAATGGTATAAGAATCCAAGTCTTCTTGATTTTTACAAAATAAATTGTGCGACTGCGGCTAAAGAGTTAAACTGGCAGGAAGAATACAAAAGAGTTAGAACAAGACTGCTTCAATAAAACTAGATGACAAAACAAAAGAGAATATTAATTGTCCGTCCCGATAGGATTGGAGATGTTGTTCTTTCTACATCGATCCCGCGTGAGTTAAAAAAAACTTATCCGGATAGTTTTGTTGCAGTTCTCCTACGTAAATACACACAAGACGTCTATCTCAATAATCCTTATGTAGATAAAATAATTTTAATTGATGATGATCAGGGTAAGTCTTCCTGGGAAAAAGTAAAAGAAATTAAAAAAAATAAATTCACACATTCTCTTCTTCTTTTGCCAACAGAACGATTAAACTATCTTTTATTTTTTGCCGGAATACCTCACCGGATCGGTGTTGGTCATAAATTTTATCAGTTCATTACTTTCACACGTTATGTAGATCGTAAAAAATATATACCGCTGAGGCATGAAGCAGATTATTGTATGGATCTTGCAAGAAAGATAGGTGTTGAATCAAACTATCTTGATACAGAAATATTTTTAACGGATGAGGAAAAACGAAAAGTAAATCTAACTCGTGAAGAATTATTAAAAGGGAAGAAATATTTAATTGGAGTTCATGCGTCAAGCGGTAATTCATCTCCAAATTGGACAGTTGATGAATATCGAAAGTTGGTTTTAAGTTTGACCAAAGAAGTTGGAATTAGTGTAGTTATAACAGACAATATTATTCCGGATCAGCTTAAGAAAATTGAAGGTGTATCATATCCTAATGAAAATAAATCTTTACGGGGATCAATTATCAATTTTGCTTCTATTGATCTTTTAATTTCTGCAAGTACAGGACCAATGCACATTGCAGCGGCATTAAAAGTAAAAACACTTTCAATGTTTTGTCCGTTAGCCGCATGTTCACCAAAACTTTGGGGGCCGCTTGGTAACAAATCTAAAATTATTTTACCTCAAGAAAATTATTGTCAGACAGTTTGTCCCGGTGATCCGAAGAAATGCACATTTACAGGTGATGGTGGAATAAATTCAGCTTGCGTATTTGATGAGTTGAAACGAATAATTGAAAAATGATTTGGAGAAAATATAGAACACAGATTTTTATGATGATTATGATTTATTATGATCAATCATAATAGATCTTAAAAGATCATAATAATCAGTGTTCTATTATTAAATTTTCTATATTAGCACCCCAATTTTGCCAGGCGCTGATCGGCAAGTTTGTACCCAACCCCGCCAGATCCGGAAGGAAGCAACGGTTAGTATGTAACTTGGGTGATTGGCTGTCTGGCAATTTTTTTATTCAACGCCACTGTACAACTCATCAATCTCTTTTTGAATCTCAATTGTTTTTGAGAGTGCAGTAATGATTTTGCAATAGATTTGAATTTCTTCACTTGATAAAACTCTTCCTTTGCGATCCTTTAGCCATTTATCGCAAACCTGATAACCGCCGATTTGATATTTCCAGACTTCTTCTTTTATGTTATTAAAATATTGTTCGGTATTAATCCAGACTTTTTCATTTTCATATGATAACTTCTCAATTTTATTCGCTCCATCTCCATTTAGTTTTCTTATTTGTTTTTCCAAATCTTTGGATTTAAGAAGATGTAGTTCTGCAAGATGCTCGCCAAGTTTGCCAAGTTTGATAAACAGTTTGTAATCTTTTGTAAAAGGTACGCGCGGGAAATCTATTTTAAGAAACTCCGCATACTTTTTGCGGTATGTATTGCTGAATAGAATTGCATAGATGTAATAAAATATTTGTTCTGGAGTACTTCCTCTTTTGAAATTCTTCCTTAAAAGCTCAAATATTTCAGGGCTGATGTTTGGTTCTTTACCACCATATTTAACTTCAGGTTCAAATATAATCATCTGAGTAAAAGAACCTTTTTTCTTCTGTTCGGGGGCAGGATAAATGTATAGAGGAAAAACCAATTCCCCACCACGGCGAAAAAGATTTAGATCAACAATATTTTCAGAAATAAAAACGATATCATAATTATCAGAACCAATAGCACTTGCCTGTCTTCCAACACATAAAGCAATATTTTTATTTAACATGTGGCGCATTATTTCACGTCTTGGCATACAATGAAACCCACGTGATTTTCCTGTGTAATAAGTAAACCGAATATCAAATGGCCGATAAAGAATGGATTTGATATTTTCTTTTTCAAGGCCGCTTTCTTTTAGATCTGCCTGTGCATATTCTATTTTCCAGTCTCTAACATCTTTTCTGAGATGATAGGTTTGTCTTGCGAGTTCAACATCTAATCGTGCGAATGTCTTAGTAGTATTCCATGCACTTTCTAAATTGTAATGTATTGTTAATTCATCACGAGCAGTGAATAATCCATTATTACTTTCAGGTAGTATTTCCGTTATCTTCGCAAACGAACCATAATGCTCTAGTAACTTATTATTCGTCGGTTGAAAAAGATAAAACTGTGGAATGGGAACGGCTTTTTTCCATTTAACAGTGTTAATATCGTTCTTAAAGAGCCAGTTATATTTCTTTTCGCGCAATCCGTAAATCTCGGAATGAAAAACTTTATTGCTTTTATATTCTTTCTTGTTTTTAATAAAGAATGCAATTGCAACGCCTTGCTGAATATCAAAAACATTTTCATCCTTAGAGCCGTCCGGCGCTTTCTCTTTTTTCAAACTGTTTCCATGAAGATCAAGAATATAAATTTCATCGAAACTGTTCATCAAACTTTGCCGCATACCGCGGAAAGTTGGATTATCTAAATAGCTGTGATTTGTAATAAAACCAATCACTCCGCTTCCGGCTTGATCAATTTTCCATTGTGCAAAGCGGATGAACTTAACATAATCATCTTGCAGCCACTTCGGATTTTTTTCACCAAGAGGTTTGCCGTCAACTTCATGGTAAGCTTTAATTTCTTTAGATATCCAATCGCCGGTATTAGATGAATGGCCTGAATACGGCGGGTTGCCAAGAATAACAAGTATCGGTTCTTGCTTCTTAATTTTTCCTGCTTCATGAGATTCATGCGACAGTGAAGACATAGTAGGGAATTTAGATTCTTCAAGCTCTTGCATATCGAGAGTGTTGGTTAAATAATATTTCACACGCTCGTTGTCGTTCATTTTATAACCAAGTTCCTCAAGAAGAAAAGCCATCTTCATGTGCCCGATAGCATACGGCGCCATCATCAATTCAAAAGCATAGTAATTTTCAAGTATATTTTCCTTGATGAATGGACGAACAATACTTCTTCCAAATCTTTCTTCCATCTCTTTAACAATAAGTTGAATAGCTGCAGCAAGAAAGCTAAGAGTTCCGCCTGCCGGATCGAGAAGTGTAACATCTTTGTTCCCCAATCCATTATCCATTCCAAATTTTTCTTTTAGTATGATATGAAGCGATCGAACGATAAAAGAAACGACGGGTTCTGGTGTATAATAAACTCCACGTTTCTCTCTTGTTGCGGGATCGTAGACTTCAAGAAAAGTTTCGTAGAAATGAAGTACAGGGTCGCTTCCTTTGCCTTGCACAAAATATTCTTCAAGAATTTTTTTAGTATCTGCAACATCCAATATATCAGCAATATCATCAACAATAGATTGCATCTGTTCGGGTAAATCCGAACTGGAAATAAATCTGAAAATATCTCTCAGAATGCCGATTGTTTTTGGAATGTAGTCGAAAGCTAAACGTCTGTTAAAGGTTTTATCCGCACGCAAACGAGCGGCAAATAAACCGTATGTAATTGTTTGCGCGTAAAGATCGGCAAATTCCTCTTCATCAATTCCGGCAATAAGGAATTCTTTGAAAGCATTGTGAAAGCCAATTAAATTTTTATCGCCGTTGCGGAGTTCTTCTGCAATTACCTGGTCTTTTAGGAAGCGGGTTCTTTTGGCAAGTTCTGTTGCAAGTGTTTTGGCAGTAAAAGATTTTGGAATTGAATATGAAAGAAAGCGCTCGAGTAACAGAAAGAATTTTTCTTCGTTCTCTACAGCCGGAATAGTTCCAAGTTTTTTAATAACCATTGATCGTGCGATTGAGATCTTGTCAAAGAGTTTGCCATCGCGGTAGAAACGGAAATCAGTAAAATTGGTGAGTATTACATTGGGAAAAGTTTTGATATATCGTTGCAGTTGTTCAGAGTCTTCTATTTTATCAAGATCAACTCCTATTGTTTTTGCTTCTATGTAACCGATAATTCGGTGATGACCATCGGTAATTTTGAAATCGGGGTTACCAGCTTCAGTTTGTTTTGGAAGAATAGTTACATGGATTTTTTTCTTTCTTCTGTCTTCGGAGTATTGTACTAATAGGTGGTCTAAAAATTTATAAAATGAATTTTCAGTAGAATCATCAGTGGAATATTGGTCTCTAAGTTTCTTTAGATAAGAGGAAATCATTAACACCCTTCAAATTTACGATTCAAGATGCTCAACTTAATTCTTGAATTCAAGTATTACATAAAATCATTTAATGGTATTTTTCAAATAATAACTTCGCCTTTGCCTCACCAATAATTTCTGCTAACGCTTTTTCATCAGTTTTTTTAATTTCGTCCAAACTGAATTTTGTTAAAAGTTTCTGCGCAACTTTTTCACCAATCCCTTTTATCTCCAGCAACTCACTCGTTATCGTTCTTTTACTCCTCCGTTCACGGTGAAATGTAATTGCAAAACGGTGAGCTTCATCTCTAACATGTTGAAGAAGTTTCAAACTTGATGACGTTTTCGGAATTGATTGCGCTTCAGATTCTCCCGGAAGAAAAACTTCTTCCAATCGTTTAGCTAAACCGATTATCTCATAATTTTTAATACCTAGATAGTCGAGGGATTCAATTGCACTGGAAAGTTGTCCTTTACCACCGTCAACCATTATCAGATCCGGGACAGGCAATTTTTCTTCTTTTACTCTATTGTAACGCCGGGAAATAATTTCTTTCATGCTTGCAAAATCATCGGGTCCTTCAACTGTTTTAATAATGAACTTGCGGTATAAACTTTTCTTTGGTTTACCATCAACAAAAACAACCATGCTAGCTACTGCATCAGTTCCCTGAAGGTTGCTATTATCAAAACATTCAATTAATCGCGGAAGTTTTTTTAATCGTAAATCTCTCTGCAAAGCTGAAAGAACATACGGAACATTTCCTTCTTTCTTCATTTTCTGAAGCTGAATCTCTTTTAATTGGAATTCGGCATTATGTTTACACATTAACATTAGTGATTTAGTATCGCTTTGTCTTTGCGGAATAACGAACTTACATTTTTTTAATGCTTTTAAGTTTAACCATTCAATTAGTATTTCGGAATCTTCCGGTTCTATTTCTAAAATAATTTCTCGCGGTACTTCAACAAACTCATTGTAATAAAATTTTATGATAGAAGTATAAATCTGTCCTAACTCTTCGTTTGCTTCAATACTCAAATTTAATTGGCGTTTGCCGACAAGTTTTCCGGAACGGATATTTAATATTGTTGCTGCTACATCCTTGCCTTCAAACGCAGCGCTGATAACATCACGGTCTTCAAGATCATTTGTTACAATTTTTTGTTTTGAAGTATAAACTTGTAACTGATCAATCCTATCGCGTAGTTCTGCGGCTTTCTCAAATTCAAATCTCTCAGAAGCGCTTGTCATTTGCGATTTTAATTCTGAAATAAGCTCATCTGTTTTCCCGCGTAGAACTTTAATAATTTGATTAACCATTCCATTGTAATGTGCTTGAGTAACAAATCCTTCGCAAGGTCCTTCACATTTTTTAATGTGGTAATCAAGACAAACCTTAAATTTTTTCTTATCAATTGCTTCTTGTGTGATATCAAGTTTGCAGCTTCTAATTTTGAAAAGCTTGTTCAAAATGCGGAGAGAATTTTTCATGTTCTTAACATCGGTATAAGGACCAAAATATTTAGATCCGTCTTTTACAACATTCCTTGTCGGAAAGATTTGAGGGAACATTTCATTGGTAACGCGAATGTACGGGAATGATTTATCATCCTTAAGATTTATGTTATAGCGTGGTTTTAATTCTTTGATGAGATTATTTTCTAGAACTAATGCTTCAATCTCGGAATCGGTTACGATTAACTGAAGATCAAAAATTTTTGCAACAAGTACTTCCGTCTTTGGTGAATCAACTTTGATCTTAAAATATGAACGGACTCTATTACGTAGATTCTTAGCTTTACCTACGTATATCACTTTCCCTTTCTCATTAACAAATTGATAAATGCCGGGTGAGGAAGGAAGCGAGTTAAGTTTATCTTCTAAAACAGCATTCATATATTTTATTGAATTAGTATCTCTTAATTAAAAAATGAAAATGTGAATTGCAATTAGTGTGGTAATAATATTTTAGTAGAGACGGGATATATCCCGTCTCTACAGGTTATTTAAAAATGTAATTCTTTGGGATTACAACAATACCCGTATCCGAAACAGTAAATTTTTTTCTGTCTAAATCGGGATCAAATCCAATCTCTGTGCCTTCAGGTACAACTACATTTTTATCAATGATTGTTCTTCTAAGTCTGGCATATCTACCAATATTACAATTATCAAAAATTATTGAATCGGTAATATATGTGTAACTGTTCACCCGTACATTAAAACCAACGATGGAACGTTCAACTAATCCGCCGGAGATTATTGTTCCGTCAGACACAAGAGAATTTATAGCACGTCCAACTCGTTCTCCTTCATGAGAAATTGTTTTAGCAGGCGGGTATTGCTGCTGTTGAGTTCGTAATGGCCAGTCATAGTCGTATAAATTAAAATGCGGATTAACATTTATCAGATCCATGCTTGCAGCATAATAACTGTCAATTGTGCCTACATCAATCCAATAAGGTTCATCTTTTTTGTTCTCATCAATGAATCTATATGCCTGAACTTGGTAATCATTTTTTAACATAAAGGGGATAATATCTTTACCAAAATCATGATCGGGAATTTTTTCTTTTTCCATTTTGGCAAAAACTTCTTTTAATGCGGCAATATTAAAAACATAAATTCCCATGTTGACAAAAGAATGACCTTGTTTATCGGGAATAGTAGGAGGTGATTTTGGTTTTTCAATAAATGAAGAAACTTTATAGTTCGAGTCAATCTCAATTACACCAAAACGTGAAGCTTGTTCTTTTGGAACTTCAATTGCGGCTAAAGATAAATCTGCTTTCTTTTCTATATGATGCTGGATCATTTTTAAATAATCCATCTTATAAATATGATCGCCGGATAAAATTAAGAGCCATTCGTAATGCTCATCTTCAAGCAGATTGAAGTTCTGACGGATCGCATTTGCAGTGCCCATATACCAGTTGTTGCTAATCTTGAATTGGGGCGGAATCGAATAGATAAATTCTCTTAACTCAGGGTTAAAAATATTCCAGGCCTCATAAAGGTGACGGTTAAGAGAATCGGATTTGTACTGAGTTAAAACAAAAATTTTTCTAAAACCTGAGTTTAAGCAATTGGAGAGAGTGAAATCAATTATTCTGTATTTCCCGCCGAAAGGAACGGAAGGTTTTGTTCTATCTTTTGTTAAGGGGAATAATCTTTCACCTTGTCCGCCAGCCAAAACCATTGTTAAAGTTTTTCTTAAAATTGTTGAACCGGTGTAAGCCATAGCAGTCTCTTACGTAGTTAATGAAAATATATCTAATTAGTAATTGATTGGCAATTAAAGAAATTGTTAACTTTGAAATGAAATTCATACTTAACCTCTTATAAATTTTCTTCAATGCTAAAACGGAAAAATATTCTATTTACCGGTCTTGCAATCTTTGCAGTATTACTGTTGATTGTAGGATATCTTATAATAAAATGGGCTTTAAATAATTTAGATCCGCTTAAACGAACGCAACAAGCCATCTCTCTTGTTACAAAAATGAAAGATTTCAATGAAAAAGAACTTGAAATTTATAATCCTAAAAACCAAAGAGCTGTTGATGTAAAACATTACCTTATCAATCTTGATCTGTATCCGGAACAGAATAAAATATTTGGTGATGTTACCATCAGCTTAAAAATAAATGATAAGCAGTCTGATAGATTCGAAATTAATCTTTATGATAATTTTAAGATTAGTGATATTAAGGTGAACGGTGAACGAGCAGATTATAAACAAACAGAGAAGGTTTTGTCTATTCTGAAAAAAAATAAAGAGATAGATTCGGCAGTTGTTAGAATTCAATATGAAGGAACACCAAAAAGTTTGGGCTTCGGTTCATTCAATTTTGAGGAAGTGGATGGACATCTGCAGACTTATACATTAAGCGAGCCGATCTTTGCTTCAACATGGTTTCCGTGTATTGATTTGCCCGATGATAAAGCTTTGTTAGATATTTATGTTACAAATGATTCATCTAACATTTCTCTTTCAAATGGAAAATTGATTGATGTTAAATCAATCAAAGCGCGAAGAACTTATCACTGGAAAACATTTTATCCTATTGCAACTTATTTGATTGTTGTTTATTCCGGTAATTATAAAACTTATTCTGAAAAATACAGATCAGTTACAGGTGACACGCTTAATCTTTCTTACTATGCGCTTTCAAATAATATTGAAGAAGCCAAAAAAGATTTTTCCGGTCACGGTTCTTATATAAAAGTATTTGAAGAATTATTCGGACCTTATCCGTTCATAAAAGAAAAATACAGCGTTGCCGAGTTTTGGTGGATGGGCGGTGCGATGGAAAATCAGACACTTACGGGAATCGGTTCTAATTATATAAGTGGATTACGGCTTAGCACAGATATGTTGATTCACGAACTTTCACATCATTGGTGGGGAAATGCTATTACTCCGAAAACATGGAAAGATATTTGGCTCAATGAAGGATTTGCTACTTATTCGGTGGCGTTGTATTGGGAAAAACAAGCGGGCTTCGGTGCGCTTCAATCAACATTAAATGCAAAATTTGGAAAGTTTGATCACGGTTCTCTTTACAATCCAGGTAATGCTTTGTTCGGATATCTCGTTTATAATAAAGGCGGATGGGTTCTGCATATGTTGAGAAAGGAAGTTGGTGATGGTGTATTTTTCAAAATATTGAAAGAGTATTTTCTTAAATACAAATATAGCAATGCTTCAACGGAGGATTTTAAGAATCTTTGTGAAAAAATATCTAAAAAGAATTTGAATCAGTTTTTTAATCAATGGGTTTATAAAGGGGAGGGAATAATTGAAATTGAAGCCGATTGGACGCAGGTTCAATCAAATAATAATTTTAATTTAGAAATTAGAATAAAACAGTTACAAAAAGGTTATGATATTTATAAATTTCCTATTGATATAAAATTGATTTATGATAAACATGATGATTATACCGTCTCAACTGTTTTTGTTTCGTCGAGAGATACTGTTATAAATATTCAGTCTAAGAAGAAGCCGGCAAAAATTATTTTGGATCCTGATAAATGGCTTCTTGCAAATATTAAAATGGTTAATGATAATTAAATAATTTACCTAATGAAGAAAACTTATTTTTTCATATCGGATATTCATTTGGGACTTCAATCCCGGGAAGTTGAAAAAGAAAAAGAAAAACTTCTTGTAAAGTTTTTAGATTATGCACGAACATCTTGTGATGAATTATTTATTATCGGCGATCTTTTTGATTATTGGTTCGAATATAAGCGCGTTATTCAAAAAGGATTTATTAAGACACTTGCCGCTCTTGCAGAATTTGCCGATTCAGGTAAGAAAGTCCATTATGTTATCGGTAACCACGATTTTCTTCATCGTGATTTTTTTGAGAAAGAGATCGGAGTAAAACTTTACGGTGCGCCAATTGATGTTTTATTAAATGATAAAAGATTTTTTATGGCTCATGGTGATGGATTGGTCAAGAATGATCTTGGTTATAAAATATTAAAAAAGATTCTTCGCAATAAATATTTACAAAAAATTTATTCATTAATTCATCCCGATCTGGGGATTAAGATAGCTAGTTCAACAAGTAAAACAAGCCGTGATTACACAGCTAATAAAAACTATGGAAAAGTTGACGGGTTGTTCGAAACAGCAAAATTAAAAATTGATTCCGGATTTGATGTTGTAATCTTCGGTCACTCGCATCTTAGAACATTTGAAAAATACAAAAACGGCAGTTATATAAATCTTGGTTCATGGCTTGATAAACCATGCTATGGAAAATTTTCCGAAACATTTGAGATAATCGACTGGGAATAAGATGGACATAAAACAGAAACCAAAATTTGCAAATAAACTGAAAAAGCCAAAAAAGAAAACCTTAAAATATATTTTCATTGGCGGAGGAGTTTTTATTGTAGTAGCAATCTTTTTATTCATGCAATACGTTTCCGAAGGATTGCCTTCACTGGAAGAATTGGAAAATCCGAGCGCTCAACTTGCAACAAATGTTTGGAGTAAAGACGGACAGCTAATCGGATCATTCTTTAATGAGAATCGTGTAGAAGTTAGTATTGACAGTATTCCTGCTAATGTAATAAATGCTTTGATTGCTACAGAAGACAAGAATTTTTATCATCATTGGGGGGTAGACCTTCAACGCTTTATTAAAGCAATGGTTAAAAATATTTTACTCTTTAAGCGTGAAGGCGCCAGTACAATAACGCAACAGCTTGCTAAAAATTTATACGGATTAAAAAGCCGAAATGAATCCGCTCGCGGAACTGTTATAAGAAAAATTAGAGAATGGATTACAGCGATCCAAATCGAAAAAAATTATACTAAACGTGAAATATTGGAGATGTACTTTAATACATCATATTTCGGACATGGCGCTTACGGATTAAGTGTTGCAGCAAGAGCATATTTTAATAAAAGTGTGAAAGAACTGACGATCACCGATGCAGGTGTTTTAATTTCTTTGCTTAAATCATCAGTTTATTACAACCCGTTTGATAAATACGAAAATTCCCTAAGACGAAGAAATCTTGTAATGCAGAATATGGTTGCTGATGGTTTCTTAGAAGAATCACAATTTGAAAAACTTAAAATGGAGCCGATCAAACTTTCATATAAAAAGATTGAAGAAGGAATTCAAGGCGGCATAGCTCCTCACTTTCTTGAATATATTCGTCAGCAGCTTGTTAAACTTGCACCAAAGTATGGATTAAATCTTTATGAAGGCGGATTGAACATCTACACTACATTAGACTACCGAATGCAAAAGATTGCTAACAATGCCGTTAAAGTTCATCTGGAAGATTTTCAAAAACAATTTGATAAAAATTGGAATTGGCAAAAATATTCTGTCTTACTAACTGAGTTAACAGATAAAGCTATTAAGAATCATCCCGAATACAAAATTGCAGCAAACCAGGAAGAAAAAAGAATTGTATATAATCGTTTACAACGGGATAATCATTTAATAGACTCAGTAAAAAGAATTGGGAAAAGGATTGAAGTAGGTTTTGTAGTTATTGATCCGAAGAATGGTGAAGTCCGCACAATGGTAGGCGGACGTGATCAAACATTTTTATACGGATTGAATCATGCAACACAAATTAAACGCCAACCCGGTTCGGCATTCAAACCTATTGTTTATTCTGTTGCAATTGATGATGGTTTGTATCCTGCGTATCCAATTCTTAATCAGCGATTTAATTATGATGATGGTTCAGCAAAGATTTGGAGTCCGGAAAATTTTGATCGCTCAACAAGCGGATTTGTAACCCTAAGAGATGCTTTGAAAGAATCATTAAACTTAGTTTCAGCAAGATTAATTATTGAGGGGCACGCTCCTTTGTGGAAGATTGGAAGATTTGCTGAGAAGATGGGAATAAAAACTAAACTTGATCTTGTTCCATCAATTTCATTAGGTACATCGGTTATTTCTCCAATCGAATTGACTTCTGCATTTGCAACTCTTGCTAATAGAGGTATCTACAATGAACCAATCTCTATTCTTAGAATTGAAGATAAAGATGGAGTACTGATCGAGAATTTTACTTCTTATGCAAGTGAAGCAATACCGGAAGAGACTGCATATATTGTAACAGATATGCTGAGGACAGCAATTGATGCGGGAACCGGACAAGCAGCCCGATCGAGATATAATTTTCAGCGTCCTGCTGCAGGTAAAACCGGGACCACACAAGATTTTGCAGATGCTTGGTATGTTGGATTTACTCCGCAGTTAGCTGGTGGTGTTTGGGTTGGATTCGATGATCAGCGAGTTTCTTTTACTGGAGATTACGGACAGGGAGCGCGTGCTGCATTACCGATTTGGGCAATATTTATGCATGATGTTTATGAACGGTTAAATCTTCCTGTTGAAGATTTTATTCCACCTGCAAGCGGAAAAATAGTTCAAGCTAGGTTTTGTAAGGAATCAATATATGAATTAGGTGATCCAAAATTGTACTCTGCTGATTGCATGACAGGTGTATTGACGGATATTATTAACATTAAAGATATGCCTCCTACTTTTGATGCTTATCGCGATACTACTATGAAATTTTTTGATCGCTATCAAATAAAAGATACTGTAAAGCATGAAGCCAAAGAGATACGCTAATTAATCAGCAACCTTCGAGGTTACATTACCGCTATAACGATGTGTCAACCTCGAAGGTTATGTTTACAAATATTAATTGAATTTGCCCGGATGGCGGAACCTGCCTACTGGCAGGCAGGTTGGTAGACAATTAAGAAAATATTTAGATTAATAGAATTCAAAGATCATTCAAATAAATTTTTGCCCGGATGGCGGAATTGGTAGACGCGCTAGCTTCAGGAGCTAGTGAGAGCAATCTCGTAGGGGTTCGAGTCCCCTTCTGGGCACTAATAAATAGTGCAGGTTCGATCCGCCGCGGCGGACTGTTCCGGGCACGAAAGATTATTATTGTAACCTTTCTCTAATTCATCTTAAATTTGATTAACTGATAAATCCTCGAGTGTTAAATGCCTAACAATCACAACGAAATAGAGAAAAGACTTTGGGAAGCCGCAGATCAATTGCGCGCTAACTCTGCATTAAAATCTTCCGAGTATTCTGTTCCGGTTTTGGGTTTGATCTTTCTCCGTTATGCTGATTTTAAATTCAGTAATGCGAAAACTGCTATTGAAAAGGAACTCAAAAACTCTAATAGCCGCCAGAAGATTTCCAAACTTCACTTCCATGCAAAAGGAATTGTTTATTTACCGGAAGAGGCACAGTTCTCATATCTGCTCAATCTGCCGGAGAAAGAACCTATCGGCAAGCATATAAACTCTGCAATGAAGAAGATCGAGGAGGAGAATACCAATCTCAAAGATGTTCTGCCTAAAACATATACACAGTTCGAAAATGATGTTCTTTGGGCTTTGCTTAAAAACTTCTCATCCATACCAATGGATGTTAAGGGTGACTTGTTTGGAAAAATTTATGAATACTTCCTTGGTAACTTTGCAATGAAGGAAGGACAGAAAGGCGGAGAATTTTTTACCCCAACTTCTTTAGTTGAACTACTTGTTGAAATCATAGAACCTTATCATGGAAAAATGTTTGATCCTGCAAGCGGTTCTGCAGGAATGTTTGTTCAGAGCGCTAAGTTTGTAAGTAAGCATAAGAAAAATCCCAGCGAAGAGATTTCTATATACGGGCAAGAGAAAACCGCAGAGACAATTCGGCTTGCAAAGATGAATCTTGCAGTGCACGGACTTGAAGGCGATATACGCCAAACCAATACTTATTACGAAGACGTCTTTAACTGCGTTGGTGTTTTCGATTTTGTAATGGCTAATCCGCCGTTTAATGTAAATGGTGTTGATAAAGAAAAACTTGTTAAAGATAAACGATACGCTCAAGGATTGCCGCGCGTTGATAACGGCAATTATTTATGGATACAGATATTCTGGAATGCGTTGAATGAAAAAGGAAGAGCCGGATTTGTAATGGCAAACTCCGCAAGTGATGCGCGCCAGAGTGAATTTGATATACGCAAAAAACTTGTTGATGAAAACGCAGTTGATATGATGATAGCTGTTTCATCTAATTTCTTTTATACAGTTACACTTCCTTGCACACTCTGGTTCTTTGATAAAGGGAAAAAGAAATCGAACCGGAAAGACAAAGTTCTGTTTATTGATGCGCGTAATATCTTTACACAGATTGATCGCGCTCATCGGGAATACACACCAGAACAGATACAGTTTATTGCTTCGATAGTTAAACTATACCGTGAAGAAAAGATTGAGGATTTTGGATTTCCAAATGATGATTTACGATTTCTAAAAGAAGAAATGAAATTGAGCGATAAACAAATTGAAACTTTTCGTTCTTCGTTCTCCACTCTACACTATTCGGATGTTCCCGGCTTGTGTAAGGTTGCCACTATAAAAGAGATTACAGAACAGAACTACTCTTTGAACCCGGGAAGATATGTTGGTGTAACCGAGAAAGCAGCTGATGATTTTGATTTCTATGAGAAGCTGGAAGAGTTGAACGAGGAATTGGAAGTATTAAACTCTGAAGCGCGTGAACTTGAAGATAAAATTGCTGAGAATGTTGCTCAAATATTGAAGTGATAGGAAATGCGCTTGGAGAAATATAAACTCGAAAAAGTATGCCATCTAATAACTGATGGCAAACATGGCGATTGTATCGATCAACCTAATTCGGGTTATTATTTCCTAAGTGCTAAAGATATTAAAGAAGGTTCAATAGATTATTCTAATGCAAGGCAAATAACTAGCGAAGATTTTGTTGATGTTCATAGAAGAACGAAGTTGGAGCCAAATGATATTTTGATAACGAACAGCGGAACCATTGGAAGGATGGCTCTAGTTCCAAATACAAAAGACACTTTCAAAACGACTTTTCAAAAAAGTGTCGCAATAATAAAACCTAACATTGAATTTGTTAAACCACGGTATCTATATTATACTTTCCGCTATAATCTTGATCGCCTAATTAGTTTTGCAAGTGGAACAGCACAGAAAAATTTACTTCTGCGTGATTTACGCAATTTCGAAGTAGAATTGCCAAATCTTGAATTGCAAACCAAAATCGCATCTATACTTTCTGCTTACGATAACTTAATAGAAAACAACACGCGCCGCATACAAATATTAGAACAGATGGCTCAAACCATTTACAAAGAGTGGTTTGTAAACTTCCGCTTTCCCGGACACGAAAACACAAAGTTTGTTGACTCACCACTTGGCAAAATTCCGGAAGGTTGGGAGGTAAAAGAGTTGAGAACATTTGGGAATATAGTTACCGGAAAAACTCCAAGCACTTCTATTACTGAAAACTTTGGCGAAGATATCCCTTTTATAAAAACTCCAGATATGCATGGGAATATTTTTATCATTAATACACAACAAAAACTTTCATATCAAGGCGCAGAATCACAGAGTAAAAAGTATTTACCTCCAAGAAGTATTTGTGTAAGCTGTATCGGTACCGCTGGTGTAGTCTCCATAAATTCTATGAAAGCTCAAACAAATCAACAAATAAATGCTGTCATCCTATATGATAATAAATGTTTGGAGTTCTTATTCTTTGCATTAAGGGACTTAAAAGAAACAATAAATTCGTATGGTGCTAATGGTGCAACCATGGTTAATTTGAATAAAGAAAAGTTTTCCTCTTTAAATCAAGTTACTCCTTCAAAAGAGATTATTTACATGTACAGTGAATTGGTATCTCCGATGTTTAGTCAAATTGAAAATCTCATATATATAAATCATAATCTCCGCCGCACACGCGACTTACTCTTGCCCAAGCTAATGAGCGGAGAGATAGAGGTATAAAAGGAAAGGAGAGCCAATGGCTTTTGAAGAAAAATATTTAGATGTATTGCAAAACATAGAATTTCCAATTCAAGAAGTTTATAAAACCGAAAAGGATTTAACCGACTATGATGTGCTTGCGGCAATAGAATCTTTAATTGAATTTTACACCGCCGAAGAAAGAAAAAGAGAACTGAGAAAATTTAACCTTTCCGAAAAGTCCATACAAGTTTATGATGGAGTAAAAGAGATGTGCGATTTTCGTCTTGGCAAAAATATTTCTGATGATGTTGAGGTAGAAAGTACACCGCCGCCTCTATCTATAAATGAAATACTGAATTGTTTAAAGACGATTAAAAACTCAATTAATAAATGGACAAAGAGAAATGGAAGGCAGGGTTATTTGAATCTTGTAAAACAATATATGCCGTATGTCTGAAGTAACGCTTTTGGTATTGTACAAAATGCAATTTGCTTTCACCCAAGCTAATAAGCGGAGAGGTAGAGGTGTAAATGGGTAAGAGGTGAGAGGTAAGAAGTGAGAAGTAAATAAGTGTTTGCTTTTTATTTATGTTTATTTATTTTTGTACCCAAAAGGGTGCATATGTACCCAAAAGGGAACAGTTAAAATTATGGTTATAAACAAAGTATTAGATGAAGTATTCAGCCGCTGGTCTAACCTTGCTGTATTACGCGCATTAAACAAGTATGGTATTGGTATCTCCGGTCGCGAGGTTGCAAGGATTGCGGGTATAACTGTAAAAAACTGCTTCAATGCGCTTACAGATTTTGAAAACCTTGGAATTGTAAACAGAGTTCGTGGTGGCAGAGATCACTTATTCACATTAAACCGGGATCATTTCCTTGTTAAAGAAGGAATAATACCTCTGTTTGATGTTGAGGATAAGTTTGCAGAAGCGATCTTTGATGACATAAAGAAGAAATTAAAGAAGAAGTGTAATAGTGTTTATGTCTTTGGCAGTGTTGTGCTGAAAGAAGAAGATGTTGACAGCGATTTAGATTTATGTGTTATCTATGATAAGGCAAGCGAAAAAGAATCACTGGAAGACACAATGTACGAACTGCAAACATTGTTGCGTAAAAAGTATTCTGTAAATGCATCGCCATTTTATGTCACTACAGCGCAATTTTCAGTAAAAGCAAAAAGTAATAAGCCGCCAGTCGCGGACGTTATCAAGGAAGGAAAATTGTTGTTTGGTAATTCCATAAAGGCGCTGCTAAATGCCAAAAGAAGCTAAGACTATAAAAGTTGATAAGACCGCTGCTATTAAGTATAGTGCGATAGGAAAAAGTTTTTACGATGCGGCTATTTCGGAGAGAGAACTAAGATGCTGGAATGCAGCGGGATTGTTGATTGTACATTCAGCTATTGCGTACGCAGACGCGCTTACTATAAAGTATGGCGGCGTTAAAAGCAAAAGTGAAAATCATCAAGATGTGGTTAAGTTGTTGGAAATTGTTGTTAAAGAATCTGAAAGTAAAAATATTGCGTTGAATCAGTTAGAAAGATTAATTGCACACAAATCAACTGTTGCCTATAGTGGCGAGCTTTATGACGAGCAAGACATAGATAAATTATTTAAGCATTTGGAGCGATTCAAAACTTGGGTAGAGAAACAGTTAAATGATTAAGGCGATATAAATGCAGCACGGCTATTCAGAAGATAGTTTAATTGAGCAAACATGTATCGAGATCTTTAAATCTCTGACTTATGACTATGCTAATTGCTATGAAGAAAAGTTCGGTGCTCATTCCACACTTGGAAGAGAAAACTCATCAGAAGTAGTAATTATTCCAAAACTCACAATAGCTTTAATCAAACTTAATCCGAATATGCCGATTGAGGTTATTGACCTTGCCATTGATGAACTTACAAAAGACCGCAGCACACTTAATCCGGTAATCGCAAACAGAGAAGTTTATAAATTCATAAAAGATGGTGTAAGAATAACTTTCACCAGCGGCGATGAATCGGAAGATTATATTGTTAAAGTAATTGACTTTGATAATCCCGATAACAATAATTTCTTTCTTGCTTCACAGTTTTGGATAACCGGAGATTTATACAAGCGCAGAGCTGATCTAATTGGATTTGTTAATGGATTACCTTTAATCTTTATTGAGCTTAAAGCGATACATAAAAATCTTGAAGACGCATACAATAACAATCTCAAAGATTACAAAGAGACAATTCCGCAATTGTTCTGGTATAACACATTCATAATTCTTTCTAACGGTTCACAAAGCAAAATAGGAACTATCACTTCAGACTTCGAACACTTCAACGATTGGAAGAAGATAAACATGGAAGGCGAAGAAGGGATAGTTTCACTCGATACAATTATCCAAGGTGTTTGTGAGAAGAAAAAATTCTTAGATATTCTTGAAAACTTTATTCTCTATCAAACAGCGAAAGGCGGTGGAGCGTTAACTAAAATTCTAGCGATGAATCATCAATTCATCGGTGTAAATAATGCAATTGAATCTTTCTTGAAGATCAAAGAAAATGAAGGACGGCTTGGAGTGTTCTGGCATACGCAAGGTTCAGGCAAAAGTTTCTCAATGATCCTCTTTGCCGAAAAAGTTTTCAGAAAGTTTAGCGGTAATTATACTTTTGTTGTCATCACAGATAGAATAGAATTAGATGATCAGATATATAAAAACTTTGCTGATTGTGGAGTAGTAAAGGAAACGGATGTTCATGCGGAAAGCGGAGATCACCTCAAACATTTATTGACCGAAGATCACAGATATGTATTCACTCTCATTCAAAAATTTGGTACAAAGGCCGGCGAAGTTTATCCAATGTTATCAGATCGCCCGGACATAATTGTTATTACAGATGAATCTCACCGCACCCAATATGATACTCTCGCACTCAATATGCGTACGGCGTTGCCAAATGCGGCATTCATTGCATTTACTGGAACACCACTAATTATAGGTGAAGAGAAGACCAAGAATACTTTTGGTGAGTATGTAAGCATCTATAATTTCAAGCAATCAAGTGATGATGGCGCTACAGTTCCCCTCTATTATGAAAATAGAATACCGGAATTGCAGCTGCAAGACAAAGAAGTTTTCAATGAAAAAATGCAAGAGATAATAGAACAAGCTGATCTAGATGGTGAAGAAGAGAAAAAACTTGAAAGAGAGTTTTCACGTGAGTATGAACTAATTACTCGTGATGACAGATTAAATAAAGTAGCTGCTGATTTAGTGGATCATTTCCTTAATAGAGGGTTCCTTGGAAAAGCAATGGTTGTTTCCATTGATAAGGCTACTGTTGTAAAAATGTATGAAAAAGTTTCAGCTATTTGGCAGAAGAAAATCAATGAACTTGAATCATCGGTTAACAATGCTCGTGATGATAAGGAGAAAGAGGATTTCGAAAACAAGCTTTTCTACATGAAGGAAACTGAGCTAGCTGTAGTTGTAAGCCAAGAACAAAATGAGTTAGAAAAGTTTAGAAACCTTGGGTTAGAAATTGAAAAGCACCGTCGTAGAATGGTCAAAGAAGAGATGGATGAGAAGTTCAAAGACCCCAAAGATCCATTCAGATTAGTCTTTGTATGCGCGATGTGGATGACAGGATTTGACGCGCCATCAGTATCTACAATCTATTTAGATAAGCCAATGCGCAACCATACACTGATGCAAACTATTGCAAGAGCTAATCGTGTCTTTAAGGATAAGCCGAATGGTATGATTGTCGATTACATCGGTGTGTTTAAAGACCTTAAAAAAGCATTGGCGATATATGGCGCAGGCGGTGCGCAATCAGATCTTCCGGTTCAGCCGAAAGAGAAATTGATTGATGAATTAAAAAAGGCATGTAACCAGATAAATGATTTTTGTGAAATATTGGAATTGATCTTGCTGAAATACTTGCTCAAGATAAACTCAATACAATCAGACTGATTGATGATGCAGTTGAAAAGATTCTTGTCTCAGAGCAGAAGAAGAAAGAATTCCTTTCCTTGGCTAATTACTCTCAGACTCTTTTCAAAGCAATCTTGCCTGATAAACGATCAAACGAGTTCAAACCGATTGTAAGTCTTACGCAAACAATTGCAGATAAAATACGATCACTCAATCCTCCAGTTGATGTTTCTAGAGTCATGAACCAAGTCCATTCACTTCTTGATAAATCTGTAAAAGCAGAACCTTACGTGATAAAAGAACCTGTATCAACAATTGATTTGAGCAAAGTTGATTTTGATTCATTAAAAAAATGGCTGGACAAAAATCGTAAACATACACAGATGGAAATTTTGAAGAATGCTATACAAACAAAGATTGCAGCGCTCATATCACTGAACAAAACAAGAATGAATTACGCTGAACGTTTTCAGCAATTGATAGATGAATACAATTCGGGCGCTGTAAATGTAGAATTGTTTTTCAAAGGTTTAATTAAGTTCGCTGAAGAATTAAGCGTAGAAGAGAATCGTGGTATAAGTGAGCAACTTACTGAGGAGGAATTGGCATTATTTGATTTATTGAAAAAACCGAATCTAAGCGAAAAAGAAAAAATACAAGTTAAAAATGCAGCCAAAGAATTATTGATCACACTGAAATCAGAAAAGTTTGTATTAGACTGGAGAAAAAGACAGCAAACAAGAGCAAGCGTAAGGTTAACGATAGAACAATTTTTAGACAAACAACTACCAGTAGTTTACTCACGGGGGATTTATCAAGAAAAATGTGAAGTAGTCTATCAACATCTATTTGAAAATTATTTCGGGGATGGCAAGAGCATTTATGCTTAATAATAGACTCAATTTAGAAAACACATATAATCAGGCACTTCAATTCACAAAATCTCATTACGAAAACTTTCCGGTTGTTTCATTATTTATTCCCCACAAACTTAGAAAACATATTGCTGTTGTTTATCAATTTGCTAGGCAAGCCGATGATTTAGCAGACGAAGGGGAACAGAAATCAGAAATAAGAACTCAGAATTTAGAATTGTATGAAGATGCTTTTTCAAAATCCTTGGAAGGAAAATTTCAAAATGATTTCTGGTTTGCTCTGCACAATACGATCCAAGAATACAATCTTACTCCAAAATATTTTTATGATTTGTTAAGTGCATTTAAGCAAGACATTTTTAAAACCCGCTACAATTCTTTTGATGAAGTACTCAATTACTGTGAGCGGTCAGCAAATCCAGTTGGAAGAATTGTACTTGAATTTTTTAATGTACGGGATATTGAGTCTATACGCTATTCAGACGCAATTTGTACGGCTCTTCAACTCACCAATTTCTATCAAGATGTTTCAATAGATATCAAAAAAGACCGGATTTATATACCTATTGATGAGATGGATAGATTTGGTGTAAAGCTAAATCAGTTTGAGTTAAAGCAAAATAATACTAACTTTGAACAGTTATTGAAATTTCAGGTGGATCGGACAAAAGATTATTTTTCAATAGGGAGAAATCTTTTTCCAAGATTACCTGGAAAACTTGAAAAGCAAATTAAGGTGACAGTTCTAGGCGGAGAGAAAATTCTAGAAAAAATTGAAAAAATTAATTTCAATGTTTTAATTCATCGCCCCAAACTTTCTAAAGTAGATTACATGAATATTTTATTAAAAGCATTAATTAAATAGTATGGCAGATAATTCAAAACTTATAGCGAAAGAAAGCAACAGCAGTTTCTATTACAGTTTTTCTCTTTTGGCTAAACCGAAAAGAGATGCAATGAATACGGTTTACGCATTCTGCCGCAAGACAGATGATATAGTTGATGAAGGAACCGAGCCTGAAGAATTAAGGTACGATCGCTTACGCAAGTGGAGAATTGAATTAGAAAAAGCTTTGTATGGAACATCAGATTACCAGCTCTTCAATAAACTGGCTGCAATAATCAAACAATTCAATATTCCTATAGATCCATTCTTCGAACTAATTGTGGGGATGGAAATGGATTTGCAGCGCAAACGCTATCCGAGTTTTGATGAATTGAAATTATACTGTTACTGCGTTGCTTCAACGGTTGGTTTAATATGCATAGAGATTTTTGGCTATAAAAATAAATCCGCAAAAGATTATGCAATTAATCTTGGACTGGCGATGCAGCTTACAAATATTTTGCGTGATATTAAAAAAGATTCAGATAGAGGAAGAATTTATTTACCTCAAAAAGACATGGCTGAATTTAATTACACTGAAGAAGATTTAATTGAAAGAAAATACAATCCGGAATTTGTTTCATTAATGAAATATGAAGCAGCACGAGCGGAAGAATTTTTTAAGAAGGCGGACCAATTTCTAGATTTCGAAGATAAGTCTTCTATGTTCCCGGCAAGAGCAATGCAGCATATCTATCATAAACTTCTTACAAAAATTGAAGCTGAGAACTACGACGTATTTAACAAAAAAATAAAAGTTGGCAAGTTAGAGAAGGCTGCAATCTCACTTGGGGTTTGGGCAAAGTATAGTTTAGTTTACTAATGAAACGTGTTATAGTTGTTGGTGGGGGTTTTGCCGGATTAAGTGCATCAGTATACCTCGCAGAAAATAATTTTGAAGTCACACTTCTTGAAGCATCTCCTAAATTAGGCGGTCGTGCATATTCTATCTATAATCAAAAGTTCGATGATTACTTTGATAACGGTCAACACATATTAATGGGCTGTTATGAAGAGACATTATCATTCTTAGGAAAAATTAATTCAACGGATAATATTGATTTCCAAAATTCACTCCATGTACAGTTTGTTGGAAAGGGTGGGGAAGTTTTTGAATTGAATGCATACAAAAAATTCTATCCATTAAATCTTTTTTTTGGGATACTTAACTATAAAGCTCTAAGTATAAAGGAGAGATTAAAAGTAATTGATTTTTTCCTCGATCTAATGTGCTGCTACTCGTGCGATCTTAAAAATAAAACTGTTAAAGAATGGCTCGAATGTAAGAGGCAGTCTGAAAATACAATTAAATCATTTTGGGAAATTTTGGTTGTTGGTACTCTCAACACAACAATAGAAAAAGCTTCGGCAGAAATTTTTAGTGAAGTACTGCAAAGGATTTTTTTGAACGGTAATAAAGCCGCAACAATCATCCTCCCTAAAACATCTCTTGAAAAACTTTATTTAGAAAATGCGATTCGATTTATCAAATCAATGAATGGGAAAATAAATCTTTCAGAACGAGTAGATCGAATTGAAGTTAAGAATAATAAAATTCTCATGATTGTAACCGAAAATAAATCCTATTCTGATTTTGATTTTGTGATCATGGCTCTTCCGGAATATGCTGCAAAAAAAATAATGGATAACTCGAATATTACCTTAGATTTGCCAGAGTTCGAGTATTCTTCAATCTTGAATGTTCATATTTGGTTAAAAGAAAACCCATTCAAAGAAAAATTCTACGGATTTATTAGTTCACAGATACATTGGCTCTTTAACCATGGAAAACACATCAGTTTAACCACTAGTTCTGCTGAGAATTTGATCAATTTAGAGAACAGTGAGATAATAAGACATTTTTGTTCGGAGATAGAATTATATTTTCCTATATTTAGAACAGAAATGGTAATTGATTCGAAAGTAATTAAAGAAAAACGAGCAACATTTATTCCCAATATTGCATCAACTGAAAAAAGAAAAAATTTTAATTGGCAGTTAGAAAATTTTCTACTCGCAGGTGATTGGACAAACACAGATTTACCTGCAACAATTGAGAGTGCAGTATTGAGCGGTAAAATTGCAGCCCTACAAGTTATTTCTTCTCTTAAATGAAATTGAATTCATTTTCTGAGAATTAATATAGAAAACAGATACCGCAATAAACAAAATGGAGGAATTATGTCCATACTAAAACAAAAGCTTCGCGAAAAAATTCTAATCGAACGTCCTAGAACCGAGAAACTACTGAAAGAATACGGTAATGTTAAGGTTGATGAAGTAACAATCGGACAAATAATTGGCGGAATGCGTGATATTAAAAGTTTAGTTACTGATATTTCTTATCTCGATCCGTTCGAAGGAATACGTTTTCGTGGTTACACTATTCCTGAAGTTCTAGAAAAACTTCCTTTAGTGCCAAATGAAGAAATGCCTTCAGTAGAAGCATTCTTTTATCTTCTTCTTACCGGTGATATCCCAACTCAAAAAGAAGTTGATGATGTTCACGAGGAATTTAACCGCAGAAAAGAAGTACCAAATTATGTTTTCGATATCATTCGTGCAATGCCGAAAGATTCTCATCCTATGACAATGTTTGCAACCGCAATCTTATCAATGCAGAAAGAATCAATCTTTGCTAAAGAATATCACAAAGATCTTAAAAAAGGAGATTATTGGGATCCTTACTACGAAGACTCAATGAATCTTCTTGCAAAACTTCCTGAGATAGCTGCATTCATTTATCGGTTAAAATACAGAAACGAAGACATAATTAAAGGTGATCCGCATTTAGATTTTGGCGGAAACTTTGCTCATATGATGGGCATTCCGCATCCTTATGATGACATTGCAAGATTATATTTCATTCTTCATAGTGATCATGAAAGCGGAAATGTTAGTGCTCACACCGGACATTTAGTAGCAAGTGCTCTTTCCGATATCTATTATGCAATCAGCGCAATGTTAACCGGTTTGGCCGGTCCGTTACACGGTCTTGCAAATGAAGAAGTATTACGCTGGCTACATGGTGTAATGGAATCTATGGGCGGAAGGATTCCGACAGAAGAGGAAATGAAAAAATTTGTTTATGATACGTTGGATAGCGGTCATGTTATTCCGGGATTTGGACACGCTGTTCTTAGAAAAACTGATCCTCGTTATACAGCACAAAGAGAATTTTGCATAAAACATTTACCTGATGATCCTATCTTTAAATATGTAGATCTTCTTTACAAAGTTGTTCCCCCAATTTTGTTAGAAAGAGGAAAAGCAAAAAATCCATGGCCGAATGTTGATGCTCAATCCGGTGTAATACAATGGCATTATGGTGTTAAAGAATATGAGTTTTATACTGTATTATTTGGTATTGGACGGGCACTCGGTGTTTGTTCAAATATTATCTGGTCAAGAGCGTTAGGTTATCCGCTTGAGAGACCAAAGTCTTTAACAACAGCTATGCTTGAAGAAGCAGCAGCAAAAAAGAACTAACTCATTAAAAAATATTTTTCTTTAAGCCCCGCGTGCGGGGCTTTTTGTTTTAGGATTTTTATTTTTACGTGAAATGATTCGAAAGATTGAATTATGATGGACAAGAAAAAAATATTTTTAATAATCGCAATTCCAATATCGTTTACAGTATTGGTCTTCCTTGTAATTTTCTATTATATCAAAAGTGAAAAAGCATTAAGGCAAATGCCTATAATAATAACTGAAAGTGAAAGAAGAATTTATTCGCCGCCAATTCCGGAAAAATTGGAATTTTGCGGAGAGAGAGTTCCGCTTGAAGATTTTGATGTACGTGAAAGAATTGATAGAGAGTTCCTTGTTAATACTTACTGGCATTCGGCTACACTTTTGTATTTGAAAAGGGCAAATAGATGGTTTTCAACTATTGAAAAGATTTTGAAGAAAAATAAAATACCAGATGATTTTAAGTATATGTCAGTTGCTGAAAGCGGAATTATTAATTCCGTATCGCCGGATGGCGCAACCGGTTTCTGGCAATTGATGGAACCGGCGGCAAAGAAATATGGTCTCGAGATCAATAAAGAAATTGATGAGCGATATAATATTGAAAAATCAACTCAAGCGGCTTGCGATTATTTGAAAGAAGCTTATTCGAAATTCGGTAATTGGACATTAGTTGCGGCAGCTTACAATATGGGTATTGATGGAATTGAAAAGCAGATTGAGCGGCAGAAAACAAAAAATTATTATAATATGTTTTTAAATGAAGAGACTTACCGGTTTATATTTCGTATTGTAACATTAAAAGAGATATTTAAGGATCCGAATAAATACGGTTTTTACTTTACAGATTATGATCTGTACCCCAAAATTGAAACTTATAATGTTACAGTAAACTACTCGATCAATGATTTTGCCGATTTTGCCAAACAATACGGAATAAACTATAAAATCTTGAAAATTTTTAATCCTTGGCTGAGAGAAAGTTATATGAAGAACAAGACCGGGAAGACTTACCTGATCAAAATTCCAAAATCGGGCGAAATTACATTACCGGAAGAATAAGTTTAAAATTAAAATGACATAATTTATTTGCTGTGATATAAAGAATTTTTTTTATCTTTGACAAACAGAATGTCCAACCAATTATTTGTCATCAAAATGCCTCTCAAGAAAAAAGTTAAGTATATATTTGTTACCGGTGGAGTAGTATCATCACTTGGAAAGGGAATTACTGCATCATCGATCGGGTTACTCCTAAAATTACGCGGCTATAGCGTTACTATCCAAAAATTTGATCCATACATTAATGTAGACCCCGGAACAATGAATCCGTTTCAGCATGGAGAAGTTTATGTTACAGATGATGGCGCAGAAACTGATCTTGATCTCGGTCATTATGAACGCTTTCTGGATGTTGATATGTCCCGTGCTAACAATACTACAACCGGGCAAGTCTATTACGAAGTAATTACTAAGGAAAGACGCGGCGATTATCTTGGAGCTACAGTTCAGGTAATCCCGCATATAACAGATGAGATCAAGAAACGGATGAAATTAGTTGGTGAAAGCGGTAAGTATGATATTATTATTACTGAAATAGGTGGTACAGTAGGTGATATTGAAAGTCTACCGTTTATTGAAGCGATGAGACAAATCATGCTTGAGATTGGAAGAAAGAATGCATTGAGCATTCACGTAACACTTGTACCATATATCAAGTCTGCTGGTGAGATGAAAACCAAACCTACTCAGCATGCTGTAAAAAATCTTCTTGAACTTGGAATCCAACCGAATATTTTGATTTGCCGTTCCGAAGAAAAATTATCCAAAGAGATTCGTGAAAAGATAGCTCTTTTTACTAATGTGAAAACAGAAGCTGTAATCTCTGCCTATGATTGCTCAACAATTTATGAAGTACCAATTGTTCTTTATGAACAGAAACTTGATGAATTTGTTTTGGATAGATTAAAATTACCCGAATTACATATCAAATTAGATGATTGGCAAAATTTTGTTAACACAATTAAAAATCCTATAGGAAAAGTTAAAATTGCAGTTGCTGGTAAATATGTAGAGAATAAAGACTCGTACAAAAGTATCGTAGAAGCTTTTGTTCATGCCGGCGCTGAAAATAATGTGAAAGTAGAAGCGGATTTCATCAGCTCTGAAAATATTGAAGACAAGGGTGCAGAACATTTGTTAAAAGGCTATGATGGTTTATTGATACCCGGTGGTTTTGGTGAAAGAGGAATTGAAGGTAAAATTTTGGCAATAAAATATGCACGAGAAAATAAAATTCCTTTCTTTGGAATTTGTCTTGGGTTACAATGTGCCGTAATTGAATTTGCACGTAATGTTTGCGGAATCAAAAAAGCCAACAGTCAAGAATTTGAAAAGAATGCATGGAATGTTATTCACATTATGCCTGAACAATTAAAGGTAACAAATAAAGGCGCAACAATGCGTTTAGGTGCTTATCCTTGCATACTAAAGAAAAATTCAAAATCTTATGATGCTTACCGCAAACAAAAAATTTCTGAACGACACAGACATCGTTTTGAAGTGAATAATAAATTTAGAGAAGTAATAGAAAAGTATGGAATGGTAATGAGCGGTACATCACCCGACGAAAATTTGGTAGAAATGATCGAGTTAAGTGATCATCCATGGTTTGTTGGTTGCCAATTCCATCCTGAACTGAAATCAAGAGCAACAAAGGCACACCCGCTTTTCCGTGAATTTGTAAAAGCAGCATTTCAATACTCTCAAGGGAAGAATCAAAATTGAGAACTAAAAATTTGATTATTGTTCTTTTACTTTTTAATGCAGTATTGATTGGACAATCGCAAGTACAGGATCTTATTCAACAAGGATTAGATCAAGCTTATAATATGGAATTAAATTCCGCCGAAAAGACTTTCAATAAAGTTTTAGAGCTTAGACCAAATTCGCCGCTCGGTTATTATCGCATAGCGCAAATTCATTTTTGGATCTATTTAGGTTCACGCGATCCCGGAGAGTATCAAGTTTTTTTAAAATTTGCCGATATGGCTCAGGAACGTGCTGAAAAAGTTATTGATAAAAATCCCAAGGATTATCAGACTAAATATATTGCTGGTAATTTGGCTTCCTTCAGAGCAATGGCACAAGCAACAAATAACTCATCCGTTGATGCCTTTTGGTCCAGCAAAAAAGCTGTTAACTATTATGAAGAAACTTTACAACTTAATCCAAAATTTTATAACGCTTATCTTGGCTTAGGATTATTTGATTATGCGATGAGCTTTGTCCCGGATTTTCTTAAATGGGCTGTTAATCTAACCGGACTTTCTTCAGATAAAAAACGCGGATTTAATTATATAAAAACTGCGTTCAGGAAAGGGACAGAAAAAACTGAAGCTGCATTTCATCTTTCAAAAATTTATACTGATTATCTTGCTGAGTATGACAGCGCTTTTATCTTTCTTCAAAGTTTAAGTTCTCGTTATCCAAACAATGCACTTTTCATCTATCAATACGCTGTTAGTTTAATTAAAGATAAACAGCTTGATAGAGCGAACGATATGTTGAATCGTGTAATTAATTTGCATAATAAAAAACTGCCACAGATTACCGCACTTTCCTATTACAGAAAAGGCGAAATATATTTTAAGAAAAATAAATTTAAGACTGCAATCAAGAATTATGAGAAATTCTTAGATACATCAAAAGAGCTTGATTTTATTGGTCTCGCAACACTTAACACAGCACTTTGTTACAAACTAAATGGTCAAGAGGAAGAATTTCAACAGTATCTTCAGCAAGCTAAAGGCGGCAACCAGGATATTTTTGAGGATTCTTATGCAAAACAAAAGAGTGATAAATATTTAAGTAGTGGAATTACTACTATCGAATTAAAACTTATAAGACTAAAAAATGATCTTGATGCAGGTAAGTATAAAATTGTTTATGACAGTTTAAGAACCGATGTTGAAAAAATTGATTCAAGAGAAGATAAAGCAGTAGCATATGTACTTTTGAGTGAAGCAGCTTTGAATTTGAAAAAATATTCTGAAGCAATTCACTTTGCCCATCAGATAGAAAGTATAAAAGTTGATTCGGAAAAGTATACTGAAGTGATGGCTTTATTGTTGAAAGCAGAAGCAAAATATTTTTCAGGTAATAGAGAGGATATTAAAAATATTTTGGAAAATGCAGAGGATAATAACGATTTTGAATTCAAAGATTACATTCAGTCTCGAATAGAATGGCTAAAACGAAGATTGGGTAAGTAAAAAAGCGAATAAACCTCATAAATCTTAGTAAAAACCATCTTATTAATTGATTATTTATCCTCATTTAGATAATTTTTTCCACCAAAACAAATAATTTATGCTAAATATTGCAGTTTTTGTTTCCGGCAGAGGTTCTAATTTAAAATCACTTAATGAATCAGTAGTTAAAGAAAAAATTAGAATCTGTGCGGTTGTAAGCGATAAAGAAAATTGTGAAGCGGTTGGTTACGCTATTGAAAATCAGATTCCTGTATTTCTTGTAAGTCAAAATGATTCTGACAAATTTTTTAGTTACAATGAATTATCAGATCTGTTTAAAAAAATTAAAATTGATTTAATTGTTTTAGCCGGATATTTAAAAAAAATTCCGGATAACATTATTGATGAGTATGAGAATCGAATAATTAATATACATCCCGCATTGCTTCCAAAGTTTGGCGGAAAAGGGATGTATGGGATAAATGTTCACAAAGCCGTTTTTGATTCTTCAGAAAAAATATCCGGTGCAACTGTTCATTTTGTTGATAAGATTTATGATAATGGTAAAATAATAGCTCAAAGTTTTGTTGATATTTCTGAATTAAAAAGCCCGGAGGAAATTGCCGGGAAAGTATTAGTTGCAGAACATAAACTTCTTCCTTTTGTAATAGAAAAATTTGCTGATCAAAAAATTGTAATAAATCAAAACCGCGTAATAATAGCGGATTAATTGGACGGATTGTGTGAAGAAATTTGCCTTAATCAGTGTGTCTGATAAAACGACTGTAGTTGAATTTGCCCGCGAATTAAGTTCTCTCGAGTATCAAATAATTGCAACCGGAAATACTTTTAAGCTTTTGCAGAGTAATCAAATTAATTGTATAGAGATTAAAGATTTTACAGGATTTCCGGAAATATTTGGTGGAAGGGTAAAAACTCTTCATCCAAAAATTTTCGGCGGGATATTAATGCGTACTGATAATGATTCAGATAAAAAACAAGCAGAGCAAAATGATATTAACCCGATTGATGTTATTTGTGTAAACCTGTATCCCTTTTCTCAAGTTGTAAATAAAAACGATATTTCGCTTGAAGAGAAAATTGAAAATATAGACATAGGCGGACCAAGTTTAATTCGCGCATCAGCAAAAAATTATAAGCACGTTTCCGTATTAACTGATCCTTCTCAGTACTCAGAATTTCTCAACGAAATAAAAAAAGGAATGGTAAGTGAAGAGACAAGAAAAAAATTAGCTTACGCTGCATTCAGTTATACTTCATATTACGATACTCTCATTGCTAATTACTTCGAGACAGAATTTAATCAACCAAAAACAGCAATCAGACTAAACTATAAATCATCGTTTGATCTTCGATATGGTGAAAATCCTCATCAAAGAGCTTACCTTTTTGGCGAATTCGAAAATTATTTCAACATTCTTCATGGTAAAGAATTATCTTACAACAACATCATTGACTTAATTGCAGCTTATGATCTGGTGAATGAATTAGACGGTTGTGCTTGTGCGATTATTAAGCATACTAATCCATGCGGTGCTGCTATTGGGAAAAATGTTTTGGATGCTTATAAACGCGCACTTTCATGCGATCCGGTTTCTGCTTTTGGCGGAATTGTTGCCTTCAATAAAGAAGTTGATGAAAACACTGCTAAAAAACTGAATGAATTATTTCTTGAAATCGTTATAGCCCCGTCGTATTCTGAAAAGGCGATTGAGCAATTGAAAACTAAAAAGAACCGCAGAGTTATAAGTGTTAAGAAAGATCGGATAGAGAATTCATTACAGATTAAATCTATTCCGGGCGGTTTGTTGGTTCAAGAGAAGGATAATTCTAAATTAAGTAATGATTCTCTGAAGTTAGTTACTATAAAAAAATATTCTGAAAAGGAATTGGAAGACCTAAAATTTGCTTGGACTATTTGCAAGCACACAAAATCTAACGCTATTGTTTATGTTAAAGATAGAAAAACGATTGGTGTCGGAGCCGGACAGATGTCGCGTATTGATTCAACAAAAATTGCTTCAACAAAAGCTAAACAGTTCGGGCATGATCTAAATGGAGCTGTTGCTGCTTCAGACGCTTTCTTTCCTTTTGCTGATGGATTATTAGAAATAATTTCTAATGGAATTACATCTATAATTCAACCCGGGGGTTCTGTAAGAGATGATGAAGTTATTAACACCGCAAATGAAAAAAATATTTCAATGGTATTTACCGGGATTAGAAATTTTAAACACTAAGAGGAAAAATGGGAATTTTTGATTTCTTTTCGACTGACATAGCAATTGACCTTGGCACTGCGAATACTCTTATTTATATCAAAGGGAGAGGGATTGTTCTTAACGAGCCATCAATAGTTGCTTTCGATAGGAACACAAAAAAAATTATCGAGCTTGGAAATAAAGCTAAAGAGATGCAAGGAAGAGAGCATAGAGAAATCCGTGTTACAAGACCAATGCGTGATGGAGTGATTGCCGATTTTGAAATTGCTGAAGGCATGATACGCGCTTTTATTAAAAAAGTTACTCCTAACTCTGTAACAAGTAAGAGAATTGTAATTGCGGTACCAAGCGGAGTTACTGAAGTTGAAAAGAGAGCGGTGCGTGATGCAGCAGAACACGCAGGTGCAAAAGAAGTTCATTTAATTGCAGAGCCAATGGCTGCAGCTATAGGAATCGGTATTGATGTTGAAGCTCCGGTTGGAAATATGATTATTGATATCGGTGGAGGTACAACTGAAATAGCCGTTATTGCACTTGCAGGGATCGTAAATGAAGAATCTGTTCGCATAGCTGGAGACGAAATGAATAATGCTATTATGCAGTTCTTCAAAAAGAATTATAATTTGTTGATTGGTGAAAGAACAGGTGAATCTATTAAATGTAAAGTCGGAAGTGCAGTTCCGTTAAAAGAGGAAGTTACAATTCAAGTTAAAGGACGCGATCTTGTGGGTGGAATTCCTAAAACAGTTGAAGTTAGTTCTGTTGAAATTAGAGAAGCATTAAATGAAAATATTTCCCAAATTGTTGAAGCCATTAAACAGACTCTTGAAAGAACTCCGCCCGAACTTTCAGCAGACATTCTTGATAGAGGTGTAATGTTAACCGGAGGCGGGGCATTGTTAAAAGGACTTGATGAGCGCATCAGAATGGAAACCAACCTGCCTGTGCATATTGCCGATGATCCGTTAACAGCTGTTGTCCGCGGTGCTGGACGTGCTATCGAGAATTTAAATAAATACTCTAAGGTGTTCATTCGTAAAAGAACATATTAATGAGAAAATTTTTAAGACGAATTGTTTCAGATTATAAAGAGTATATCCTGCTAATATTTCTATCCGTAATTAGTTTCACAATTTTAGCTCAGAATGAAAAACCGGCGGCAAAACATTTGAAGACTTTTGCTCTCGGCAATTTCGCTGTAATAAATGAAATTACAAACTCGATTGTATCAATCTTTAAGAGCGATGAATCCCGTGATGAATTAAGAAATGAAAATGCACATTTGATGCTTGAGTTAAACCGGTTACGAAAATACCGTGCTGAAAATGAAGAATTACGTTCGATGATCGCATTTAAGGATACAAGTAATTATCCTCTAATACCCGCTAAAATTATTTCGAAACTTGTTACAAAAAGCCAGGGCAATTTTATAGTTAATAGAGGATCAAATAATGAAATTAGAAAAGGAATGCCGGTTATTAATAGTAAAGGTTTGGTCGGATTGATTATGGATGTAACTGAAAATTATTCCGTTGTTCAAAATTTGTATAATAGTAATTTAAGCATAGCTGTAACACTACAGCGAATAAATGTTAACGGTATATTAAATTATGACGGTAAGAATCTTATTATTAAGGATATACCAACTACGTACGATGTACAAATCGGAGATATTATAGAAACTTCAGACTTTAGTTCTATTTTCCCTCCTTCAATTCCAATTGGAATTGTGTCGAAAAAGGAATCGAATGTACTTGGACTACTTCATAACTTAAAAGTTGAACCATTTGTAAATATTTTTGCTGCGAATAATTTATTTATTCTAAAAATTATTCCTAGCAAACAGATCAATAAACTTGAAATGAATTTAATTAAATAGTATTTGAATGATTATCCACTACTTAAAACCAATTTTATTTTTTATTCCTCTTGCTGTAATTCAGCTGGTAATAGTTCCATTAATTTCGATTAGTAACATTGCGCCGAATATAGTTTTTATTTTAATAGCTTATTTTACATTGAAACACGGACAGGTCTATGGAACTATACTTGGATTTATTCTGGGTTTTCTTCTAGATATTATTTCCGGAGGATTGACCGGCGCATTTATGTTTTCATTTACTGTATCGGCATTTATCGTAGGATATTTTTATGGTGAGAATAAAATTGATATTAATATTTCTACATACTTTCTCTTGTTTATTTTATTTGTCTGCGGAAGTATCAATTCGTTCTTGTACGCTGTGATATCTAATTCAAATTCCAACGTAAGTTTATTTTTTATGATGCTCGAAGAAGGAATATTACCGGGATTGTATACAGCTCTTTTTGGATTACCAATTGTAATTTTTCATCCGAAAGAAGGAATTTAATGGACGACAATAATTTCGGGTCATATTTTAGAAGAAGAATCATATTTGTAATGATGATCGGCTTTTTTGCGATCTGTATTACACAATTATTTAACATGCAGATTCTTAAGCAACCCGCATACTCTGAAAAATCTGATGAGAATAGTGTTAAGCCGATTTATCAAACTGCACCGCGCGGCATTTTCTTTGACCGGAATCATAAAGTTCTGGTTGGAAATAAACCATCATTTACTCTTCGTATTACACCTTCAACGTATGATAAAAAATTAAATCTATACATTGAAGCGATACTTGGTACAAGTCCCGGTTACATTGATCGAATATTGAAACAGAATGAATCGTACTCAAAATTTATTCCTCGCAAAATAGCAAAAGATGTTAGTTTCAAAGTGATTGCTTGGTATGAAGAAAATGCGTCCAAACTTCCCGGTGTAGATTACATAATGGAAACTCAACGCGATTATTCTTTTGGTATTATGGGCTCTCATATGTTCGGATACACTAAAGAAATTCCGATGGAAATTTATCAACATAGAAAAAATGAGTATGATATTGGCGACGACATTGGGTTTGGAGGAATTGAAAAAACTTACGAAGATTATCTACGCGGAGATAAAGGAATTAAGTACATGCTTGTAGATGCAAAACAAAAAACTATCGGCAAATACAAAAATGGCGAAGAAGATCAAACTACAGTAAAAGGCGACGATTTAATTTTAACGATTGATAAAGAAGCACAGAGTGTAGCTGAAGAAGCATTTAAGGATAAAAGGGGAGCTGTTGTTGCTATTGATCCGTCTACCGGTGAGATAATTGCTTTCTTAAGTGCGCCTCAATATAATCTGCAGGATTTTGCTAAAGTAACAACAAATGAAGTATGGAGAGAATTAAATAATAATCCCAATAAGCCGATGTTCAATAGAGCTTCGATGTCAACATTTGCACCTGGTTCTACTTTCAAAATGATCTCTGCAATTGCTGCTCTCGAAGAAGGAATAATTGATACTAATTATAGAATTACTTGCGGTGGAGGTTATCAGTTCGGTGATCGGTATTTTAAATGTTTGCACGTTCATGGAACTGTGGAAGTTGAAACTTCGATAGAAAAATCATGCAACACATTCTATTATTCACTTGTTAATAAAATCGGTCTTGATCTTTGGTCTAAATACGCAAAGAAATTTGGATTCGGAAGTAAATCCAGAATAGATATTCCGGAAGAAGCCGCCGGGATTGTACCTTCAACAGATTATTATAATAAAGTGTATGGCAAAAACGGGTGGACAAAAGGATTTGTAATAAGTTTAGGAATTGGTCAAGGTGAACTTAATGTAACACCTCTTCAACTTGCACAGTATGCTGCGCTCTTTGCTAACTCTGGAAAATCTGCCAGACCACATTTCTTAAAAGGTTATACCGATACGCGTACCAATCAGTATGTAGAAGTAAAACCCCAAACCTATGATATTGGAATTAGTAAAAAGTCATTCGATATAGTACGACGTGCAATGTACCTTGTTGTTAATGGAGCAGGCACTGCTACAAATATTAAATCCGATGAATTACAAATTTCCGGTAAGACAGGTACTGCTCAGAATCCTCATGGTAAAGAACATTCATTATTTATTGGTTTTGCTCCTTTTAACAATCCTAAAATTGCAATAGCAGTTTTAGTTGAAAATGCCGGATTCGGAAGTACTGTTGCTGCACCAATTGCGCGGGATATTATAAAAGCATATTTGATTAAAGGAAATAAGGAAGAAAATAAAAACCTCACTGCTGCAACTAATGTACAGGAGGAACAGATTGAACATTAATTATAAACTACAGGATAGATTTGATCTTGCAATTTTTATTCCGACAGTTGTGTTGATAATTTTTGGATTGTTGGCAATTTATAGCTCAACTTTTAATCACCCTACTGCAAGTGGAAATTTTCAGAAGCAATTAATCTTTACAGTTGTAGCAATAATAGCATTCTTTATAACATTCTCTTTACCTCAACAATTATTCAAATCTTTTGCTATACCTTTATTCTTCGCATCTTTATTTTTTCTTTTAGCTGTGCTTGTAGTTGGTAAAACAGTTTACGGCGCTAAAAGTTGGTTCGGTATCGGCGGATTCGGATTTCAACCGTCAGAACTTGCAAAACTTGGTACAATTCTAATGTTAGCATATTGGCTTACATATAAAAGCCGCGATATAAATAATCTTTTAGATATTGGAGTAGCTCTCGCAATTGGTTTTGTACCAATCATGTTGATTATGCTTGAACCGGATATGGGTACTTCAATTGTATTTGCAATTATTACTATATCATTAATTTTCTGGAGTGGAATAAGTTTATTTGGTTTATTCATTGTACTATCGCCGGGTTTTGTTGTGTTTGCATCTTTATTCGGAGTTTATGCTTTTGTTGCAGCACTGCTTTTGATTGTTGCCGCTTTATTCTTTTTCAAGAGAGATTTATTCAACAGCATTACGGTTTTCATAATTAATCTTTCGGCAGGTTTCTTTTTTGATTACGCATTTAAAATTCTTAAACCTCACCAGCAAAAAAGAATTGCTTCATTTCTTGATCCATCAGCCGATCCATTAGGTTCAGGTTACAATGCTCTTCAGGCAAAAGTTGCAATCGGTTCCGGCGGCTTTTTCGGAAAAGGTTTCCTGCATGGTAATCAAACTCAGCTAAGATATATTCCCCAACAATGGACTGATTTTATTTATTGTGTAATTGGAGAAGAATTTGGATTTATTGGCAGTGTACTTGTAATAGCATTATTCCTAACAATATTTTTAAGGTTATTCAAACTTTCTGCAACTGCCAAAGATAAATTTAGTGTACTGATAATTATCGGCGTACTAACTTTATTATTCTCACACTTTGCAATCAATATAGGAATGAATCTTGGCATAACACCGGTTGTTGGATTGCCACTTCCGTTTTTAAGTTACGGAGGAAGTTCTTTACTGATAAATATGGTTATGTTGGGGATAGTGATGAATATTTATAAGAACAGAAAACTTCATACTTGAGAATATTATGACTGCACAGGAAAAACTTCAGCAAAAAATCAATCAAAGCTTGCATATATGTGTCGGACTTGATACAGATTTCAATAAAATTCCAAAACACTTACAAAATAATTCCTCTCCAATTGTTGAGTTTAATAAGATCATTATAGAGAACACTTACAAAGAAGCAGCTGCGTACAAGATCAATTTTGCTTTTTATGAAAAAGACGGCACAAAAGGGATTGATAACTTATACAAAACATTAGAACTTATTCCGGATGACGTTTTAACTATAGCAGATGCAAAGCGCGGTGATATAGGTAATACTTCCCAGATGTACGCTGAATCAATTTATAATCATTTCAATTTTGATTCGATAACTCTCCATCCGTATATGGGATTCGATTCATTAAGTCCATTCCTCGATTATAAAGACAAAATAAATTTTATCCTTGCTCTTACCTCTAATAAAGGGGCCGAAGATTTTGAAAAGTTAAGATTATCAGATGGAAAATATCTCTATCAAAAAGTTATAGAGAAAGTTGCTGAATGGAATAAAAATCAAAATTGTGGAATTGTTTTTGGTGCGACAAATTCATCAGAACTTAGAGATAATATTTCTAGTTTAAAGAACTTACCTGTATTAGTGCCCGGAGTTGGTGCACAGGGAGGAAGTATTGAAGAAGTTGTTAAAATATTCAGTGAAAATAATTCAGATCAATTTCTAATTAATGTCAGTCGTTCTTTAATCTATGCCGATTCAACAATTAATTTTGCAGCAACCACTTCTAGAATAATTAAAGACTACAACTCGCTTATTAGATCCTAATCATAAAAGATTGATAGCTTTTACCAATGTATTATATTAAATTTTAATTGAAAAATGATTTAGTTGAAATGTAATCTAAAGCGCAATTCAATCCTCAATTATAACATGGGCGATAAAAATTCCATAGTTCATGAAAGCACACTTTACGAAATCTGGAAAAATCAACATTACAACAACTCACTAAAAACTAATTCCGGCGAAGATATAACAATTCTTGACGCAGGAATTCATAATGATGAATTTGCCGGACCGGATTTCAAAAACGCACGTATCAGAATTGGCAACTTAACCTATATAGGCGATATAGAAATTGATCGTGATTATTCAGATTGGAAAGCACACGGACATCATATTGATAACAAATATTCGAAGGTAATACTTCACGTCTCTCTGTTAAATAAAAATAAATATGGGTACGTTTATACAAGAGACGGTAGAAAAGTACCATCAATTTGTATTTCGGAATTCATTGAAAAAAATATTCTTGACGAAGTACACAAAGAACTTGAAAATATAAAGATCAGCACAACATCAAATATCAAATGCAGTAATTATATCAACAGTATTTCCAATGAAGTTAAAGAAAAATATTTATACCAGCTTGGTGTCAACAGATTTGAAAAAAAATGTAAAAAAATATTTAATCGTCTTAAAGAACTACAATTTATTAACGAACTGCACATCAAAGAACCTGTAATTACTTACGAACTAACATCACAATTCCAAGAAAGAAAATTCAAACATTCTGATTTCGTCTCGAAAGAAATATGGCAGCAATTATTGTATGAATTGATCTTTGAAGCTCTGGGCTATTCTAAAAATAAAAACCAAATGATGAATCTTGCTCAAGCTGCAAATATTAAGTTTATGACAAAAATAGATTATGACGGAATACTTGTGGAGAAGTATGAAGCCGCATTATTAAATATCGGCGGATTTTTTCAAGATGCAAGTATTGCTGCTGAAGAACACACTAGAAAATATTTGGAAAAAATTTCTCTTCATTGGAATTCTATCCGTTCATTTTATGATGGTAAAATATTATCTGAAACCGACTGGCATTTTTTCAGATTGCGGCCGCAAAACTTTCCTACAGTTAGAATAGCCGGAGGTGCTAGGATCTTAAAAGAATTACTGCATAATAATTTGATTGGAATAATGTCAAAGAAAATAGACGAAATTCATAACCTTACAGTATTGATAAATTCTTTACGCTCGTTATTTGTAATTAAAGCAGACGGTTATTGGAAAAATCATTATGTCTTTGATCAAACTGCAAGCGGTGAAATCAAATATTTTATCGGAGCTTCACGTGCAGATGAAATTGTTGTAAATGTTATTATACCGTTCTACTCAGTTTATTTTGAAATATTTGGAAATGGAATCCTTTCTAAAAAAATCACAAGTATTTATAGCATCTACGAACAGCGGTCGGAAAATCAAATTATAACCGAAGTTGCAGAAGCATTGAATCTTACTGATCAGGTTAAAAGAACGGTAATGGCTCAAGGTATGATAGAACTATTTAGAAATTATTGTTCGAAGAATAAATGTTTAGAATGTGAAATTGGGAAAGTAGTTTTTAATTAATTTGTACTTCCGCCTAATTTATTTATCTCATCTCTTAATTTTGCAGCTCTCTCATAATCTTCTTTGTCAATTGCTTCTCTAAGAAGATCTTGTAGTTGTGCTAATTTTGTCTCAGATAAATTTTTCTTAGGTCCTTTTGTTCCTGATTCGGAGGGAGGTCTAGCTGTCTCATTGAATTCATCGTCAGAATCTTCACTTGAAGGTACAAATGCCGCTATTTTCATAACTTCTTCGGCAACATATAAGGGAGCTCCGGTTCGAACCGCAAGTGCAATTGCATCACTTGGACGGGAATCGATTTCATTTGTCATTGTTGCAATCTCAAGTTTTATTTTTGCATAAAATGTATTTTCTCTCAACTCACTAATAATTATTTCATTAATTGTTGCCCCAAGATTATCAATAACACTTTTAAGAAGATCATGTGTCAGTGGGCGCGGGGGTTTTATTCCTTCCATTTCAAGTGCTATTGATTGAGCTTCGTACTGACCAATAATAATGGGTAAGCGGCGAACACCAAATACTTCTTTTAGCAACAGTGCATAAGCTCCCCCGGCAGATGGACTTGCTGATAATCCTAATATTTCAACTTGTACTTTGTGCAATTAACCTTCTACGATTTAATTTTTTTGATTTCTTCAATCATTGCCGGTACAACTTCAAAAATATCTCCCGCAATTCCATAATCCGCTACTTGAAAGATTGGCGCATCTTTATCTTTATTGATTGCAACAATATACTTTGAAGAACGCATTCCTGCCAAATGTTGAATTGCGCCGGAGATTCCCAGAGCAATGTATAAATTCGGAGAAACAGTTTTGCCGGTTTGTCCAACTTGCTCGGAATGTGGGCGCCAACCTGCATCTACAACTGCACGTGATGCACCGGATGCAGCACCAAGAACTTCTGCTAAGTCTTCAACAAGTTTGAAATGTTCCGGACCCTTCATACCACGTCCGCCGGAAACTATGATATCTGCTTCTGCAACATCTATCTTACCTTCGGATTTTTTAATATCAACTACTCTAACATTCAAATTGGGGGAGTCAACATTAGCAACAGAAACTACTGCTTTTTTATCTGTTGGAATTCCTGGATTAAAAACATTCGGTCGAAGTGCAAAAACTTTTTTGGGAGATGTTAATTTTACTTCAATCAATGCTTTTCCGGCATAAATAGGGCGCGTTGCGATTATATCATTCGATTCACAATTTAATAAGATACAATCCATTGCAAGTCCGGAATCAATTTTGACTGCAACACGCGGGGC
>JBBAAM010000016.1:0-64990 GCA_041658245.1 Melioribacteraceae bacterium
TTGATAAATTAGTTTTTTCATAGTACACTAATTTAATGCGCCTTAGGTGCATAAATCCCTTATTTCGCTTATGGTTTAATTCGTTTGCGTAACTTCAGTAAATTACTAGAAATAGTTGAACATTCAAATAAACAAAAATACCCCAATCAAAAAATGTTTATTGTTGAAGTTAGAGATTATGCATATATCGTTCCGTTTGTTGAAGATGAAGAAAAGTATTTTCTGAAAACAATATATCCAAGTAGAGAAGCGACTAAAAAATATTTAAACAAAGAGGAATAGAAATGAAATATTTAGATAAAGAAGAAAAAGAGTTAATGGAATCTTACGAAAAAGACGAATGGAAGCCGATTAAAAAGAAAGACCAAAAAGTTTATGTAAAAGCTGCTAAGGAAAGTATATCCAAAAATAAACGAATTAACATTCGTTTAACTACAAAGGATTATCACGCCATTCAAGTGAAAGCAATAGAAGAAGGAATTCCATATCAAACATTAATCTCTAGCATTGTTCATAAGTATAATAAGGGAAAATTAAAATCTACATCAGCATAAGTCAGCGGTATAACCCACGACTCAATAGAAGATATTAAGAATAACTTTAAGAATTATGCAGAAAAACTATATAGCAGAACAAAGGGAAAAATTTCCGGTACATAGATGCTAAAGATTCAGCGTTTTGTCTTCAATCCATTCTCTGAGAACACTTACATAATTTGGAATGATAGAACTAAAGAAGGCGCTATCATTGATCCAGGTTGTTATGATAGCAAGGAAAGGGAAGCGGTTGATGATTTTATTCATCTTAATTCTATAAAGTTGACCTGCCTAATTAACACACACTGTCACATAGATCATATTTTCGGGAATGCCCATATCAAATTAAAGTATAGACCGATCTACTTAGCTCCGGAGAAAGATGTTTTTATGTTAGACTTGATGATTGATGCAGCCAAAAATTACGGAGTTGAATTTACACCATCTCCTAAACCGGATAAACTAATTGATGAAACTGAGCTATTCATTCTTGGTGAATTAATAGGAAAATTTATTTTTACTCCCGGACATACGCCCGGTGAATATTGTCTCTATTTTGAAAACGAAAAAATATGTTTTACCGGTGATGTATTATTTAAAAGAAGCATCGGAAGAACAGATCTTTGGAGAGGTGATTATGAAACGTTGCTTGATTCCATAAAGACAAAACTTTTCACATTGCCGGATGAAACAATTATCTATCCCGGACACGAATCACAAAGCACGATCGAAGATGAGAAAGAGAACAATCCTTTTTTCAAAAAGTGATAATTGATTTAACGGCGATTAATGGATAAATTGATTCCAGAAATTTGAAGGATGCAATTCAAAAGTAATGAAAGAGAAAAAAATATTAATCAAAAATAGTGTTGTATTATTTGTTACCCTACTTTTTGTTTACATCGTTTTATTCGAATTCATATTGCCTATTAACAAAGTACTGCCGAAACCAAGTTTGCTGTATGAATCCTTTCTTCATATTTGGTCTGATTACAAATTACTCTTTGCTTTTACTACAACCACTTCAGTAATATATGCTGCAATAACGTTCAGCATACTATTCCTTTATGTTAGAGCTATATTCTTTTTAAAATTATTTGTTGAAATGCCCTATTTAATTCTTTCATTCCGAATATTTAGATTTGTACCGATTATTTTTATTGCAGTACTTTTTAATTTCTGGTTACCGAATAATCTATTAGCAGAATTATTATTTGGATTCCTAACAACTGCTTTTTTAGCGATGAATAAATTGTATGATGAATCAAAAAAAATAAATGAAGAATATTTACTTGTAGCTCGTAATCTCAACCTATCTCAAAATGATATCTATGAAAAAGTTTATTGGAAATCTGCGTTACCCGCTTTGGCAAAATATTACGAACAAATACATTTATCACTTTGGACTTTAATTTTGATTTATGAATTTATTGATAACACACATGGTTTTGGATTTTTATTCCGTACAGCTTTGGATTATAAAGATTATACCACGTTATATACAACGGCTATAATACTATCGTTATTGATTTGGTTCGGTAATTCAGTAATAAGATTTGTTAACAATAAAATTATTTACTGGAGTGCCGAATGATTGAAGTGAAAAATATTTCCAAAGAATATATAGACGATAACGGTTTCAAAAATATTATACTTAAAAATGTTTCATTAAGTATCTCTTCTGAAAAAATTACTTCTGTAATTGCTCCAAGCGGTTCAGGTAAATCAACATTACTTAAAACTATTTCCGGATTAGAACATGCAACGCATGGAGAGGTGATAAAAAATGAGAATCAGAAAATTGTCTACATCCCTTCACAGCCGTCTTCATTTCCTTGGTTAAATGTTGAGGAAAATATTTCACTTGGACTATTAGAAAAAGATGCTACGGAAATAAAAAGTATGATAAGATTTGTCGGATTGGAAGGATATGAATCATTCTATCCGAATAATAAAAGTTATGGCTTCCGTTTTAGAATTGCTTTGGCGCGTTCCTTAGCGCAACAACCTGAAGCAATTCTTTTAGATGAACCATTCAATCAAATGGATAATCAAACTAAGAAAGAAATTATGCTGCTGATAAGAGAAACACAAAACACATTGCAAACAACTTTCCTTTTAGCAACAACAAATATTACCGAAGCGCTTTTCTTATCAGATCATATTTATTTGATGAAAAAAAATCCGGGTGAGATCATCTCTGATCTTTTAGTAGATCTTCCTAAAGAACGTAACGAATTAATTTATGATTCCGATAAATTTATTCAGTTAAGATCACAAATAGAAAAATCCTTCAAAAATATTGATTCCCAAAAGTTGTTCAATCTTTCTATATAAAGGAATTGACCAGTGAAAGAAAAAATTGATAAACTTATTAAGCTGCGAGAAGAAGCGAAACTTGGCGGTGGAAGTGATAGAATAAAAACTCAACACGATAAAGGAAAATTAACTGCACGTGAAAGAATTCAATTATTAGTTGATGAAGGCAGCTTTAATGAGATTGATATGTTTGTTACACATAGAACAAGTGATTTTGGTCTAGACAAACAAAAATTTGCCGGAGATGGAGTAATTACCGGTTTTGCAAAAATTAATGGAAGGCAAATTGCATTGTTCAGTCAAGATTTTACAGTGTTCGGCGGATCATTGTCAGAATCTCATGCAGAAAAAATTTGCAAAGTAATGGATATGGCTATGAAGATCGGTATTCCGGTTGTTGGTTTAAATGATTCAGGCGGTGCCAGAATTCAAGAAGGGGTTGTTAGTCTTGGCGGATATGCAGAAATCTTTCTTCGAAATACATTAGCTTCAGGTGTCATACCCCAAATTTCTGCAGTATTGGGTCCATGTGCAGGCGGAGCTGTTTATTCACCGGCTATTACAGATTTTGTATTCATGGTAAAAAACACAAGCCATATGTTTGTTACCGGACCAAATGTAGTTAAAACTGTTACTCATGAAGAAGTAAGTTTTGAAGATCTTGGAGGAGCCGATACTCATGCGACTAAAAGCGGCGTTGCACATTTTATCTTTGATAGTGAAGTGGAAGTATTAGATAATATCAGAAAGCTTTTAAGTTTTCTTCCGTTGAATTGGAAAGACCTTCCTCCGGAAAAAGATTTTGATCTAACTAAAAATCTAATTGAAGTTAAATTAGACGGCATAATTCCTGATACTCCAAATAAACCTTACGACATGAAAGAAATTATTTCACTTCTTCTTGATGAAGGTGATTTTTTGGAAGTACATGAAAATTATGCACAAAATATTATTGTTGGATTCGGAAGAGTTGGCGGATTGGTAGTTGGTGTTATTGCAAACCAGCCAATGGTTTTAGCCGGCGTTTTGGATATAAATTCATCAGTCAAAGGAGCGCGATTTATTCGTTTTTGTGATTCGTTTAATATTCCGTTACTTGTTTTAGAAGATGTACCCGGATTTTTACCCGGCACTGAGCAAGAGTGGAACGGAATTATCCGTCATGGTTCGAAATTACTTTTTGCATTCTGCGAAGCCACAGTTCCTAAAGTTACAGTTATAATTAGAAAGGCTTATGGTGGTGCTTATGATGTTATGAATTCAAAACACATTAGAGGTGATTTTAATTTTGCCTGGCCAAGTGCTGAAATTGCTGTGATGGGTCCTAAAGGTGCTGTAGAAATTATATTTAAAAAAGAAATTTCTTCTGATAAGAATCCGGAAGTTAAATTAAACGAAAAACTATCCGAGTATATCGAGAAATTTACAAATCCTTACATAGCAGCAGAACGCGGATATATTGATGAAGTTATTATCCCGCGAGAAACAAAGATCAAGATAATTCAAGCATTCCAGTTACTGAAAACTAAAGTTGATACAAATCCGAAGAAGAAGCATTGTAATATTCCTCTATAGTACAAATTCATTTTTGTAAAAAAAATATTACCGTAACTCCTTTAATATCAATTACTAAAGTTAAGGAATATGATAAGTAACTTGACAATTCAAACGTAAGAGATTAAATTGCAATCAAAATTCAACCCAACGGAGTCTGTGTGAAAAAACTGCTATTCCTACCAATAGTTGTTTGTTTAATAGTTGTTCTCTCCGCATGTTCAGTTTTTGAATCATCACAAAAATTTTCAATACAAACTATTAAAGATACGATACGCACAGTAGAAGCTTTCTCTAATATTAATGAATTATTGGAAAGTGCGCGCAAAGATTATGTGAATGCACTTTATCAGCAAAAACTTGGATTCAAGATCGAAACACTTAATTATTTTGAATCAGCATTATCTACAGTGAATAAACTAAGTTATTATCCTGATATCGAAGAAAACGCAACTTACGTTGAGTTGGAAAACTCAATTGTAGAAGATTATCAAAAGTATATTGAAGGATTGGAAGAATTACCGGAAAATGCATCCATCAGTGCTTTTGATGAATGGATGAATAAAAAAATACCTGATATTATTACGGAAGAAGATAGTACAAAACCTGTGCATGTTGAAAAAGGTGTAACTGTTGTTGTTGGTGATTTCCCGCTGGAAGTTAATCGTTATGTAGAACAGTTTATCGAATACTTTACAGGCAAAGGAAGACGTTATATTGAAAGTTGGCTTTCACGTTCCGGAAAATATTTTCCTATGATGGCTAAAATTTTTGAAGAAGAAAAAGTACCTCAGCAATTAATTTTTTTAAGTATGCCGGAAAGTGGTTTGAATCCATATGCCCGTTCTTGGGCTAAAGCAGTAGGTATGTGGCAGTTTGTTAAAGGAACAGGACGTTTGTATGATCTTAGTGTAAGTTTTAATATTGATGAAAGAAGGGATCCAGAAAAAGCAACTCGTGCTGCCGCGAAACATCTTAGAGATCTTTATTTTTCATTAGGAGATTGGTATTTAGCTGTAGCATCTTATAATAGCGGTGAAGGTAGAGTTCGAAAAGCTATAAGGAGATCGGGCTCAAGTGATTTTTGGACAATCAGACAATATTTACCTCGGGAGACACGTAATTATATTCCGCAATATATAGCAGTAACTCTTATTGCTAGTCAGCCGGAAAAATATGGTTTTACGAATATCCAGTATGAAAAGCCCCATGAGGTTACTATTTATAAAATTAATGAAGCGATTGATCTTGGCATCTTGGCTAAATGTGCTGGTATTAGTGCCGAATTACTACGTGAGATGAATCCGGAACTTACTCAAAGTTCTACACCTAAAGATTATGATGGTGGTTATCCATTACGTATACCTTCAAAATCTTTCGATGCTTTTATTGAAAATTTGAAAAATATTCCAGATGATGCAAAGATTTTATATACATCACATACTGTAAAACACGGTGAAAAATTATCAGAAATTGCTGCTAAGTATGATGTAAGTATAACACAACTTGCTGATTTAAATAATATCTCTACTCGAACAAGACTTCAATCTGGTTCCGAATTAAGAATTCCGATATCAAAAATTAGTGAGAATGACATTGCTGTTAATACCGACATACTTCCGGCTATTGAAGAGGAAATTAAATCATTAGATGAAAATCCATCTTATAAATTAGAACTCACAAATAATGTTGATCAGGATAAATTTACAAAAATGTATCAGGAGATGGCTGGTGATTCCATTAAATTTATTCAGCCTGAAGGAAAATCACCCGTAAAATACAGTGTTAAGAGTAAAGATAATTTAATTGGTATAGCTGATTTGTTCAAGGTTCGTGTAACAGATATTAGAAATTGGAATAATCTGCCATATACTTCTACAATTAGGGTAGGACAAGAACTTAGTATTTATGTACCGAATGAAAAAGTAGAATATTTTTCTTCAATTGATAAGATGAGTGAAGCAGAAAAGAATAATCTAATATTCGTTAATTCAGGTGATACATGGGTAGAGCATCGTATTAGAAATGGTGAATCACTTTCGAGTATTGCAAACAGATATGGTGTTTCAATTTCACAAATAAAAGAATGGAACAACTTAAAAAGTAACAGATTGGTACGCGGCAAAAAATTAATGATCTACTCAGGCGATGCAAAAAGAATTGCCAGCACAAGTTCAAACAGCAGTAATAATGGAAGAATCACAAAATACAAAGTTAAAAGAGGTGATTCGCTTGGTGAGATAGCAGAAAAATTTGGTGTTACTACAGTTCAATTAAGGAAATGGAATGATCTTTCATCAAATAAAGTTAAAGCAGGTGCGATATTAGCCGTACATGGTAAAGATATAACAAAATCGTTAGGTGATAATACAATTCGTAAAGAATCTAATGTTCTTAGTTATACAATTAAGTCCGGGGATACAATCGGAGAATTAGCTGAGATGTTTAAAGTGTCTGTTGCAGAAATTAAAAAGTGGAATAATCTTAATAGTAATAAATTAGTAAGCGGAAAATCAATTGTAATTTATTCTGATGTTGATGCTTCTAAGGTTGAAAAATCAAAAACAGATATAGTTAATAAAAATAATACTAAAGATAATTCAAAGGAAACATCTTTGATAAGTTCATCAACAATGCATAAGATTAAAGAGGGTGAATCTCTTTGGACAATTGCTAAGAAGTATCAAGTGCATGTTAATGATTTAATGGAATGGAATAAGTTAAAAGATGAGCGTGTTAAAATCGGTCAAAGTATAAAGATTCAAAAATAAAATTTGAAAGTTAGTTCACGTTCTTAACAATAATAAAAAAATAAAAAGCTGTTAGGGGTGCCTCCTGCTCTTTGAGTGGGACAGCTGAGACTAAACCCTTAAACCTGATCTGGATAATGCCAGCGTAGGAAAACGGTACATGAGTAATCAAGTACAGCCGTTTCCCAAACGGCTTTTTTATTTCTAAACTATAAGGAGAAATAAAATGAAGTACTTAATTATTCTTTTTTTATTTATTAGTGTCCAGTTGAATGCTCAAATAGAGATTATCAATGGACGCATACTCAGCTTATCCGATAAATTACCACTCAATTTTGCAAGTGTTGTTGTGGATGGAAAAGGTATCGGTACTAGTTCCAACGCAGAAGGATTCTTCGAGCTGAGACAAAAGTTGGATGCAGATGATATTTTGCTTTTTACTCATATAGGATTTGAATCGAAGAAAATTAAAGTCAGTGATTATCTCAATTCATCGAAAGAAGTATTTCTTCAAAGCAAAATTATTACCAGCCAAACTATACTTGTAAGAGGAAGCATCGGTACAACGGGAATTACACCACTAACTTTTTCAAAGATTGATCGCTCATCTATAAAACAATTTTACACAAATCAAGACATACCGGAAGTGTTGAGTTATCAACCTTCTATTACCTTTTATTCTGAAAATGGAAATGGGCTTGGTTACAACTATTTGAGTATCCGTGGCTTCGATCAAAGACGAATATCTGTTTCCATTAATGGAATTCCGCAAAATGATCCGGAAGATCATAACGTTTATTGGCTTGATTTTCCAGATCTTCTAGAGAGTACTGAACTAATTCAAATTCAACGGGGCTCTGGTTCCGGAATAGTTGGCTATCCCGCGGTTGGTGGTTCAATCAACATCATCACTTCTTCATTCTCAGATAAACCAAGAATGGATTTTTCATCTTCGCTAGGAAGTTACAACACAAGAAAATACTCTGCCCAATTTTCAAGCGGATTAATTTCGAACAAGTATTCCTTCTATGCTAAGCTCTCTCAGACATTAAGCAGCGGATACCGGAATTCGAGTTGGATTGACTTCAAATCATTTCATATAAGCGCTGTTCGGTTTGATGATAATTCAACAACTCAATTAAACATTTTTGGAGGTCCTATAGCAGATGGACTTGCATATACTGGACTTCCAAAATTTGCAATAAAGAATAAAGACTTGCGAAAAGGAAATTATTCTTATTGGGAAGCTGACGAAAAGAATTATACATATTCACTTGAAAGACGGCCAGATGAAATAGAAAATTTCTCTCAACCGCATTTTGAATTATTAAATGAATGGAAACTGAATGACAAAATCACTTTGAATAACGCTCTTTTTCTAGTTTTAGGTAATGGATTTTTTGATTATGATGGATCATGGGCAGATACAAATTATTTTAGAATCTCCAGCCAATTTGGTTTTCAGCCGAATCAAAATCCGGGCAATGCACTTATCCGTGCAATGGTTGAAAACAAACAATGGGGCTGGATACCGCGCTTAAGCATTAAGCACGATAATGGAGAATTGATCCTTGGAGGGGAAATGCGCATTCACCGATCACTCCACTGGGGAAGTATTAACTTTGGCGAGAATCTTCCTGCCGGATTGACTAAAGATTACCGTTATTATCAATATGAAGGTGGAAACGATATTTATAGTTTTTATGCACACGAAAACTATTATTTAAATGACCGGATCAATTTCCTTCTTGAAGGGCAATTGGCTTATCATAATTATAAATTGTTTGCCGAGAAATATCTTGGTAATGAATTTGAGGTTAGTAATTTATTTTTTAATCCACGAATTGGAATGAATTATAAGTTTACGCCGGACTTGAATTTTTATTTTTCATTTGCAAGAGTATCACGTGAGCCGCGGTTAAAAAATTATTACGATGCTGCTGAATCGAGCGGCGGCGCAACCCCCCAGTTTGAAGTATCTTCTTCAGGTATTTATAATTTCTCCAATCCATTAGTCAAACCGGAAACTATGAACAATTTTGAAGTCGGAACTTCTTTTACGAAAGAGGAGATGAATTTATCGCTCAATTTTTACTATATGCTTTTCAGCAATGAGATTGTTAAGAAGGGACAAGTTGATAGATTCGGTCAGCCGGTTACCGGAAATATGGATCAGACCATTCATTATGGTTTTGAGGCGACGAGCGGTTTAAAGCTCTGGGATTTTTTGGAAATTGCAATGAACGGTTCGCTTTCGAACAATTATATTAGTGAAGGAAATACTTTTATTAAGTATAAGAATCCTTCATCCGGTAAAAAGGAAATTGCAAAAGTTGATTTATCAGGAAATCGAATTAGCGGTTTTCCAAATATCACATTTAACGCAATTATAAAATTCAATTACGAAAACTTCTTGGCACAAGTTAGCGCAAAATATGTTGGAGACTTTTTCACGGATAATTATGGCACAAAGTTAGGCGAGTTCGCTAAAAAATATCCCGGCATAACCAATTACTCCGACAATAGAGTAGACGCATATTTTGTTACTAATATTTTTGCTTCCTATAATTTTTCTTTCGATCCTGTGGCTAAAGATTTAAAATTATTTATTCAAGTGAACAACTTGTTTGATAACTTGTATGCCTCTTATGGCATAGGTAAAGAATTTTTCCCGGCAGCTGAAAGAAATTATTTATTTGGAATTAAATTAGGTCTATGATGAAGAAATGTATAATACTTGCTAACGGATTTCCTCCTAGTAAGAGTACAGTCAAATATTTGCAAAATAAAGGTTACAAAACATTATTATGTGCTGATGGTGGAGCTAATTCAGCGAAGACTTTAGATCTAATTCCTGAGTATATTATTGGAGACCTTGATTCCATAAGACCGGGTGTTTACAAGTATTACAGTGACAAGTGTGACATAATAAAAATTAATCGGCAAAATGATACGGATGTTGAAAAATGCTTAAAATTTGTAATTAAGAAAAAGTATGATGAAGTGGTATTGCTTGGTGCAACCGGAGATAGATTAGACCATTCTTTCTGTAATCTTGGTATAATATTAAAATATTTTAGTAAAATTAAAATGATGATCATTCATCAAAGATCATTACTATCTGCATACACGGGAAATATCATTCTTAGTACTATTCCTAACGAAATCATTTCACTATACGGAATTGATTCTAAAACTCGTATTAAATCATCCGGATTAAAATATCCATTGAAAAATATTGCTCTTCCGTTCGGACAAAAGGAAAGTACAAGTAACATTGCGGTAAATAACAAAGTGCATTTACAAATAAAGGGCGGAATAATTTTCGTTATACGTGATTTTGATTTATTGAAAAAATATGATCTCTTTTAGTTCACTCGATTTTATTATTATATCTGTATTCTTTGCCATTCTATTTCTAATTGGTTTCTTGCCCAAGAAAGAACAGAAAGGAAATTCTTCTGAGTATTTATTAGCTAGTAGAAATGTTGGTCTATTTCTTTTCATAATGACAAATGTTGCAACCTGGTATGGTGGAATTCTTGGAGTGGGTGAATTTACATATCGTTATGGACTATTGAGTTGGTTCACTCAAGGGTTACCTTACTACATATTTGCAATATTGTTCGCAATATTTTTTGCTAAAAAAATTCGTAGTGCAGAATTATTTACTATACCAGATAAGTTAGAACAGATCTATGGGAAAACCGTAGGGATTCTCTCATCACTACTTGTGTTCGTTCTTGTTTCGCCTGCACCATATCTATTAATGGTAGCTAGCCTTCTAAGTATGATCTTCAATATTAATTTACTTCCGGCTTTGTTAATTAGTTTCATTGTTTCCGGAATTTATTTGTTAAAGGGTGGTTACAAATCGGATCTATACACAGATGTCTTTCAGTTTTTTATAATGTTTATCGGATTCATCTTGATTGTTTACATATCATTCACTCAAGTAGGTGATCTAAATTACTTAAAACAAAATTTACCGCAAGAACATCTATCATTAACTTCTAATGTCTCTCCAATTTACATACTAGTTTGGTTTTTAATAGCACTCTGGACTTTCGCAGATCCCGGATTTCATCAAAGATGTTATGCAGCAAAAAATGGAAACATTGCAAAGTGGGGGATTATCATTTCAGTTCTATTTATGGCACTGTTTGATTTTCTTACTACAACTACAGGCTTATTTGCAAGAGCTTCATTACCAAATCTCTCTAATCCGGTTCAATCATTTCCTCTTTACGCAGAACATATATTAGGAAGCGGTATTAAAGGTATATTTTATGCTGCAATGTTCGCAACTATAATTTCAACTCTTAACAGTTTCATTTTCTTAAGTGCAACAACGTTTGGAAGAGACTTTGTTTTTAAGCTTAAGAAAAACTCTACATTAGAAAAAATCCCAAATTATACAAGAGTTGGATTAATTTTCACAGCACTCGTAAGTATTCTAATCGCTTATTTTGTTCAATCAGTAATTACAATGTGGTATCTGATTGGCAGCATTTGTATACCGGGAATTATTTTTCTTGTCTTTGGTGCCTACTTTGAAAGAATAAGAATTTCAAAGAATTTTGCTATTGTAGAAATTATTGGAGGCGTAACTTCAAGTGTTATTTGGTTTTTTATAAGAGAAAAATTGAATAATGAATTATTACTGCAAATCGAACCAATGATAGCCGGCTTATTATTTGTATTTGTTGTTCATATAATTGGAATAATTAATTTTAAGAAACATGTTTCTTTTTCATCAGTGAAAGAACAACTGAAACGACGAGACAAAGAATAATTATTCCGAGAGAAAGCAGAGTCGGAACCTTGTAAAAATCTGCGATTAACATTTTCACGCCAACATAAGCCAAAATAACTGCAACGCCATATTTTAGATACACAAACAAATCTACAATTCCCGCTAAAGCAAAATATAAAGCTCTTAAACCAAGAATTGCAAAGATGTTGGATGTGATGATTATAAATGGGTCATGAGTAATTGCAATCACTGCTGGTATTGAATCAACAGCAAAGACAATATCCGCAGACTCTATTAATAGTAGTGCCAAAAATAATGGTGTAACATAACGAATGGAATCACGTCGAGTGAAGAATTTAGAGCCATGATAGTCGGTAAGAATATTAAAATGTCTTGAAACAAATTTAATAACTAAATTACTTTTTAAATCTATCTTTACTTCACTTCCAAAAGCCATTTTATATGCAGCATAAAGAAGTATCAAACCGAAAATATAAATGATAGGATGGAATAGCTGAATGAGGGTTACCCCGACAAGAATGAAAAAGATCCTCAAAACAATCGCACTCAGGATACCCCATTTCAATATATGAGGTTGGTGCTCATCGCTTATTCCCAAAACATTAAAGATCATAAGGAATACAAAAAGATTATCAACCGATAGAGATTTCTCGATTAAATAACCGGCAAGAAACTCTACAGCTTTTATCTTGCCATCTTCTAAAAAGAAAAGAATGATGAGATTAAAAATGAGAGCCGTAGCAATCCAGATTCCGCTCCACATCAAACTAGATTTTATTCCAATCTTTCCTTTGCGATGTTCGGTTGCGTACAAATCAATATAAAACATCACCGCAACGATGACTGAAAAAATGATCCAAAAGATTAAATGATTATGCATATAACTCCATTAAGGAAGAAGAATTCCAACAGCAATCACTGTTGTCCATAGCCCTTTTTTATCACCTTGGGCTGATTGAGTAATATTAAAAGTGTTAACAATTTTTCTTGACATTTTATAAACCTGCTCTCTCTCGTTCCATGCTTTATCAGTATCGAAATCTATTCCTAAAGTAGTTGCAAGCATAGTAGCGGCAAGATCTTCAGCATAATCGCCGGCAACTTTTTCGGTTTCGCCGTAAGGATGATGTTCTGATAGATAACCATACATTTGTTTATCAGCAGGAATTGCTACTCCAATAGAGGATGCTATTAGTCTGTTTGGCTCGCAAGTAGCGTTCCTTGCCATAACACAATGTGTAATTTGTCCGGGTTGGAGTAATTTCAAACCCTGTTCTTTGCTCAGTCTTTTGCAGCCGATAGGGAAGATACTGCTGACCGAGACTAGATTACAGATTTCAATGCCGGCACCGCGAAGAGCAAGCTCGAATGATGCGAGATACTCTTTATGTTTACCGACACCTTTCGTAAAAAAGATTTTTGTTGGAACGTACAAGTTATTATCCTCCATTTTATTTGCCTATTATTTTTATAAAATTTCTTTTTCCAACCTTAAGAATCATTGTTTTATCTATTCGAACTATTTCCTTAATATTACTAATTTTTTCTCCGTCAATCGTTACCCCGCCTTGCTGTATTAATCTTCTTGCTTCTCCTTTAGATGGTGCAAATCCTACTTCAACTATTAAATCAATTATTTCCATTTCCTTCTTGTTGGGATCTACTTTATACTCATCAACTTCATCGGGTAATCCTTTCTTAACAAAAATATTATCGAACTCAGTTTCTGCCTCTATTGCTGCTTCTGCCGAATGATACATTTCAACTAACTTTCTTGCTAACGATCTCTTAATATCTCTTGGGTTAATTTTCTTTTCAGTAAGATTATGTTGAATAGTTTTCAGTTCTTTATTTGGGATATCAGTTGTTAATTCGAAATAAGTATAGATCAAATCGTCAGAGATTGAAAGTGTTTTACCGTAAATATCTTTTGGAGATTCATTAATTCCAATATAGTTGTCGAGAGACTTACTCATTTTTTCAACACCATCAGTACCAATGAGCAGTGGTAAAGTAAGTATCACTTGCGGCTGCATTCCAAACTCACGTTGAATGTCTCGTCCTACAAGTAAATTAAATTTTTGATCCGTTCCGCCCAACTCAACATCACTCTGGATTGCAACAGAATCCATCGCTTGAGCTAACGGATAAAGAACTTCATGCATGCTGATTGGTATGCCGCCTTTATATCTTTTTGTGAAGTCATCACGTTCCAACATTCTTGCAACAGTATATTTTGAAGCAAGGTTAATCACATCCTCGAAAGTCATCTTTCCAAGCCATTCAGAATTGTAAACTATTTTCGTTTTTTCCCGATCTAAAATTTTTGATGCTTGTTCAAAATAACTTTTTCCATTCTCGCGCGAATCTGAAAAAGAAAGGGGAGGGCGTGAACTGTTTCTACCGGATGGATCGCCGATCATTCCGGTAAAATCGCCAATTATTAAAATTGCTGTATGTCCGAGTTGTTGGAACTGAGCTAACTTGCGTAATACAACTGAATGACCGAGATGGAGATCGGGACGTGTGGGATCGCAGCCAAGTTTGATGTTAAGCGGTTTACTTTCTTTTATGGATTTTTCTAATTTCTGCACTAGTTCCTCTTCCGGTATAATTTCGGAAGCGCCTCTTTTAATCAAGTCCATTTGTTCTTTAAGAGGTGGGAAGAGAGTGTTTTTATTCAATATTATCTCCTGAAAAAGTTACTTAAATTTTCTTTGCATTTCTCTAATTAAATCTCTCTTGGCAATGCCTTCTCGTTTATCGTACTGTCTTTTGCCGGTTGCTACTGCCAATTCTACTTTTACTAAACCATCTTTGAAGTAAAGCCGTAAAGGAATTAATGTATTTCCTTTTTCCGTAACAGCTTTATTCAATTTTCTAATTTCACTTTTATTAAGAAGTAATTTTCTTTTTCTAACCGGATCGTGATTGTTTATACTGCCTTGTTCATAGATGGATATGTTTGCATTATGTAACCAAACTTCGCCGTTTGTGAGTGTTGCATAACTATCAACAAGATTAGCTTTGTTCTGTCTTAATGCCTTGACTTCCGTACCTACTAAAATAATACCCGCTTCATAAGTCTGAAGAATGAAAAAATCATGCTTTGCTTTTCGATTAACGGTTATGTTCTTTTCTGTTGAACTCTCAGTCATAATTCTAAAATTGATGGCAAAATTTATTTTTATTGTAAGTTAATTGCAAGGATTAATACAATTTCAATTAACAAAGTACAATTCTTTATTGCAGTTCTTTTGACAAAATTTTTTTAGACGAACATTTTTTTAATTCTTTTTCAGAATAATGGAATCTAACTCTGCTAAGATATATATTTAGCACAAATAAATTATAAGTATGCTTACATTATATCAAAAAAATAGATTTGTTTATTTAGTAATCTTAATATTTTATTTTAGTTTCTATTTAGGATCCCCGTTTTTCCACTATCATGAGGATTCGATGCGGGGTCATGAAAAAGAAGATTACCATTCTCATTTGCTGAATGAAATCGCACAAAAGAAGAATGCAACGGCGTGTCATCACACCTTAGACAAGAGTGACGAACATAACCATCCAATAGTAATTAATGCCGTAGTCACAAATCTTTCTCCACGTTTTATTGATACTCCGCATAACATACCTATTTCTACCATTATTATTAGTATAGAATTCCAAAATGAATCCGTTGAAACAAAATATGCCGAAGATTTTCACTTTGGAAAAATTCTTAAGGAAAAGTGTGTCCATTCTGCAAGCAACGTTTCACCCCCTTTCGTTATAGCCGCTTAATACTTCTAAAAATTATTTAATAATAAAATTCATCACGGAGGTAACGTGAGACTATCCCGTCTCGTTATTGCTATATCCGTGCTTTGTATAATACAATTACAAGCACAAACTATTATTTCGCTGGATGAAGCAATTCGTCAAGCGTTAGATAAAAACATCGAATTGCAGAAACAGTATTCTTTGATAAAAAAATCGGAATCCCGCCTTAATGAATCATCACGCATTCCTAATCCCGTATTCAATTATTCACGCGAAGATTTAAAACTGAATAATGCTAAAAGCGGAGAATGGATAGCGAGCGGTTCTCTGCCGATAAATTTTTTGTGGGACCGCTGGAGCAACATTGATTCCAAAGAAAAGTCACTTGAAGCGCAACGATTACTATTAGATAATTCAAAGCGCAGCATCATTTTCCAAGTGCAAGACGCTTATTCAAAATATCATTACTACAATCAACTCTCGACAGATTTAAATAATGCACTGGAAAAGATTGATGAAATCGCTTCCACTGCTAAACAGCGGTTGTTGGAAGGAGATATATCAGAATATGAGCTGCAAAGAATTCTTATCGAGGTGAACAAGCTTAGAACCGAAGTCAAAGAAATCGAACTTCAGCGGAATAACTTTCTTAACCAATTAAAATTATTGATTGGCTATGATGCTGATAAGGAACTTCAAACAATTCCTATAGAGTCATTACAAAGCATTACGCAAACGGACAAAGAACTATTAAAAAGGGCGCTTCAAAACCGGAAAGATTTGAAAGCGGCCGAACAACTTATTGAAAGTGAATCGGCTTTTCTTTCCCACAACAAGCTGAAAATTATTCCTAATATAAATTTGACTGCCGGTTACAAAAAGCAGTTGAGCGATTATGCCGGTTCGGTGTTCCAGTTAAATTTTGAAATTCCCTTATTCAAAAGAAACCAGTTTGAAATTGAGCAATCGGAAGTTGATCTCAATTTTCTTGAACAACAGAAAGAATATCTAATAAAACAAATCGGCACTGAAGTCCATGCGTCGTTTGCAAAGTTTAAGCTATATGAAACGCTGATTGCCAATAAAAATGACATTCCACTTCAAAATGTTTTTACATCCGCCGCTTATTCTTACGAACAAGGAGAAATTTCACTTGTAGAGTTTATTGACGGACTGAACGCTTTTAAGGAAGGAACGAAACTAAATAAGGAACTTGAAATAAAGTATCATCAAAGCATATTTGAACTGGAAAATGTTGCAGCACTCTCCTCGATCAACGAAAATAAATAAAGGTGATTAAAATGATTATTAATTCTTATAAAGTATTACTGATTCTCCTCGCTGTTGCCATCTTTGGTTGTTCTAACAATAACGTAGAGAACAAAGAACATTCAACAAGCAGTAATTCTGTTACACAATTTAACAGCTCAACAGAATTATTTATGGAATATCCGCAGCTTATTGTAGGCACTGAAGCTAAGTTTCTGATTCACCTAACCGATTTAAAAGATTTCAAAGCGATTACACAAGGAACATTAGCCGTTGAGTTTGTCAACCAATCCGGAAACAAAATAATGGCAAATGAAGACAAACCGGCTCGTGCAGGCATTTATACGCCGGTGATAAAATTTGATGCATCCGGAAATTATACTATGACGATAACTCTGAGCGGCTCTCAAGTATCGGATAAAATTGTTGTGAAAGATGTTTTAGTGTATTCCTCTGTAAGTGAAGCGCCGCACAACGACGAGGAAAAATCTTCATTCATCTCTTTCTTAAAAGAACAGCAATGGAAAATTGATTTTGCAACCGAACCCGTTATTAAAAGAGAACTTCAATCATCTGTTCCGGCTACGGGAGAAATAATTGCAAAGCCGGAATTTTATTCCAAAGTAGTTTCACCGGTTGCGGGTGTTCTTCTTACAAAAAACAATTCCAATTTCCCTAAACTCGGAACGTTTGTTAATAAGGGAACGGTTCTTCTAAACATCTCTCCTTCGGCAGACGCAAGTTCGAATATTCAAAAAATAAAAAGTGATTACTTGCTTGCTAAATCCGAATACGAAAGAGTGCAAAACTTGTTCGATAGAAAAGCCGCAGCACAAAAACGATTGGATGAAGCTAAGTTCGATTTCGAATCCAAACAAGCAAGCTACAATTCGCTGATTGATCAAATTAAATTTACCGAGAACGGTTATGCTATTGTTTCACCTATTGACGGTTATGTCGAGAACATCTCCGTAAACTTGGGAAGCCAGATTAGCAGCGGACAAGAACTTGTTACAATTATAAACCCCGCAAGATTAATTCTAAAAACTAATGTTCCCGCAAGCAATTTCGAGGACGCTAACAATGCCAAAGATGCTTCATTAAAAATAGAAGGTTATAAAAAGGAATTACGCATAAGCGCGCTTAACGGTAGAAAAATTTCTGTATCATCGAGTTTGAACACAGAAAACAGAACCGTTCCGGTTTATTTCGAATTCAGTAATCCTCAAAATAAAATTAAAGTTGGTATGTATGCGGAAGTTTTTATCAAGATCGGCGATAAGCAAGAAAGCATCTCCGTTCCGGAAAGCGCCATAATTGATGAAGACGGAATGCACACTGTTTATGTTGAAGTTGAAGGAGAAGCTTTCGAAAAAAGAATTCTGAAAACCGGCATCTCCGAAGGCAGTTACATCCAAGTTCTTGAAGGTTTGAAAGAAGGGGAACGCGTTGTTACTAAAGGCGCATATCAAGTGCGGCTTGCAGCTCTCTCTCCCGAATCTGCAATCGGTCAAGGTCACGCTCACTAAAAAAGTTTTGAGGATAAAATGTTTGATAAATTAATTCAATTTTCATTACAGAAAAGATTGATTGTTCTGGTAGCAGCAATAGTACTGCTCATCGCCGGGACATTCATCGCAATAGATATGCCAGTAGATGTCTTTCCCGATCTTACAGCCCCAACTGTTACGATAATTACCGAAGCGCACGGAATGGCATCTGAAGAAGTTGAAACTCTTGTAACATTCCCGATTGAAACTGCCGTAAATGGTGCAACCGACGTAAGGCGTGTCCGCTCTTCCAGCGCCGCCGGTATCTCAATCGTTTGGGTCGAGTTCGATTGGGGAACCGATATTTTTCTCGCGCGGCAAATTGTTAACGAGAAAATTCAAACTGCCGCCGCTTCACTGCCCAAAGGTGTTGATAATCCGCAGCTAGCGCCCATCTCTTCGATAATGGGAGAGATAATGCTCATCAGTCTAAGCATCGATGAAAAAAATAATCCGCAGAATCTTAACGAAATGGATTTGCGCACAATTGCCGATTTTGATCTCCGCAGACGCTTGCTTTCAATAAGCGGCGTATCTCAAGTTATTCCAATCGGCGGCGCAGTAAAGCAGTATCAAATTTTTATTTCACCGGAAAAACTTTCATCATTTAAAATTTCTCTCAATGAAGTGATGAAAGCCGCTGAACAATCGAACGAAAATTCCTCCGGTGGTTCTTACATGGATTCCGGAAGCGAATATTTGATACGTGGAATCGGGCGCGTCCAAAATATAGAAGATATTAAGAACAGCGTTGTTGCTGTGCGTGCCGAAGTTCCGGTTCTGATGAAAGATATTGCCGATATTAAAATCGGTCATTCAATAAAAATTGGCGACGGTTCCAAAAATGCAAAACCGGCTGTAATTCTAACCGTTCAAAAACAGCCGCAAACTAATACAATCGAACTCACAAGAAAGATTGAGTCAACTCTTAGTGAAATTCAGAAAACACTTCCACCGGGAATTGAGATTAACTCTAATATTTTTAAGCAGTCGGATTTTATAAAAGTATCTATAGCAAACGTTCTAAGGGCGTTGCGGGACGGCGCTATCCTTGTTGTAATTGTAATCTTTTTGTTTTTATGGAATTTTAGGACAACGTTCATTTCAGTGCTTGCTATTCCTCTTTCAATCATCATCACGATTATCATCTTCAAATTTTTCGATATTATGATCAACACAATGTCTCTTGGCGGAATTGCAATTGCAATCGGCGCCCTGGTGGATGACGCGATCATTGATGTGGAAAATGTTTTCCGGAGATTGAAGGAAAACAACTTGAGGAACGATTCACAAAAGAAAAATGCTTTGCAAGTTATTTATGAAGCATCAAAAGAAATCCGTGCACCAATGGTTAACGCGACCGTTATCATTGTAATTGTTTTCTTGCCTCTGTTTTTCTTAAGCGGCGTTGAAGGAAGATTGCTGCGTCCAATGGGCTATGCTTATGTTACTTCAATTTTTGCTTCTCTCCTTGTTGCATTAACTGTAACGCCGGTTCTTTCTTACTACCTGTTGCCTAAAGCAAATTTCATGAAGAAGGAAGGAGACACCTGGCTTGTTGAAAAGTTAAAAGCACTCTACAAGAGAACACTAAACTTCACTCTAAAACACCCAAAAACAATTCTGATTTCATCTCTTGCGGCTTTTCTTATTACAATCGCAATTATTCCTTTCCTTGGAAGATCATTTTTGCCGGAATTCAATGAAGGATCGTTAACATTGAGTCTTGTTACTCTTCCCGGAACATCTCTTGAAGAATCAAATAAGATTGGAAATCTTGCCGAACAAATAATTCTTTCTCATCCGGAGGTTAAATCAACCGCTCGCAGAACCGGAAGAGCAGAACTCGATGAACATGCTCAAGGGGTAAACGGCGCAGAGCTTGATGTCCGCTTCGAGCTGAACGAAAAAACTAAGGAGGAATTTATTACGGCTCTTCGAAAATCTCTTACTGCTCTTCCCGGAACAAACGTAACTATTGGTCAGCCAATCGGTCACCGTATTGATCACATGCTTTCCGGAACACGCGCAAATATTGCAGTAAAAATTTTCGGTAGAGATTTGCAGCAGTTACGTACTTATTCCCAAAAGGTGAAAGCTGAAATGCAAAAAGTTCAAGGCGCTGTTGATATTGCCGTTGATCAAGAAGTTGAAGTTCCTCAAACAAAAATCAAATTCAACCGGATTGCTATGGCTCGGTATGGCATTACTGTTGGCGACTTGGCTGAAGCGATTGATATTGGTTTTAACGGAGAAGCAGCTACTGAAATCCGTGAGGGGCAAAATACTTTTGATTTGATCGTCCGCTTCGACGAAAACAACCGGGGCAATATTCATAAAATACAGAATGCGCTTTTCGATACTCCTTCCGGCGCTAAGATTCCGCTGATTCAGCTTGCCGAAGTTGTTAATGAAAAAGGTCCCAACCGGATCAGCCGAGAAAATGTTCAGCGCAAAATTGTTGTTCAAGCAAATGTATCCGAAAGAGATTTACGTAGTGTAGTGGATGAAATGAGAAGCAACATTGAAAAGAACATCAAATTCTCGCAAGGGTATTATGTTGAGTTCGGCGGACAGTTTGAAAGCGAACAAGAGGCGACAAAAATCATTACAATGCTAAGTTTGGTTTCTCTTTGCATCATCTTCTTGATTCTCTTTTTTCAGTTCGGTAAGATCAAGCCCGCACTTTTCATTTTAATAAATCTTCCGCTTGCTCTTATTGGCGGCGTTTGGTCTGTATTTCTTTCGGATGGAATAATTAGCGTCGCTTCTCTTGTCGGTTTCATTACTCTTTTTGGAATTGCTACGCGAAATGGAATTTTAATGATTTCACACTTTCAACATCTTATGAAAGAAGGAAAAGAATTTACAGAAGCAATTATTCAAGGTTCGTTGGAAAGATTGAGCCCTATTTTAATGACTGCCATAACCGCCGGTCTTGCATTAGTTCCTCTCGCTCTCGGCAGTGGTGAACCCGGCAAAGAAATCGAAGCGCCGATGGCAATTGTTATTCTTGGCGGGTTGATTACCTCTACTGCGTTGAATATGATTGTCGTGCCAAGTTTGTATTTTAAGTTTGGTAAAAACATTGAATAGGTAAATAATGGAAGTAGCGGTTATTATCGCTCTTATATTTCTTAACGGACTTTTGGCAATGACTGAGATTGCTATTGTCACTTCCCGTAAAGCACGTCTCGAAGAAAAGGCAAAACGCGGAAGTAAAAATGCAAAGCTTGCTCTTCAGTTGAGTTTGGAACCGGAAAAATTCCTATCGGCTATTCAAGTTGGAATTACGCTGATAGGAATTGTTTCCGGTGTTTACGGAGGCGTTGCTTTAACGGAAGACCTTGTTCCTTATGTTGAACAAATATCTTTCTTAAAACCAATTGCACAAGAAACAGCTTACTTGGTTATTGTTGGGTTGATAACTTATTTCTCTCTTGTAATTGGCGAGCTTGTTCCCAAAACAATCGCTCTTAATAATGCAGAAAACATTGCAATCTTTTTCGCGCCGGCACTTAATATTTTAACAAAAATTGCTTATCCGGTTGTTCAACTGCTTTTGGTTTCCACAAAAATATTTATCAAATTATTCAGAATTAAAGAAAATAAAAATCCGCCTGTTACCGAAGAAGAATTAAAATTGCTTATCGATCAGGGCGCTACTTTTGGCTCAATCGAAAAAAAAGAAAGCGAGCTTCTTAAAAGGATTTTCAAGTTTGGCGATAGAAAAGCCAATGCTATCATGACTCAAAGAAATGATGTTGTCTGGATTGATATAAATAACCCTATTGAAGAAATTAAAAAGATTGTTCTTGAAAACGATTATTCACTTTATCCCGTTTGCGATGATTCTTTAGATAATGTAATAGGAATTTTAACAGTCAAAGAATTTTACAAAAATTTAAATAATCTTACTGAAATAAAAACTTTGATAAGAGAGCCGCTTTATGTGACTGATTCTTTGTCCACTTACCGACTGCTGGAATTTTTCAAAGAGCGGAAGAATTATAATGCAATTGTAATTGATGAGTATGGTGTATTTCAAGGTATAATTACTCTTCGGAATATTGTTGAAAATATTATTGGAGATATACAACAAAAAGGTGAAATTGAAGAACACCCCATCGTCAAAAGAGAAGATGGCAGTTTTCTCGTAGACGGCGGTACTTTACTTGATGATCTTGCAGAAATTATCACATTTGAAATTCCGAAAGATGAAGAAAAATATATTACTCTCGCTGGATTTATAGTTCATAGGATTAATAAAATTCCAATCACAGGCGAGAAGTTTACAATCGGCAATTACACCTATGAAGTCGTTGATATGGATGGCAATAGAATTGATAAATTGTTAATCTCTAAAACTCAATAAACTTTTTTCATTTGGTTCCCTTTTCTATTTAATTAATTACAGGGGATGACGTTCTATCCAGTGCTGCTTATTTCAGTCGTAATTATGATCTTATTTTACTATTTGATGATTTATGTATTAGGAAAATTTAGAATTCGTTTATAGAGCCATTTCGGTCAACACTTTGCACATACATGAACTTTAGTTAAATTTTCATACACCTTCTAAAAGAATACTATGGCTGAAAAACATTTCTACGAACAAAAACAATATACAAAAGAATATTTACTTCCTTATTTCCAAAAACTAATTCCCGACTTTCATAAAAAGAAAGTTTTAGAAGTAGGATGTGCCGAAGGCGGTTTATTAGAAACTCTGCAAGAGATCGGAATGTATGTAGTTGGTGTTGAGCTTAGTCCCGAACGTGCAGAAACTGCTGTTAAGAAGAATTCTGACCTTAAAATTTTGGTTGGCGATATTACTAATGCAAGACTCCCTGAACAATTATCTGAAACGTTTGATGTAATAATTATCCGTGAAGTGATAGAACATGTGCGGGATAAAAAAGCCACTTTTGATAATCTTGGTAAATTACTTAATGATAATGGATTTCTATTTATAAGCTTTCCTCCAAAGCGGTCACCTTTTGCCGGTCATCAGCAGATAGGAAAGAGTTTCTTAAAGACAATTCCTTATTTACACATTTTTCCAAAGTCTATTTTAAGACCAGCTGCAAAATTATTAGGTGAGGATGTAGGATACATTGATGAAATCAAGTTGCATTACGGAACAGGGTGTACTATTCACGAGTTTGAATTTCAATGTTTACTGCAGAATTTCATACCGATAAAAAAAGATTATTTTCTGTTTAGACCTATATACGCTTTACGTTTTGGATTACCGACGATCAAACTCCCAAAGATTCCAATATTAAAAGAGTATATTTCTTTCGGATGCGAAACTTTGTTACAGAAAAAACCTTTTTAATTAATTATGCAATCAATATCTTTACACAAAAATTGAAATAGTCCGAGGCAATCATGTTACAAATGCAGAAAAAGCTTTCCAATTCTTTTTATTCAATTCTTAGTTTACCTTCTACTGCCATGGGCTTTGCTCTATCAATCCAGATAGCTGCGCTAAGCTGGCTAATGCGTACAAAATATAATTTGGATTTGCACGAGATTGGATTTGTCTGGGCTGCCGGACCACTTGCAGGAATTATCGGTCAACCGATTGTAGGATTAATAAGTGATAAAGTTTGGTTTTGGAAAGGGAGGAGGAGACCATTCATTCTAATCGGAGGAACAATTGCGGCATTAATGTTATTTGCTCTTCCCAACATAGATAAGATCAGCGGATTTTTTGGAGTGGGTAATATAATTGTTGTTGCAGTCTTTGTTGCTCTAACTCTGGATTTAGCGATTAACGTTTCATTTAATCCAACAAGAGCTATTATTGCCGATGTTACTCCCGAAGGTGTACAAAGAACAAAAGGTTTTACCTGGATGCAGACAATATCCGGTTCATTTGGAGTTCTTGCTTATGCGCTCGGTGCAATCTTTGGAAATTATTTTTTGATCTTCTTCGGGGTATTTCTTGTTCTAGCTTTTTCTTTAATACCAATGTTTTTTATTGAAGAACCACGAGACTTACAAACTGCACTTGCTGAGAACGAACCTGAATCTAAAACTGATTGGAATCAATTCTCGAAACTTCTATTAGCACATTCTTTTTCATGGATCGGTGTGCAAACGATGTTTGTTTATATGATCGGTTATGTTGAGCAGAAATTAAATCCTTCAACTTCTGATGAGACTGGACAAATATTATCTATTTCATTTTTAATTTTGAGTGCAGTTGGTGCTATTCTACCGGTATTTGTTCTTGAGCCGATTACAGAAAAAATAGGAAGAGTAAAAACTCATTTATCATGTGTAGCCGTGATGTCGCTTGCTTATTTTGGAATTGTAGTATTAGGAAACAGTTCTATGATCGTATGGATTCTTATGGCTGTCGCTGGTGTTGGTTGGGCTGCAATTGTAAGTTTACCGTTTGCAATTATGTCTGAAAAGGTAAATAAGAATCGGATGGGATTATTCATGGGTATATTTAATCTCTCGGTTGTGTTACCTCAATTATTTGTCAGTTTAGTTTTAGGTACATTTGTTCAAAATGCCGGTGACAAGAATATTATTTTTATTATCAGCGCTATTTCATTAGCCGTATCTGCTCTTCTTTGGCTAATGGTACATGATTCAAAAGTTAAAACTGTAAGTGATAATAAATTAGCGAGCGGACATTAATGTTTGATAAGTTTTTGATTTCAAGAGGTAATGCAATGAAAGTTTGGCGATATGTTTTCGTTTTTATAATAATTATTTCTCATGTCCATTATGCTCAAGGGAAATCAAAAAAAATCCAAATTGATTTTAATGAAATTAAAGGTGAGCTAACTGCAAAGGATTTAATTAAAAAAGATTTTGGACGTTATGATGGTTATGAAATTGAACTCTTTGAAGGAGAAGCAGTTAATTTTGTTGTATACACTCAAAATTTTCAACCGAATCTTGCATTGGTGAATTCAAAGGGTGAGATATTTAAGCAGAGCGATCGAAATGATAAAGGTTATGGCAATATTGTAACCACAATTCCAATCTCCGGTAAATATGTTTTATATGTAATTGGATCCGAGAATTCTTTGGGGAATTACATTTTGCAAACTGCAATAGCAGAACCAAATGCCTTATCGCTTGACAGAACATTAGATTTCTGTACTACATTAGATTTTCTACTTGCACACTCTATTGCATATTTCTTCTTATTAGAGAATCCAAATTTGGTTACACAACAACTTGTAAAACTAAATGATGCTGTGGATGCGTTTATTGATGAGGAGGATGGTTCATATAATGCTATTTTTTACAATGGCAATGAATTACAAAAAGCGGATCCGGCTTTTAAGAACATTGTTGATAAGATTAAATTATGTTTAGATAAAGACTGGAAAATGAAAATATCAGAGTGGCCGAGAACTGAAGACTATAAAGAGAAACTAGTAACATTTACAGAAAATATTAAGGAAAGACCTCGTTATATAGTTGTTGGGCTATTTGATTATGCTGGATCAAACCAAAAGTATAAGAATAATTACAGTGTTGAAGTTAAAATAAATCGCAAAGCACAAAAACAAAACTTGAAATAGTTAAGTTAATTCATTGTCTATATCTAGTTCATTGCTTTCTATTTAACCTCATCTAAATCATTTACAAACATTACTAAAGCCGCTGCAATTATCATAGAAGCTCCACCGATAAGTAATGCATATATGGCTTCGTTATTAAAAAAATGTTTTACAAAGAATCCAAGAATAGCTGCAGCAGTAATTTGGGGAATTACAATAAAGAAATTAAAGATGCCCATATAAACACCCATCTTATCGGAAGGGATTGAACCTGCGAGTATTGCATAAGGCATTGCAAGAATTGATGACCATGCTAAACCAATTCCTAATTCAGAAATAAGTAAAAGATTTGGATCCTTAATAACATAAAATGACGCAAGCCCTATTCCACCACAAATTAAACTAATCATGTGTACAGTTTTGCGGGAAGACCTTTTTGCAATCCATGGAAGAAGGAATGCGGTAAGAGCTGCAAATCCGTTATAGATCGCAAATAAAACACCAACCCAATTTGCTCCTTCATTAAATAATTCTGAAGAAGTATCTTTTGCGCCATATATGTGATGAGTAACGGCTGGTGTAGTGTAGATCCACATTGCAAAAAGTGCAAACCAAGAGAAAAATTGTACAACCGCTAGTTGGACCATTGTCTTCGGCATTCCAACAAAGGATCTAAATATTTCAGTAACTCCTTTTACTAAACCTTTACTTTGCAATTTGTTATGCTCAAACTTCTCTAGATTCTCGGGAGGGTATTCTTTAGTTCGGAAGATAGTCCAACCAACTGCTGATATAAAAGCAAACGCGCCTATATAAAAAGAATAGCGTACTGATGGTGGAATTTGTCCTGCTGGAGCGGTATTACTAATTCCGAGCCAATTGGTAAAAATATATGGCAAGACTGAGGCTATTATGGCACCGGTTCCAATAAAAAAACTCTGAACTGCAAACCCGGTAGTTCTTTGATCTGAAGGAAGAAGATCTGCAACTAATGCGCGGAATGGTTCCATAGAAATATTAATTGATGCATCCATTATCCATAACATGCCAGCTGCGATCCAAAGAGTAGGTGAATTAGGCATTATTAATAATGAAAGAGAAGCAAGTATAGCACCGATGAGAAAATATGGACGGCGTCTGCCTAATTTTCCCCAAGTTCTATCACTTAAATAACCTATGATTGGCTGAACAATTAATCCTGTTGCAGGAGCTGCGATCCATAAGATTGGTATTTGATCTATACTCGCCCCCAAAGTTTCAAATATTCTGCTGACATTTGCATTTTGAAGGGCGAAGCCGAATTGTATTCCTAAAAACCCAAAACTCATATTCCAAACTTGCCAGAAGTTTAATCGCACCTTTGCCATAAAGTTACCTTTTGATTTAAGAATTATTTTAAAAGCAATTTAACCGATTGCGATATAAAAATCTTAGAAAAGAATTTAACAAAGCTTGTAAGAAATTTATTCCATACTGTTTAATGGCAAATCATCCAACGAAGATTCTCACCTAAAAAATATTTATTTTGTTCACGAAATAAAAAAGTAATATTCATGCTAGAAAGTAAGACATCAAAGCGGAAAAAAGATCACATAGAACTTTGTCTTACGGAGAATGTTGCATTCAAGACAAAGACTAATGGTTTTGAGAACTATGAATTTGAACATTTTGCAATAACAGAAGTCGAATTTAATAAAATTGATTTATCAACTCATTTCTTAAAACATAAAATCAGCTATCCATTCTTAATTTCTTGTATGACAGGTGGGACAGAAGAAGCTGAAAGAATAAATGAAAAATTAGCAATAGTGGCTAATGAACTAAAAATTCCAATTGGTGTCGGCAGCCAAAGACAAGCTTTAGAAGATAAAAAGTATCACTCCACTTATAGAGTAGTTAGAAAAAATGCTGGAACTGTTCCTATCCTCGGAAATATTGGCGCAGCTCAAGTTGCCAAATCAAAAAATCTAATTGAAGAAATACAAATCCTTATTGATCTTGTTGAAGCCGATGCAATGGTAATTCATGTTAACCCGCTTCAAGAATTATTGCAATCTGGAGGTGAACCGGATTTTAAGGGATTGATTAAAAATATTGAAAAGATTTGTTCTAAAATTAAAACTCCGGTTATAGTAAAAGAAGTTGGTTCGGGGATAAGTAAGCGGGCAGCCAAGAGACTTTTAGAAGCTGGTGTTAAAGGAATTGATGTTTCCGGTGCAGGTGGTACAAGTTGGGCTGCGGTGGAATTAATAAGAAGTAATAAAGCAGATAATTATTTTCAAGAATGGGGATTGCCAACATCATATTGTGTTAGAAAAGTTAAAGAACTAAAAAAGGATTTTAACTTTACGCTTATCTCATCCGGAGGAATTTCAAACGGAGTTGATATTGCAAAATCAATTGCTCTCGGTGCTGATCTTTCTGCATCTGCAAGAATTATTTTACAAGAAGTTATGAAGAATGATATAAATGGTGTTGTAGAATTAATTCAATCTTGGTTCTCAACAGTAAAAAGAATTATGTATTTAACTGGAAGTAAGGATATTCAAAATTTTAAGAAAGTCGGATTAATAAGAAAAGAGGAATTGTATTGAATTCTAATTCCGGAAAATTTAAGAGAATCTATAATTCTGAGATAGCAAAAGTTGACAATCAATTAGGACAACTTTTAAAAGGAAAAGAACCTAGATCTCTTTATGAACCTTGTTCTTATATTTTAAATGGAGGAGGTAAACGTCTTCGTCCGTTTCTTGTTCTTATTTCAGCGAGAGCTGTTGGCGGGAAATTTAAAGATGTATATAATGCAGCAATCGCAGTAGAAATACTTCACAACTTTACTCTTGCACATGATGATATAATGGACAATTCTCCAATACGACGAGGAAGAAAAACTCTTCACAAAAAGTATGATGTTAATACCGCTATTCTGGCCGGCGATAGTTTGATTGCACTTGCTTACGAGAGTCTTCTAAAAGATTGTAAGAATAATGTTAAAGGAATTGTTTCAGCATTTACACATGGAGTAATTGAAGTTTGTGAAGGGCAGAGTCTCGATAAAGATTTTGAACTACGACAAAACGTTTCTATATCTGAATACCAAAGAATGATCTATAAGAAAACTGCAGCGTTAGCTGAAATGTGCTGTTCAATCGGTGCACTACTTTGCAGTGCTTCGGCAAAAGAAATTAAAGCAGTTTCAAATTATGGAAAAAATCTCGGCATGGCTTTTCAAATACAAGATGATCTGCTTGATATTGTCGGTGAAGAAAATCAAATTGGGAAAACAATTGGTAGCGATTTAGTAGAAGGGAAAAAGACGTATTTATTTTTACGTGCATTTGAAAAATCTAATGTTAAAGATCGGGCTGAACTTATCAAAGTTATAAAGCAAAAGGGAATTTCACGAAGTGAAATTCATAAGTATAGTAAGCTCTATCTGAAATTAGGAGTTATTAAAGATGCAGAGCACGAGATTATGAAATACACTAAATTAGCATTAAAGAATTTATCATCATTAAAAGATGGAGAAGGGAAAAATTTAATGATCTGGTTAGCTAATGCTCTTATTACAAGGAACAAATGATCGAACATAAAATTAGAATCATAAATAATGCCGGTTTACATACCCGTCCGGCTGCGACAATTGTAAAATTAGCATCAAAGTACAAATGCGATTTTTTCCTGAATAAAGACGGTCTTCACATTAACGGAAAAAGTATAATTGGTGTTATGACTCTTGCTGCCGAAAAAGGATCTGAAATTGTTCTGATCTTTAACGGGGAAGATGAAGAGCATGCTTCTAAGGAAATAGTAGATTATTTTAACAGAGGATTTGACGAGTTATAATATGAAATCTGAATCAGAAAATATTTTAAAAGGAATTGCCGCCGCACCGGGTATAGCTATATCGAAAGCATTTCTTTACTCAAAAGAAAAAGAAGATATTGTTAATGAGTCAATCACAGATGTAAATGAAGCTCTGCAAAATCTTGAAACAGCTTTGCAGCAATCCAAAAAAGAATTAAGAAAAATATTTTCTCTTGCCGTTGATAAACTCGGCGAGAAGAGAGCCGCAATATTCGAGGCTCAAATTATGATTCTTGACGATCCGATTCTTGTAGCAACTATTCAAAATAGAATAAGAAATGAAAAACGCGTTCCGGAATACATTGTTAATGATGAAATTTCTAAATACACCGATCTTATGAACCTCTCTCATGAATCTTATATGAAAGAGCGTTCTCATGATATTGATGATATAAAAAATAGAATTATTAGAAATCTCAAAAAGAAAAAATGGAAATCCAGAATTACTAATGATGTTGTTGTAATTACTACAACTGTTACTCCATCTGATACTGTTTTATTCTCACGTGTTAATGTTAAAGGTTATGTAACAGATTTTGGAGGTTTAACTTCTCATGCTGCAATTGTTGCAAGATCATTAAACATTCCGGCGGTTGTTGGTCTGCATGATGCAACTAATAGGATTAAAGAAAATGATGTAATAATTATTGATGGATACAAAGGCGAAGTAATTATTAATCCTATCGATAAACAGCTTCAACTCTATCAGAAGAAAATTGAAAGACTTACAAGAGAAGATCATGAATTACTAAAACTACGCGATTTATCTGCAACAACTTTAGACGGGAAAGAGATCCAACTGTTGGCAAATCTTGATCTCATGGAAGAGATGGAATTTATTGTTCAGAACGGAGCAAAAGGAATTGGACTTGTTCGAACTGAACAATTGTTTGAAGTCTATGAAACATTCCCCGATGAAGAAGAACAATTTATTGTTTATAAAAATATTGCCGAGAGAATATATCCTGAGGCAGTAACAATCCGTGCATTCGATATCGGCGGAGATAAAGTTTTGCCTGTAGATCTAAAAGAACCAAATCCGTTTTTGGGCTGGAGAGGAATTCGTTTGTTGTTGGATAATCCTCAACTTTTCAAATCTCAAATACGTGCAGTCTTAAGAGCAAGTACACATAAAAATATAAAATTTATGCTTCCGATGATTTCTTCACTAAATGAAGTACGGGCTTCAAAAGAAATTATTGATCAATGTAAATCCGAATTAAAAAAAGAAGTGAAGCAATTCGATAAGCATATGAGTGTTGGAATCATGATCGAGATTCCATCCGCAGCAATGATGATGAAAGATTTTGCTGATGAAGTTGATTTTGCAAGTATTGGTACAAATGATTTAATCCAATATTTACTTGCTGTAGATAGAGGGAACGATATTGTTTCAAATATCTATCAAGAATTTCATCCTGCTGTAGTTAGAACACTTTACCACATAATTAATAATGGTAAAAAAACAAAAACGCCGGTTAGTATGTGCGGTGAAATGGCAGCCGATCCGTTTGCCGTTCCGTTATTAATCGGACTGGGATTGGAATCGTTAAGTGTTTCAGCTTCTGCTATTCCTCATATAAAAAAAATAATTAGAAGCATTGATCTGAAAGAGGTAGAGCTTTTGGCAAATAAATGTTTAGAGTTCAAGACTGAAAAAGAAATTAACGATTCAATTCATGAGTATTATCACAGAAAAATAAAAAACCAAATAATAAATCTTTACTGAGGATTAAAATGAATTTACAAGAAATGATTTCGAATTATGATGTCCATAATCAATTCAAAGTATTAACTGATTCTTATGAACAGGTGGAATACGCATGGAATAATAAATTTAGTGTATCATCAATTAAAACATCTAAAATCAAAAACATTATTCTAACAGGTCTCGGCGGATCTGCAATCGGCGGTGATCTTCTGCAAAATTATTTACGTACGGAATTGAAATATCCTTACACCGTAAATAGAAATTATGAACTACCACCTTATGCAAATGAAAATACTTTAGTAATTGCTTCTTCTTATTCCGGGAATACAGAAGAAACAATCTCAGCATTAAATCAAGCGATAAAAAAGAAATGCCAAATTGTTTGTGTATCAACCGGCGGTAAGATTGAAGAGATTGCGATGAAAAAGAAGATACCATTTGCAAAACTTCTAAAAGGTTATCAGCCAAGGTTCGCTCTCTGGATAAATTTTTTTACATTGCTTAAGACTATCCATTCATTGAAATTAGTTCCCAGTCAAACAAAGAATGTTAAACAAACAATTGAGTTATTAAAAAGAAAAGGTGTAGAATATTCGAAAGAGACTAACGCTGCACTGAATTTAGCCGAACAGATGCTGGGATTTATTCCATTGATTTACGCAGTTAGCGATTATACATCAGTTGTTGGAACAAGAATAAAAGGGCAGTTTAATGAGAATGCAAAACATCATGCTTTCTTTGGATATTTACCTGAACTTGATCACAATGAAATTTTGGGATGGGAAGGATATAAATCAACAATGAATTTAAAGCTCATCAATATTCTTGATGAAGATTATCATCCGCAAGTGAAGAAACGATATGATCTAACTTCCGAAATGGTTAGAAAAGCCGGAGCGGAAGTTATTGATCTTTCAAGCAGCGAAGCGAACGTAAAACTAAGATTGGTAGATCTAATTTATTTAGGTGATTGGGCAACATTTTATCATGCTGTATTACGCGGATTTGATCCGACAAGTATTGATAGTATAAATTATTTAAAGGCTCATCTTTGATAAAAAATTGGCGGATATATTTACTCATTATATTTTTAACTTCTCAAATTATTTCCGCCCAATTTTACTTCTTCGGACGCAACAAAGTTCAATACGAGAAATTTAATTGGAAAGTCCTTAAGACCGAGCACTTCAATATTTATTACTATGATGACTTTACAGAAATTGCCGAGATCGGTGCTAAGTTTGCCGAAGAAGCATTCGAATCTCATAAAGTAAAATTCAATCACTACGTAACAAATAAAATTCCTCTCATATTTTATAATACTCATACGCATTTTCAGCAGACAAATATCTCTCCCGGATTTATTCCGGAAGGTATCGGCGGCTTTTTTGAATTTATGAAAGGAAGAGTTGTTATTCCTTATCTAGGAAATCTTGCACAATTTAAACATGTGATCAGACATGAACTTGTACATGTTTTTATGACAAATAAAATTTATAATGTTTTGAACGATCACAGAATCAGCACAGATAAAATGCCGCCGCTTTGGTTTGTAGAAGGTTTAGCAGAATATTGGTCGTCCGATTGGGATACACAATCCGAAATGGTAATGCGTGATGCCGTTCTAAATGGCAATTTTATTCCTCTTGTTGATTTAGAATATCTTGCCGGATATTTAATGTATAAAGAAGGACAAAAATTTTTAGAATTTGTTGGAAAGAATTATGGTGAAGATAAAATCCTTGCCATATTAGAAAACTTTTGGAGATTCAATAAATTCACAGACCTCTTAGAATTTGTAACCGGTGAAAAAATAAATGATCTTGATAATAAATGGACTTACCAATTAAGACAAAAATATTTTCCTCTTTACAAAGAAAATTATCCTCATTTCATACAAGCAAAAAAAATCACCAATGCCGGTTTCAATTTTGCGCCAAGATTTTATCAGAACGGTAATAAAAAAGAAATTTATTTTATCGGTAATCATGCCGGTTACACTTCAGTTATGAAGATGGGTTATAAACCGGATAGCAATGATTATGCCGAACCAGAAGTTTTAATTGAAGGCGAACGTGATGCAATTTTTGAAGCATTTCATCTTTTAGAAAATACTTTTTCAGTTTCTTCAAACGGATTACTTGCTTTCATTACAAGAAGTCAAGCTACGGATGTTCTGCATGTTTATTCAATCAAGGATGAAGAAGTAATTAATACTCTTCAGTTTGACGGATTGATCAGAATAAAAGCCCCTAGTTTTTCTGGGGATGGTAATCAGATCGTTTTTGCAGCGACCGATACAAAAGGTTTTAGTGATTTATTTATTTATGATCTTAATACAAAACAACTAACTCGTTTAACTAATGATTATTACGAAGATATTGATCCTACATTTAATAAAGACGGAAGTAAAATAATATTTTCATCAGATCGAACTGACGGGCTTTTTAAACAAAAGTATAATCTGTTTGAATACGATTTGACTACACATGAAATATCCTACCTGACAAATGTTAACGCAAATATTTCTACTCCGCATTTCTCACCGGATTTTTCAGAGCTCTACTTTACGAGCGATTATGATGGAACTTATAATATTTGGAAAATCCCCGTTAACGATGATAGAGCAAACGGAATGACACAAGTAACAAAGTTCATTACAAGTGTTTATGATTTTTCTTTTGTAGATAAGAATACTCTTGTTACCTCAGGGTTCGAAAATTTTTCTTTTCAGTTTTACTCACTTGATCTAACAAAAATACAATACGAAAAATACGTAGCATTTAATTTTGATAATTTAGGAACGATGTGGACCTCTGATAGGATCAAACTAACTGCCGAGTATGACCGCCTTAAATATGAGAAAGAATACAATTTAGATTATGCAGTTAGTCAATTAGTAACTGATCCGGTTTACGGAACTCGCGGTGGTGCATTATTAAGTTTAAGCGATCTCTTAGGCGATGAACAATATGTATTTTATATTTCTAATACAGCAGAAGTACAAAGTGAGATTCTGAAAAATTTTAATTTATCTCTCGCTCGTGTTAGTTTAAAAGATCGGACAAATTACGGCTTTGGAATATTCAACTATTCGGGAAGGCGGTACGATATTAGAGAAACAGAGGCATATTTTTACGAAAGAGTTTTCGGCGGTTACATTTCTCTTATTTATCCATTCTCTTCATTCCAGCGCCTTGAAGCTGAAATGGATATTGCAAATTCCGATAAAGAATTATTCGGAAGTTTCATTACTAGAAAATCTCTTTTAGTAACTAATACAATTTCATTTGTTCATGATAATGCAATTTGGGTTGTAACTGGTCCGGTTGACGGTTCGCGATTTAGATTTTTACTTGGCTACACCAGCGATGTGAAATACAGTAATGTAAACTACTATTCCATTATTGCTGATTATAGAAAATATTTCCGTTTAGGTTTAAGAAGCAGCTTAGCAGCAAGAGCTGCAATTTTTATTAATGATGGTAAAGAAGCAAGAAGGTATTTTGCGGGCGGAAGTTGGGACCTGCGCGGTTGGGATCGCTGGTCTATACGCGGCGAAAAAATGTGGTTATCATCCTTAGAATTAAGATTTCCTCTTGTTGATCAATTCACGATTAACTTTCCATTCTTTGGTTTATCTTTTTTCCAGATCAGGGGAGCGGCATTTATTGATGCAGGTGCTGCATGGGATAAAGATTACAGAGAAACAATAGGAAGCATCGGCGCTGGTATTAGAATAAACATATTCAATGCCTTTGCTTTAAGGTATGATATTGGCAAAAAAATAGAAAAAGATTTTACTGAATTACAACCGGGTTTATTTTATCAATTTTTCTTCGGATGGGATTTTTGAAAAAGACCTATTTCAAATATATCTCACCTTTTATTTTCTTACTTCTTTTAAACTGCACTCAGCCAATTGCCTTTAAGAATATGATTGTCGGCGGCTCAGGCTATTTTATGTTTGGAAAAGGTCCCGAAAGAGATTTTTTCCAGAATAAATCAATTAAAGACAGCATAATATTAAAATGGTCTGCTGAAACAAGCGGAAGTCAAGCCAATACATCTGTAGTTATTTATGATAATATCCTTTTCGTTGGAGATCTATCCGGTAAGTTATATGCCTTCGATAGAACTTCAGGAAAAATGTTCGGTTATGAAAAGTATTCCGGCTCAATTTCAATTACTCCTGTCGTTAATAATTTAAGAGTATTTTTTCTACTCAATCAGTTAAATGAAAAATATTCAGTACTTAAGATATTTGATTACCTCAATGGAAATGTTTTATTAGAATCAAAGATTTCCGGCAGCGTTCAAAATGAAATGATAAAATTGAATGATGGAATTGTTGTACTTACAGACCAAGGGGAAATTATAAAATTTAATTTTATCGGCTCTAGGGAGTGGAGCGTAAATACAAAAGTTTCTACAAAATCTTCACCGGCTTCAAACGGAGATTTAATTCTCTTTGGAAATGAAAAAGGGGAGTTGATCGCTGTTTCATCTAATATTGGTAAAATAAAATATAGAATGAATATAAGTAATGGCATTGAAGGAGATTTTTCGATAGAAGGAGATTATGCTTACTTTGGGGATAACAACGGGAAATTATTTTGTGTCTCTGTTAATGAAGGTAGAATTGTTTGGACTGTTGATACAAAAAGTAAAATCCTTTCTACTCCGGTTATGAATGATGATAAAGTATTTGTTGGAAATCTTGGCGGAGAAATATTTTGTATCAATAAATCATCGGGAAAGCTAATTTGGAAAATAGAGACTGGCGGAGTGATTAACACAACTCCTGCACTTTTCAAAAATTATCTTGTTCAACCTGATCTGAATAGAAAAATTTATTTTATTGATACTAACAACGGAGAGATAACTAAAACTTATGATTTTGAAAAGAGAGTTAAACTTTCTCCGGTTTATTACGATGGCATTTTATATTTAGGTGCCGATAAAGGAATAATTAATGCGTATCAGATCTCAATTAAAGAATAACAATATCGCACTAAAGCTGATTACTATTATTATAATTTCTTCTGTAAGCTGTATTGCTCAAGACTGTAAAAGCAAAGTTGAAATTATTACCAACAATTCTGATGCCCGCATTTATATTGATTCATTATTTATTGCGAAAGAGAAAGCTGAAATCAATCTTACTAAAGGAAACCATTTTTTATTTATTCAAGATTCTTCCTTAAAGTGGGGCAAGAAAAATATTTCCGATACTCTTAGAATTGCTGAGTGCGATAAAGATTATCATTTCAGCTATGATATGAAACAGACTGAATATCCTTCCTTTCAACCAAATATTTATGAATATATAAATAAAAACAAAACAGAAAATTTCTTCAGCTCAGGTACATTTAAGATTTTGATTGGAAGTGCAGCGGTTCTGGGTGGAGTTGCTGCATATTTCAAGATTAAAGCTGATAGAAAATATGATGATTATCTTCAAACAAAAAATCGCTCCACACTTGATGAAGTAGATCGTCTTGATCTATACAGCGGAATAGCATTCGGGCTACTTCAAATTAATTTTGGTTATTTGATATATAAATTTCTCACCGATTAATTTTTGTAAAGATTTGTTTGTAAGCAGTCTATAAGTTTTAGGGTCAGAATAAACATTTAATAACTCATTGTTAGAATGACAAAATACAAAGAAATATTCCGCATAGAGTCTACAAGATTAAAAGAATGGGATTACTCAAACCCATGGTGGTATTATGTAACAATAAATACGAAAAATCATATTAGTTATTTTTGTAAAGTTAATAATGGGAAAGTTGATTTAATTGAAATTGGAAATTGTGCAAAGAAACTTTGGGAAGAAATTCCAAATCATTTTCAGAATATTGAATTGGATTATTTTGTAATAATGCCAAATCATATACATGGAATTATCATTATTAATCCAGTAGTAAAGACTAATAATAATTCAGATGTAAAGACGCCATCTTTATTTTAGCAGAATCATAATTAATGATGGCATCTTAATCAAGCCAATTCTGCTTAGCATAACCCCGCTAAAATATTTCATTATTATAATTTACCATGAAGTTCAATCATCTTTTTTTTGACGGAATTCCGGTTACTGACGGAATAACACCATCTATATAATTACAAATGATAATCTGCTTTCCGCTTTTTAATCTAAAAAAAGCCAATCCTACAAAATCTTATTAAATATTGCATGGCATTATTATTGAAAAAAGTAACGATAAAAATGATTTGTCTTTTCAAGTAATTACGAGGAGAATATGCTAGTTGAAAAAATAAAATTCTTAACACGTAGGGAGTTTTTGGAAAAAATATTTTTGCGTGGTGGTTTGATAGCCGGTTTAATAGCGGGAATTCTGTTACTTAAAAATGGAATTTCATTCCTCTTTCCCCCAATACAAAAAGGCGAAGCACAAAAGTTATTAATAGCAAGAACCAATGAAATTGAGGTTGGAAAAGCCAAAGAGTTTCAGATTAGCGAGAAATCGTTTTTTATGGTCAAGACTGAATCCGGGATGAAAGTATATTCTGCCATTTGTCCACATTTGGGGTGTAAAATTAAATGGGAACAATATCGCAATCGTTTTTATTGCCCTTGTCACCAGGGAGTCTTTGATGTGGAAGGGAAAGTATTAAGCGGACCACCTCCCCGACCACTTGATGAATTCAGAGTTGAAATAAAAAATAATTTAGTTTATATGTGGCTCGATGAAAACCAAGGAATTATTGCATGATAGATAAAACTAAAGCATGGTTGAAAGAAAGAATTCTCCTCGATAAAAAAAAATCTTCAGAAATAGTGGAAAAAGTATTAAAAGAGCCAATACCAAAGCACATGAAAAATTGGTTCTACGCAATTGGAGCTACGCCCCTCTTACTTTTTCTTTTTCAGATTATAACCGGAATATTACTAACCTTCTATTATGTTCCATCACCTGAGGGCGCCTATGAAAGTGTAAGACATATTACTCAAGATGTACAAATGGGTTTTTGGATAAGAGGACTGCATCGTTGGGCTTCTAATTTCATGGTCATTGCCATGATGCTTCATATTGTGAGAGTATTTTTCACTAGAGGATATAGAAAACCGAGAGAATTGAATTGGATAATTGGCATCTTAATGTTGATCACAACGCTTGGATTATGTTTCACCGGTTACTCTTTGGTTTTCAATCAACTTTCATATTGGGCTGCAACTGTTGGAACAAATATGATAAAAGAAATACCTCTTGTTGGAGAAACGATTTTGAGGTTTTTGCGGGGAGGAACTGAAGTTTCAGGAAACACACTTACGAGGTTTTATAATTTACATATGGGGTTATTACCGACGATTCTTTTTGTACTTATCGTTGTACACATAGTATTTGTTAGAATTCATGGTGTTTCAAAACTTGAAGAACATGAAGAAAGTTATCCGTTTTATCCCGAACATTTTTATCACACCGTAGTTATTGTATTATTTCTTTTAATTACACTTAGTGCATTAACTGTAATATTACCACCCGGAATAGGAGAACCTGCTAATCCAAGCGTTACACCCCCACACATTAAGCCCGAGTGGTACTTTTTTGCTGTTTATTCAATCTTAAAAATTTTCCCTTTACGGATTGGAATTTATTTATCAATAGCCGTATTGATTGTTGCAACCTTCTGGCCATTTATTGATGAATACATGCAAGCTAGATGGCCCAAAATAAAAATAAATTATTGGGTTGGTTCATTGGTTATAATTTTGTTTTTAATCTTTACAGTAGTTGAAATCATCGTAACTTAAAAAAAATTAAAAAGGCGGAGACAATATATGGCTGAACAGGATTCCCTAAAAACACAGCGACTCATAGTTGGTGTATTCAGTATTCTACTTGTTGTTGTGCTTATAATTGTTGCTGGTGTGGAAATGAAACAAACTCAAAGCACAAAACTAGCTGCTGTTATCAGCGGTGATAATAAGAGATGTGTAGATTGCCACACAAATAAGGGAATGGCGGTCAAGGCAATTGATGCATGGAAAGAGAGCGTTCATGCACAACAAAATATTGGGTGCTTAGATTGCCACAAGGCGAATAAAGATGACTTTGATGCATTTTACTGTCCCGAAAGTGATCTGCTTGTTGCAAGACATCCAACACCAAAAGATTGTGCGGAATGTCATGAACAGGAAGTAAAAGAATTTGCAGATAGCAAGCACGCACATCAATTTTGGTTAATAAAAAATGCAGATCGTGCAGTATTTGAACCAACTATTGCGACCAGAAATGGATGTGAACAATGCCATCAAATCGGTAATGTTTGGCCGGATAAATCAGTAGGTGAATGCGATGCCTGTCATCCCAAACATACTTTCAGCAAAGCTGTAGCTCGCCAACCGGAAACTTGTGGCGAATGTCATATTGGGCCTGACCATCCCCAAATTGAAATGTATCTTGAGTCCAAACATGGAAATATTTTTAGAGCGACGGAAAAGAATTTGAATTTGAATTATTCAACGCTCAATAATGAACCAATTCCTATTGAAGTCCCGGTTTGTACAACGTGTCATATGGATGGAAATGAAACTCAGCCGTTTACTCACAATGTAAGCGCACGATTAGCGCTCGAATCTCAAGCACCTTGGTCCTTTAGAACAGTTTGGGATCAGGAAAATTTGGGTGATTGGAAAGTAAAAAGAACGAGAATGGAATCAATATGTAAAAGCTGTCACGCACCGGATTTTGTTGAAACATATCTTCTTACAGCCGACTTAGCAAATCTACAGTATAATGAAATTAGAAGATATTTTGTTTATTGGACAAAGAAATTAACTGCAAATGGCACAATAGCAACCCTCAAAGCCAACGGAAAGGAATATTCCGATCCGGTACTTAATGGTTGGGATGAAGAACCAGAAGAATTAATGTATAATGCTTGGCACCACGAAGGCAGAAGATTTAGAATGGGCGCGCTCATGATGGCTGCCGATTATACTCAATGGCATGGTATCTGGGAAATTCAACAAGACTTAGCAAAACTAATTACTTGGGCAGCAGAACATGGTGATAATGAAGCCCAAAAATGGGTGAAGTCTACTGATCCAGCAAAATTCTTCCCATATGCAATTTATGATTTTCCCGGAAGTGCTTGGGGAATTAATGTTCTTTCTAACACTACCCCATTCTTATATAAGAACTTCTCGGATTATTGGGATCGAGCATATAAGAACGTCGAAGCAGTATTTAAAGAAGGACTGTTATCAGAAAAACAATGGAAGTTATGGGAGAAACGATACAAAAACAAGGAGTATTATCTAGGCACAAAGTTTAAAGCCGATTCAATATTTAATTTCTATAAAAAAAGAGATAGCATTGACACAAAAGCTTTCCAGGATCAAGCTGTTAAACTAAAGCTACCAGGTCAACCCTTTTATAAGAAGTGAGTTCCTAAGGTTGCGTTGTTTTATAAAAAGCCCCGCAGTGAAATGCGGGGTTTTTTATTAAATGTTTCGTTCTGAAAAAAATATTAACGGATTGACACAAAACCATAAAATTAAAGATAGCCGCAAAAGGGAGATTTTATTCTTATTATTTTATAATCCTTTTAGATTTCTTTATCTTTAAACATCAAGAGTGATTTTTATGTATCATTTTTCTGATTTACTTTTTTCTAGTTAATATCAAGGCGGAGGCAATATGCCGGACTCAAATTTATGTACCAAGGAAACATTGGTGGAAATATTAGATAGCTTAAATATTGGAGTTATATATATTGATAAAGAAGGCTGCTTTTCTTTTATAAATAAGGCAGGAGAAGAAATTAGAAAGCTTAGAGGCGAAGACAAAATTGGCAGTTCTATTTTGAATTGTCATTCTAAGCAAATGCAACAGCGAGTTATGGAGGATTTGGAATCTTTTAGGCAAGGTGATTATTCATCCCGTCATAAAATGCTTCATTTAAAAGAAAAATATTTTGACAACACCTACAATGTTGTAAAAGATAAAGAAGAAGATTTTAAGGGTGTTGTTTTAGTAAGTCAGGATGTTTCAGAAAAGGAAAAACTTTCAGAAGAATTAAAAAAGACTAATGAGCAGCTCGAAAAGATAGTTAGCGAACGAACAGCAGAAATTGAGAGGACGTATAACGAACTAAAAATTGCACAGCTTCAGCTAATGCAGACTGAAAAGATGGCGGCAATCGGGCAGTTCGTATCCGGCGTTGCTCACGAGATTAACAATCCATTGGATGGTATTCAAAATTGTATTCGAATGGTATTATCTGACATCGAAGACAAATCGCAAATTCAAAATTATTTATTACTTGCGCTTGAAGGATTATTCAAAATAGAAATATTGGTAAGGCAACTTTTAGACTTTGCGAGACCTCATTCTTTTGAAAAAGAAGAATTAGAGGTAAAAGAAATATTGGAAGCATCTCTTCAGCATAGTATCTACAAATTAAAAGAGAATAATATCACTTTAGAAAATAACTTTGGAAGAGGTGTAGAGAATATCCTTGGAGACAGGCATTATTTAAGCCAGGTATTTGTTAACCTTTTTCTCAATGCATGCGACGCAATGCCCAATGGCGGGAAATTAATAATTACAACAGAGAACATCGAGAACAATTACGTAATGGTTAAAGTAAAAGATACCGGAATTGGAATACCAAAAGAAAACCTGAATAAAATTTTTGATCCTTTCTTTACTACAAAGCAAAAAAATAAAGGAACGGGGCTTGGTTTATATCTAAGCTATAATGTACTCCACGAACACGGCGCAAAAGTTTTTGTTAAGAGCAAAATAAATAAGGGAACAGAATTTACAATTTCATTTCCCGCGATTGAAAACTCTGCAATTAAAAACGAAATATTCACTGTATCAGAAAACATAAGCAACAAATGAAAATTATAATAATAGAAGATGAAAAGACAAAGCGCATTACTATGAATGATGCACTCATTAAAGACGGGTATAATGTTGAGTCGTTTGAAGATCCGGTTGTTGCAATTAACTACCTGAAAGAATCGGAAATTGATCTTGTTATTACTGATATCCGGCTACCGCAGATGGATGGATTTGAAGTACTTCAAAAAGTAAAAGAGATGAATCAGAATATTGCTGTTGTGATGATGACGGCATTCGGCACAATCGAATCGGCAGTTGAAGCAATGAAATTAGGTGCTTATGATTATTTAACTAAACCATTTTCAACCGATCAATTACTGTTACTTGTTAAGAAGATTAGCCGGTTCAAAAAACTGGAAGAAGAAAACGTATCGTTAAAAGAAAAATTTAAAGAGAGATATTCTTTTCATAACATCATCGGTAAATCAAAACCGATGCAGGATTTGTACGATCTTATCGAAACTATTTCATCAAGCGACGTTGCAGTATTGATAGAAGGAGGAAGTGGAACGGGAAAAGAAATGGTAGCCAATGCTATTCATTATAATAGTACGAGAAAAGACGGACCGTTTATTAAATTAAGCTGCGCTTTACTTAATGAATCTTTGCTCGAAAGCGAATTGTTCGGACATGAAAAAGGGGCTTTTACCGGGGCAATAAAATTTAAGAAAGGTCGTTTTGAATTAGCCCATAGCGGAACAATATTTTTAGATGATGTAGATGATATTCCAATTTCCTCTCAAGTTAAACTTCTTAGGTTACTTCAGGAAAAAGAATTTGAAAGAGTAGGCGGCAACACAACCATTAAAACTGATGTTCGCTTTATCTGCGCTACAAAAGTTGATCTTTGGGAAAAAGTAAAGTTAAATCAATTTAGAGAGGATTTATATTATAGACTAAGAGTTATCCCCGTTAAGCTACCGCCGCTTCGCGAGCGCAGAGAAGATATTCCTTTGTTAATCGATCATTTTTTAAAAAAGGTTGGCAAAACAAATTTATATTTCACCCCCGAAGCCATAGAACTTTTAACATCATACAATTGGCCCGGAAATGTGAGACAGTTGGAAAATTCAATTTATAGAATTACAGCACTTATTAAAGGCAAAGAAATTACTAAAGAGATGATTCCAAACGATTTAATTCTTCCGAAAGATGAAAAAACCGTTTTCGACATTAGCAAAGCAAATCAAATAAACCTTGATAAGATGATACAAGAAATTGAATTAAGCTCAATCAATTGGGCAGTTGAAAAGTCGGATCACAATCAATCTAAAGCCGCAGAATTACTTGGTATCAAAAGAACTACGCTTCGTGATAAAATGAAGAAATACAACCTTCTATAAATCTGCAAAACCAAAGACGGTTATTTGACAGAAGACGTAAGTTCGTCCATTAATACCTAAGAAATAGATAAGCAAATCTGAAAATCTAACTCTAAAAGCCGATTAAAACTTTCCTTTGTGTGGCACTATAATTGTCAAATATTCTTATTTACAATAATATACATCAAGTCATTGAATTAATAAAAACAAAGGAGAAATAGTCTATGAAAAGAACGATACTTACATTACTTAGTTTTCTTTTTATCTTTTCACAAACGATTATTGCACAAGACAAACCCAAGACAGAACTGAAATTTAGTGGAGTTTATAATGCTTGGGGACAGAATCAAAATAATTTTTTGCTTGGTAAGACAGATTATCAAGATCAGTATCTTGTACAGATGCTAAGATTAAATTTTTCTTTTAACTACACCGAAAACATCAAAGCTGTTACCCGTTTTGATTTGGGACAGGGCTGGTGGGGAGTTGATAACCAGGAACCATCTTATAATGGTGCCTCTGGAATGTTTGATGGTAAAGACACAAAATATTTTCTACACGTTGACCATGCTTATTTATGGTTTAATGTTCCATCACTGACATCAGCGTTTACAGTTGGACGTTTCAATTGGTCATTAGGAAATAAGTTAGTGTTAGACAATAACTACGATGGTATTACTGCAGATATTTCAGTTGGTGAAGGCAGTTCTTTAAAACTCGGATGGACAAAAGCTTCTGAGGGTGTTAACGGTTTAAGCGATTTGGAAAAAGTTGCCGCCGATCCCCGCGGAAATTATGATGCACGTGATGCAAACTTATTCCTTGCATCCTATAAAACAAAATTCAGCACAACAAACCTTGAATTCTACGGGTCTTACTATAACGATGCTTCAGTTAATGACTCAACTGCTTTTTTGATTGATGGTCTTTACTACAACCGCCCGAGATTTACACCGCAAGTTACATCACTTTTCGTATTTGGAATTGCGGGTACATCTAAATTCGACGCATTCACACTTAACTATGAAGCAAACTATTTGATTGGTAAAGACGACATCAAGAATACAAAGTTTGCGGGCAAATTGAATACTGCAAAAGGTGTGATTGATCCGCTTAAATATGATATTAACAATGGTGATCTTACAGGTTATAATATTTATGCAAAATTAGATTACACTGTAAGTCCGGATGTAACGCTTGGTTTGGTTGCAGGAATGGGATCGGGGGACGATGACCCAACTCAAGGCAAAGGAAATGTTAACAAACTTAGCACTGCCGGCTTTTTCTATCTAACAGAAGTATGGGAAGATTCAATAATGCCTGACGAAGAAGGTATTACTCCTCAAGGTCTTGGTGCCCCTAACGTAAGAGCATATAGGGAATTGGAAAACACTACAGCTCTTCAAGTAAACGGAACATTTAAATTAACGCCTGTATGGAAAGTATTTGCATCGTTTACTTACGTGAGGGCTACACAACCCGTTTTTGCTTGGACTACCACTGGTCCAAATTTAGCCAAGAGTGCAACTGACCTTGGTTGGGAAGTAGACTTCAAAACAGATTACAACATATTCGATAATTTAGTTTTAACATACCGAATCGGTTACTTCCAACCGGGTACAGCAGCTATGTACTTAATTAACGGAACAGACCTATTTGATAAATCACCTTGGGAAATGAAAGCAGAAATCACATTTACATTTTAGTTAAATAGGAGAGTATCCAATGCTAAAAAAATATTTTTTAATACTCTCTCTAATTATTGGAATCCTTCTTGTTTATGGGTTCACCGACAGTGGTCAAGTTAAGAAAGGCGATAAACATCCCAAAGTTGACTGGGAAATAGGATGCCAGGAATGTCATAAAGATGCTACTCCCGAGGTTTATGTTAAATGGGAAGCAAGTAGGCATGGCGAAGTAAATTTCGGTTGCTATATATGCCACGGTGATGGGCAAGAAGTGTTCTACAAAAAGGGCAAAGATGATCGCTGCGAGGGTTGTCATTCTACTCAAGCAGAAGATATGAAAAAGACAAAAAATAAGTCTTGCTTTAATTGCCATAATGGGCATTCATTAAAATTTCATAATTAAAAAACCTTTTCATTGGAGGAAATTCAATGAGTATAAACAGAAGAGAATTTTTAAAGAGATCGGCATTAGTCGCCGCAGCCGCGGCTATAGGTGTTGATTCAATTTTAGGAAATACCATTAAAACGATAGACAAAACCGGTGAAGCCGGGACGTTGCAAACTAAGGGTTCAGTAGCATGGCATAAATCTGTATGTAGGTTATGCGGAGTCGGATGCGGTGTTATGCTTGGTGTTAAAGATGGAAAACCTTTTGGTATTAAAGGCGATAGCGAAAATACTATTAATAAGGGACTGCTTTGTGTAAAAGGATTTTATCTCCATAAGATGATTACGGCAAAGAATAGATTGCTCTATCCAATGATTCGAAAGAATGGAAAACTTGAGAGGGCAAGCTGGGAGGAAGCTTTAAATCTTGTTGCATCAAAATTTAAAGAGATCAAAGAGAAACACGGACCCGATGCTTTAGCTTTTTACGGTTCTGGACAGGCAGAAACGGAAGAGACATATATTGCTAATAAACTATTCAAAGGGCACATCGGAACCAACAATGTGGAAGGTAACCCACGTCTTTGTATGGCAAGTGCTGTCGGCGGTTATACAACCACCTTTGGTGCTGATGAACCCGTTGGAACGTATGACGACATAGATCATAGCGATTTATTTTTACTCATCGGTTCCAATACGGCTGAGGCTCATCCGGTAATTTATGATAGGATAGTAAGTAGAAAAAAGAAAAACCCGGCTACAAAAGTTATTATCATTGATCCAAGGAAGACGCCGACAAATAAAATTGCCGATTTGCATCTTCAAGTTATTCCCGGGTATGATCTTGCTATTATGAATGCCATTGCCAAAATACTTATTGATGAAAATTTGGTGGATGAACAATTCATAAAAGAATCCGTAAACTTTAGCGATGGCACAAATCCAATTACATACGATGATTACAAGAAATTCCTTGGAAAGTTCACACCTGAATATGCAGCAGAGAAATCCGGAGTTGATGCAAAGGATATTATAAAGGCAGCACGAATGTTTGGAGAATCTCAAGCAGCAATGACAATGTGGACAATGGGAGTAAATCAAAGAGTAGCTGGTGTATTTCTTAACAATTTAATCCATAATATCCACTTGCTTACTGGAAAACTTGGCAAACCTGGATCCGATTCATTTTCATTAACAGGTCAACCGAATGCCTGCGGTGGTGTTCGCGAAGGCGGCGGTTTAAGTCACTTATTACCCGGTCATCGTGTAATTGCTAACGAACAGCATAGAAAAGAGATTGCCGCAATATGGAATGTTCCGCCAGATGCAATTAAACCTGAACCCGGCAAGCATACTATGGCGATGTTCGATGCGGTAGCAAAAGGGGAGATTAAAGGTATTTATATAATGTGTACAAACCCGGCGCAGTCACTTCCAAATCTTAATAAATACCTAAAGGGAATGGAAGATGCATTTATGGTTGTTGCAGAATCTTTTCATCCAACCGAAACTTCTAAATTAGCCCATGTAGTTTTACCTGCTTCATTCTGGGGTGAAAAAGAAGGCGTTTACGGATGTACGGAAAGAAGATCCCAACATATGGTAAAAGCTCTAAACCCTCCTGGTGAAGCAAAGTGGGATGCTGATATTTTGATTGAGATTGCTACGAGAATGGGATATGGAAAAAACTTCGAACATTACACATCTGCCGAAAGTATTTGGAATGAGTACCTGAAGACGACGAAAGGAAAGGATATGGATCTTACCGGCGCAACTTATGCAAGATTGAGAAAGTTGCGTGGGCTAACATGGCCCGTCCCAAACGAAAATCATCCCGGAACATGGCATCGGTTTACAGAAGGTGATCCAATGTTACCTAAAGAAAAAGCTGCGGGAAAGAGAATGTACTTTTATACCAAACCGGATGGTAAAGCCGTTGTATTTGCCCGCCCTGATAAAGGTCCGGAAGAACCAGTCTCTGCTGAATATCCATACGTATTAACTACCGGGCGTATTCTTGAACAGTGGCATACGATGACGATGACAGGCCAAGTGCCGGAATTATTAAGAGCGGCTCCGAAACCTTATGCGGAAATAAATCCTGAAGACGCCAAAAAACTTGGTGTTAGCAATAAGGAATTGATCAAAGTAACTACAAAGCGCGGTTCGCTAAAGGTAGAAGCACGCGTTATAGATCGACCACGAAAAGGCACGATCTTTATGCCGTTCCACTGGCCTGAAAGCTTGACAAACATTCTTACTATAGATGCGGTTGATGCCGGTTCAAAAGAACCTGAGTTCAAGATTTGTGCGGCTAAGATTGAAAGAGCTTAATCTAAGCCCAGTATTTTTTTAGCAGCAAAGCGGTTATCTCGGTAAAACGGATGACCGCTTTATAATTTTACTAATCTTTTTAATTGGTGATTTTATGATTATTGCAAGTATGATTGTAAAAACTATGCTCGGCAAAGCAGAAGAAGTTACTCTCAAGCTGAATAAATTACCTAATATATCTACTCATGGGATATATAAAGAGGATAATATTATTGTAGTGATTGAAGCCGAGAAGGAAGAAGAATTGGAGAGTTTTGCAAAATATATGTCTTCGGAAATTAACGACGTTCTTGGAGTATATCCTACTTTTATTTCTGCCGACAGTGAATAGTATCAGGCACAGTTGGAAATACTAAATGAATGTTTTCAAAAAACTTTTACAAGGCATAAAAGAAGTAATCAATTATAAATCCCCGCTACGTCCGCCTGGTGCGTTGAAAGAAAAGGACTTCATAAAGCGTTGTATTAAGTGTAATAAATGCGCCCAGATTTGTCCTTACGATAGCATTGTAATGGCAGACATTTCTTGGGGGAAGAACATGGGAACGCCAGTGATCTTTCCACGGGAGGTTCCTTGTTACGTGTGTATGAAGTGCACCGCTGTTTGTCCTACCGGTGTTCTCGATACTAACGTTGATGCAAAAGAAAAAGTAAAAATGGGGATTGCGGAAATAAGTACGGAAAAATGTCTCCCTTATCTTGGGGTGATTTGTAGAGCATGTTTTGAACATTGTCCTATTTTTCGGGAGGCAATTTATCTTGAAGACGAAATGTATCCTAAAGTTAATACCGATAAATGTATCGGCTGCGGTATTTGCGAAAAAGTATGCTCGGCAGAAGACTCAGCCATTATTGTAAAAAGCACAAACATAATTATTTAATAAAATTAGGAAAATGAGAGAATTCAATTTCTATAAAACATTGAATAGGACAAGAAAAGTTGTTCAGTTAGCTACATTACTTTTTCTTTTCATCGTTCCGATATTAATTTTCTTTGAAGTAAGATTTATTATAGGAAATTTATACTCAATTACGGTTGGTGGGTTAGATATTACAGACCCGTCAATGGTTCTTCAAAACATTTTGCTTGCAAGATCATTTTATGTACCGCTTTTGATAAGCGCTATTATTCCGGTAATAATTGCTTTCTTGTTTGGACGGATTTTCTGCAGCTGGGCTTGTCCATATAATACAATATTAGAAGAAGCAGAAAGAATCTATTCGAAAATTTTGGCAAAGTTTATAATGAAACGAAAAGCAAAACAAGCCAATAAAAATCCTAATCCATTTATTTATTGGGGTATTTATCTTTTCTTAACGTTGTTGGCATTAATTATTGGCATTCCGCTTTTCACTTTTTTATCTGCACCGGGAATTATTTCGAGTCAAATTGCCGCCGGAATTATCGGTAATGGAATAGGACTTGAATTAACAATTGTTTTTGCCATACTTCTTTCAGAAGTAATTTTCGGAAGAAGATTTTGGTGCAAATATGTTTGTCCGGTCGGCGCATCATTTTCTCTGTTTGGAACTAAGAAGACTTTGCATATTACCTACAATGAATTACAATGTAATTGTACAATCAAGTTAGAACCGTGTTCGAATAGTTGTCCTTTTAATCTTGTGCCGAAGAACAGTAATTTATATCCTTACTGTACTAATTGCGGTTTATGTGTAAAAACTTGTGAAAAGATAGGTAAAGGCGCTCTATCATTTTCGTTTGACAATAATAAAAACAGTCAGTTAAACATCATTCAAGATCAAGAAATACAAAACAAAAAAGTGAGTTAACATGTTCGGATCAATAGGATTTACAGAAATACTTATTATTTTATTCTTGCTTATACTTTTGTTCGGCGGGAAGAAAATTCCCGAACTTGCAAAAGGGTTTGCCGATGGAATTAAAAATTTTAGAAAAGGATTAAAAGAAGAATAAAAAATTCTGTTCTTTGGATGGATTAATCTCCAAGCTTTATCTCTAAAGGGAATTCCCATGAGAAAAAAGCCAATGGGTTTTACGGGAAACCGGAAAACCTCCCGAGTTCCGCTTGAAGCGGGATGAATTGGAAAGGATGATATTAATGATTTATTAAAAAATATTACCCGCCTTTCCCCGCGGGTTTTTTGTTTTATGCAAATTGAACAAAGGTTTATAAAGAGCAAGTATGATTTTGAATGAACTATAGCCATCATAAAAACGAGCTGTAGTAAAAACTAAATGTAGGAGTTAGCTATGTCTCAAGTGCCAAAAAAATATCAAAAGTTTTCAGAAAAATATCCTGCAATAATTAAAGCATATGAAGAAATGGGAGACGCAGTTCATGTCGCCGGTCCGCTTGATGATAAAACAAGAGCACTAATTAAACTTGCGATCTCAACGGGCGCAAGATTGGAAGGCGCTGTTCACTCGCATGCCCGCAAAGCATTGAAAGCCGGAGTTACAAAAGAAGAGATGCGCCACGCCGTTTTGTTAGCGCTGCCAACAATCGGATTGCCTTCTATGATGGCAGCAATGACCTGGATTGATGATATAATTGGAGAGGAGTAATGTTCGGAATACTGCTTAAACTTTTTTTATCATTTCTAAAAGTAGGTTCTTTTTCTTTCGGCGGAGCTTATTCTTTAATTCCTTTGATCGAAAAGGAAGTGGTTGCAAACCACAGTTGGCTCACTCACGATGAATTCCTAAAAGTTCTTGGTATGGTTGAAGTTTTCCCAGGTGCAATCTCAATAAAATTTGCTACGTATACCGGATTCAAAATTGGCGGTGTGTTTGGCGCCATCGCTGCAAATATTGGGAATATGATAATGCCGGTGAGCATTATTATGCTGGCAACTTACTTCAGTGTTCATCTTGAAAAGAACATCCAATTCCAAAAAGCAATTACCGGAATAAAGTTTGCGGTAGTAGGAATGATTGCGGCTATAATGTATCAATATGCAGTTAAAAATTATGTGGAGTGGAAGAGCATGATTTTTTTGTTACTTGGCGCTGCTCTCATTATTGCATTTAAATTACACCCGGCTTATGTAGTAATCATTGCCGGCATCATTGCTCTATTCATTTTATAATTCTTACAATTATGCAAACAAAAGATAAATTTGGAAGAACTCACGATTATTTAAGAATTTCCCTAACGGATAAGTGTAATCTCAACTGTAGTTATTGTAATCCGGTAATTTCGGAAAGGGAATTAAACAAAGAAGAAATTTTAAGTTACGAGGAGCTGCGAAGATTAATAAAAATTTTTGTTGTTAACCTAAGTTATAAGAAAATTCGTTTAACGGGCGGCGAACCGTTGGTAAGAAAAAACATTCTAACATTTTTCGAGTCTCTTCATAAAATTAAAAGTGAATTTCCATTTGAACTTTGTTTGACGACTAACGGTACTTTACTCGAAGACAAAATCGAAAAGCTTAAGGAATTCGGACTCGATAAAATTAATATCAGCTTAGATTCTCTCCGGCCGGAACGGTTTTTTTCTATTACCGGCAAGGATAATTTCCATTCAGTGTTGCGCTCGATTGATAAAGCTGAATCTCTCGGTTTTTCTCCGGTTAAAATAAATACTGTAGTTATGAGAGGTATCAATGATGACGAAGTTATTGATTTTGTAGAATTCGCTAAGGATAGAAATCTAAACGTGCGCTTTATAGAATTTATGCCATTCAGCAATAATAGCTGGAATGAAAACATTTTCATCAGCAATGGTGAATTAATAAAAACAATCGAAACTAAATATCGGCTTGAAGAATTAGATTTATGTGAGGGAAAAGTCGCTAAAGATTTTAGAATTTCCGGTCATAAAGGAAGAGTCAGTTTCATCAGCTCAATATCGGATCATTTTTGTCAGTCTTGTAATAGGTTGAGAGTTACAGCAAAAGGGAATCTTAAGCTTTGCCTCTTTTCTCAGATTGACAGCGAGCTTTCTTTAATATCGTTATTGCGTAATTCATTGTTTTCGGATGATGCAATTGCATCCCGGATTGCCGTGCATCTGCATAACAAAAAGCTCAATCATCCGGATATTGATGAGTTAATTACTTTGCAAAACAATAATATGCTAAGCATCGGCGGATGATATGAAAAGATTATCGCACGTAGATAAAAATGGTAAAGCAAATATGGTTGATGTGTCGCGTAAGGAGGTTTCTAAACGAACTGCTTCGGCGTATTGCGAAGTTTTAGTTTCAGATGAAGTCTTCCGAAAAATAGAGCAGAATCAAATTGCCAAAGGAGATGTATTAACCGTTGCAAAGATTGCTGGAATACAAGCGGCAAAAAAAACTTCGGATTTAATTCCTCTCTGTCATAATATCTTTATTTCAAAAGTTGATGTAGAATTAAAATTGAACAAGAAGAATTGTACTGTTGAGATAAAATCGTTCGCAATAACGAATTCTGTTACCGGAATTGAAATGGAAGCATTAACAGCCGTTTCTGTTGCTGCATTAACTGTGTATGATATGTGTAAAGCGATTGATAAGGGAATAGTAATAAGTGAAATAAAATTATTGAATAAAACAGGAGGAAAAAGCGGTGACTTTAGTAGGAAATGAAATTGAGAGTTTGTGTGTTGAAAATTCTCTTCCAAATAGAAAAGGCAAAGTTGCGGCAATCTCTATAAGCCATAAAAAAGGAATTCCAAAAACAAATATCAAGCAAGCTAAACTGATTGAAGACTTTGGAATTGAGGGAGATATTCATGCCGGAAATTGGCATAGACAAGTTAGCTTTCTTGCTTATGAGTCTATTAAAAAAATGCACGCAGCCGGATTGCCTAATCTGCGCCCCGGTGCTTTTGCAGAAAATATTACAACCGAATTTATTGATATACCTAATTTGCAAATAGGTTCTAAAATAAAAATTGGCGCCGAAACAGAACTTGAGATTACTCAGATTGGAAAGGAATGCCATTCTAAGTGTGCAATATTTTTTACTGTTGGCGATTGTGTTATGCCGCGAGAAGGTATTTTTGCAAAAGTGCTTAAATCGGGTGAAATATTTGTCGGAGATTTCGTTGAAATTATTAATTAGCGTTTATACTTATTAACATTTCTTTATGGGTCGTATTCAATAAAACATAGGAAACTTATGCTTAGTTATAGGGAAGCAAATAATATAATTGAAAATGAGATTCTGAAAATAAATCTCGAAATAGAAGAGGTAGATCTACTTGATTCCTTAAACAGAATTTTGGCAGAAGATGTATTCGCGGATGTCAGTTTACCACAGTTTGATAACTCCGCTGTTGATGGTTATGCGGTCAAGTATAATTCTGAAATATTAAAGTGGAAAATTATTGGAGAGATTACTGCAGGCAATTTTAACGAAATTGATGTTGATGAGAATTCTGCAGTATTAATAATGACTGGAAGTAAAATACCATCTGCATGCGATACCATAATACCGGTTGAAGATGTAACAACTGAAAATGGATTTGTGAAACTTACTGGGAATACAAAATATAAACCCGGGCAAAATGTAAGAAAGAAAGCCGAAGATATTACTTCAAATGAATTAGCCGTTCAGAAAAGAACCCGCATTCTTCCTCAACAAATTTCACTTTTAGCGGCTTGCGGCAAAAACAAAGTGAAAGTTTATAAGCAGCTTAAGATTGGAGTTTTAGCAACCGGTGATGAGTTAGTTGATATTCATACATTTCCCAAAGAAGATAAAATACGGGCGACCAATCTTTACACACTTCTTGCGTTGATTAAACAACTAAATATGATTCCTGTTAACTATGGTTTTGTAAAAGACCGTAAGGATGAAATAAAGGTTAGAATTGAATCGGCGCTGAACAGTGAGATAGATATATTATTAACAACGGGCGGTGTTTCCGTTGGTAAATTCGACTATGTGAAAGAAATTATTCAAGAACTCGGTGTTGAAATAAAATTCTGGAAAGCCAACATTAAACCGGGCAAGCCGATTGTCTTTGGCGTTTTTGAAAAAGAAGTTAAAAAGAAGTTAATCTTCGGACTCCCCGGGAATCCGGTTTCTTCGTTTGTTAACTTTATAATATTTGCCCAAGACAATATTAAAAAACTATACGGAATGGATGAGCAAAAAGTTAGAGCAAGATTAACGTCGGAGTTACATAAGAAAGATAACAAGCGTCATTTTATCAGAGGATTTATTCAAAAGGATAGTACAACAAATCAACATTCAGTTTCTCTTATCGGTTCACAATCATCCGGAAACATGGTTGGAATGAGTAAAGCAAATTGCCTTATTATTTTTGAGGAAGAGAAAGAAATGATAACACCTGGAGATTTTGTAGAATGTATAATGATATAACCGGAATAATTCTTTCCGGCGGTAAAAGCACACGGATGGGGACAAATAAATCATTACTCAAACTTGGCGATCAGACCGTCATCGAAAGAATTGTAAATTTGATGAAACCTTTGTTTGGGCGTGTTATACTCAGCACAAATAGTTTTGATGAGTACCGCTTTTTAGGTTTAGAAATGTTTGAAGATATTTATAACGGTTTTGGTCCCATAGGGGGAATTCACTCCGGGTTGGTTCATTCACAAACAGAAAAAAATTTTATCATCTCTTGTGATATTCCTTTAATATCCCCCGGCATAATAAAATTTCTTATTGATTACGCCACTGATAAACCAATCACAATTGCAAAAGCGGACGGATTTATCCAGCAGCTTTGCGGTGTATATTGCAGAAGTATATTAAATGAGATTGAAAAAATTATCTTACAGAGTGAAACAGAAGTTAGAAATAATGAACAAACGAAACGTAAGTGTAGTGTGCATAAATTAATTGAAAGTGTGAACGCTGAAATAGTGGATATCGAAAAGGATTATTCCGCTTATCAAAAAGAAACCTTCTTAAATATGAATCAACCCGAAGATTATGAAGCCATCAAAAGGAAGTTAAGTTCTAACAAATAATTAGTGTGCATCTAACCAATTATCACCAACACCTGTCTCGGCAACTACAGGAACATCTAATGGTAAAGCATTCTCCATAAGTTCTACAATTAAAGGACGCAAATCTTCAACCTCATCTTTGTGAGCATCAAATACCAATTCATCATGTACTTGTAAAACCATTTTTGTCTTTGCTTTTCTTTTTTCCAACTCATTATGAATTTTGATCATTGCAAGTTTTATCATATCTGCTGCACTTCCTTGGATAGGCATATTAATAGCAACACGTGCTTCAAATTGTTGAACGACTCTGTTCTTACTATTAATATTTTTTAAATATCTTCTACGTCCGTAAAGAGTTTCTGCATATTCATTCTTTTTGGCTTTGGCTATTAATTCATCCATAAACTTTCTTACGTTCTTAAATGAAGAAAAGTAATCATCAATAATATTTTTCGCTTCTGTCTGAGAAATACCTAATCGTGATTTTAAGCCATACGGACCGAGTCCATAAAGAATTCCGAAATTTACTTCCTTAGCTTTACGCCGCATATCTTGTGTAACATCTTTTGGATCAACTTTAAAAATTAATGCAGCTGTTCTCCTGTGAATATCTTCTCCGGATTGGAACGCATTCATTAATGTTTCGTCATGACACATGCTTGCCATAATTCTTAATTCTATTTGACTGTAATCTGCAGAAAGGATTACGTGATTCTTATCTCGCGGCACAAACGCTTTGCGGATTTCTTTTCCAAGATCTGTCCTAATAGGAATGTTTTGAAGATTAGGATCATTACTTGATAATCTTCCGGTTGAAACTGCAGCTTGATTGTAAGACGTATGTAATCTTCCCGTACTAGGATGGATCAACAGCGGAAGTGAATCAGCATAAGTTGATTTTAATTTTGATACCTGGCGGTAATCGGAAATTATATCAATGATCGGATGCGTGCCTCGTAAAGATTCTAAAGATTTTGCATCTGTTGAATATCCGGTCTTGGTTTTAGTTGTTTGCGGAAGCTTTAATTTTTCAAAAAGTATTTTTTGGAGTTGCTGAGTAGAATTAATATTAAAATTCTCTCCGGCATGTTTTAATATTTCTTTGGAATAGTTCTCAAGTAAAATTTGTAAATCATCGCTAAATATTTTTAAACTTTTAGTATCTAATCTTATTCCGGTTCGTTCCATGTCTTCCAACACGGGAACAAGAGGGAATTCAATATCGTATGCAAGTTTTTCTAATTTCTCTTTTCTTAGTTGTTTATCTAATAGTTCGTAAAGTCTAAATGTTATATCTGCATCTTCGGCAGAATAATCGGAAAGCTGGTTCGGGTCAACCTCAAATATTTTTTCGGGAGTTTTTTTAGATCCGATTAGATTAAGTAAAGCAATGGGGCGGTACTTTAGATACTTTTCTGATAGATCATCCATCCCATGCTTCTGATCCGGATCAATAACATAACTTGCAAGCATCGTATCAAAATAAAAATTCTTTACTTCAATTCCGTAATGACGGAGTACTCCAATATCATACTTACCGTTTTGGCAGACCTTTTTAATTTTATTATTCTCAAAAACCGGTTTGAACAGTTTTACAAAATCATCTGTCGGTAAACGATCGGACATATCGGCTGAGAAAAGGGAAGAAGATTCCGTAGAAGGATTAGTTGCAACAAAGAATGCTTCTTTAGACTTTACTGCAAATGAACATCCGGCAAGATTTACGTTCAATGTATCAAGTCCATCTGTTTCAGTATCGAATACAAATAATTCACTATCTGATAGTTTCTGTACTAGTTCTTTAGCTTCCTTAAAAGTCATTATAAGTTTGTACCTTACTTTTCCTTTATCAAACAAAGAGATCTCTTCATTTTCAACTTCAACAATCGGTGTTTGTTTAATTTCTTCTTTTATCTCTGTTGGTTTTTCCGAATTACTTTCGAGAAAAAGTTTTTTTAGTTTGTTTGCGAATGATTTGAATTCTAAAGCAGCAAATATTTTTAGAAGTTTTTCAATATCGGGATTATGGAATTTTGCTTCATCAAAATTCATGTGGAAAGGTGTGTCAGTCTTAATCGTTGCAAGTTCTTTTGATAGGAATGCGTTCTCTCTGCTCTCTGTAAGTTTATTAACAATACTTGCTTTATCTATCTGATCTAAATTCTTGTAAATATTTTCAAGTGTCTTAAACTTTTGAATTAACGGAACTGCAGTTTTAGGTCCTATACCGGCAACTCCGGGTATATCATCGGATGAATCACCAACCAGTGCCAGATAATCTATCATTTGAATCGGATCAAAACCCATTTCCTCGCGTACTTTATCTTCATCCAGAATTATGATTTCTTCAGTTGATTTCCCCGGTTTTACAATTTTGATATTTTCAGAGATCAGTTGAATGTAATCTTTATCCGGTGTGATAGCATAACAATCAAATCCTTGTTTCTCAGCTTCTTTTACCGCCGTACCGATTAGATCATCCGCCTCATAACCAGGCAAGATATAAATTGGAATGTTGAATGCTTCAATAATTTCTTTGATCCTTTGAATTTGCGGAATCATATCCTCAGGCATTGCTTGGCGTGAAGATTTATAATTCTCATATTTTTCATGTCTAAAAGTTTTTTCTTTAGAATCAAAACCAACTGCAAGGTAATCAGGTTTAGTATCTTCAATAATTTTGAAGAGTTGATTAAGGAATCCAAACACTGCAGACGTAGGTTCTCCTGCGGCTGTAATAAGAGGACGGGAAATAAATGCATAGTATCCTTTGTAGGCAAGTGCCATAGCATCAATAATTACAAATTTTCTCTTTATCGAATTGCTGCTGTTATTTGATTTTTTAACCGGTTCCATCTCAACTCGTTTGGTTATTTTGGTTATATTTTCAATAGAGAATATAGTTACATTCATACAATATCTACAAAACAATAGGGAATTCTTTATGCGGATGATTTTAAAAGTATCTTTCATTCTTGTTCTTTTTCTTCCTTTAATTTCGAATAGTCAAAATGCTCGAAGAGATTCATTTTACGTTGCAAATTGGAACCTGGAAAATCTGTTTGATACAATTGATGATCCGGTAAAAGATGATAAAGAATTCTTACCCGATTCACCACATCAGTGGAACGATGAAAAATTTGAACAAAAACTAACCAATCTTGCAAAAGTTATTAATTTCATGAACAACGGATGCGGGCCGGATATTTTAGCTGTTGAAGAAGTTGAGAACATAAATGTTCTTAAAAGACTGATCTACAAATTAAGAGACAGAGATTATATTATTGCTCACCGCGATTCTCCGGATGCAAGAGGAATTGATGTGGGGCTGCTCTATGATAGGAGTATATTTGATATTGATAACTTAGCTGCAATTCATGTAGAACTGCCTAATCACAATCCGACTCGAGATATTCTCCATGTCGTTTTGATTCATAAAAAGAGTAAAGAAAAAATTCATATTTATGTTAACCATTGGCCTTCGAGAAGAGGCGGAGAACAAAAATCCAATCCTAACCGTATTTCAGCGGCAGAAGTTTTAAAAAGCAGTTTGGATACACTTGCATCAACTTCACCTAAAAGTAATGTAATTATTCTTGGCGATTTTAACGATGAACCTAATAATGAATCTATTGAACAGTATTTAGGTGCAAAAGATTTTAATTGCGGCAGTAAAACTAATTCAACATTAGTAAATCTGACTTATAAGAAATTTTCGAATAAAGAGGGCTCATATCTTTTCGGTGGAAAGTACGATATGATAGATCAAATAATTATTTCTTCAACTTTTTTAGATGGAAAAGGTCTTGAGTATGAGTGTAATTCGTTTGATGTTATAAAACCGCCATTTATGATTTCACAAAATGAAAATAGAAAGGGAGGCGCAATTCCAACTTTTAATGGTAATATTTATGTAGGCGGTTATAGTGATCACTATCCCGTCGGTGCAAAATTTAGAGTGAAAGGGAAAAAATGAAATCTGAAAAAGTATTTCTTTTATTTGGTGCTTCCGGAGCTTTGGGAAGAACTGCAGTTGATTTTTTTCTAAATCAAGATTATGATCAATATTATTTTTTTACCCGTGAAATGATTGAATTGAAATCCTCTAATAAAAAATATGACATGATTTTAATATCAGATATGACACAAGAAGAAAATGTTGCAAAAGCTTTTCAAAGTATTATTCGGAAAGAAGATGCAAATTATTTTTTGTTTGATACAATCGGCACTTATTTAGGCGGTGAATCAATTGCCGACACTCAGTATGTAGATTTTTTAAAAATGCTTAACATAAATCTTTGTACTGCATTTCTAATATCAAAATATTTCTCTAAGCTGGCTCAAAATTCTAACGGCGCTTCGATCTGCTTTACAAGTGCACAATCAAGTTTGCATCCGGAAGGGAATAGAGCCGCTTATAATATTTCCAAACATGCACTTAATTTTTTAGTTAAGACTTTATCAGTAGAAGGAAAGAAAATTAATTTAAGTGCTAACGCTATTGCCCCATACATTATTGATAGTGAGGCAAATCGTGAATGGATAGATGATACAACTCAATTAGTTACTACTTCTGAAATATGCAATGTGGCTCATTCATTGTTCCTAAACTTTAAAACTATTACCGGAAATATTGTTGAACTTCCAGGAAGTATCGGTTGAAATGGTTATTTTTGTTTTGTAAAATAAATCTTGTTTGAATAATTGGAGTAATTATGAATCTAAAAGAAAAAATAAATCAAGATCTAAAAGATGCAATGCGTTCTGGAGATAAAATTCGATTAGAAACAATTCGTTCCATAAGAGCTTTGATTCTCGAATTTGAAAAGAGTGGAAGCGGTAAAGAATTAAATTCCGAAGAAGAAATAAAAATGTTAACGACAGCCGCAAAAAAAAGGAAAGAATCAATCGAGCAATTCCGCAACGGCGGGAGAAATGAACTTGCTGAGAAAGAAGAAGCAGAATTGAAGATCGTTGAAGAATATTTACCGAAACAACTTTCTTTGGATGAAATCTTAGAAGAAGTAAAGAAAATAGCTTCTGAAGTTGGTGCTAAGGTTAAAGAAGATTTTCCAAAATTAATGCCCGCTGCTGCCAAAGCACTTAAAGGTAAAGCAGACGGAAAAATTGTAAAAGAGATCGTCGAAAAATTATTGAGCGGTAATTGAATTATCTTGATTATATAACCATTGTCATAATATTGATCGGGTTCCTACTCGGGTTTAAGGATGGACTTGTAAGAAAGATCATCGGATTACTCGGATTAATTTTCGGGATTGGATTAGCTTTTCAGTTTTCAGGAAGCGTCGGTAAATTACTAATACGATTTTTTAACAATGACGAATATTTATCAAGCGTAATTGCCGGTATATTAATTTTTTTTGTTGTGATTATTATTGCAACAATAATTAAAAGAATTGTACACCCATTCGATAAAGTAAATCGTTTAATAAATCAAGTTCTTGGCGGAGTTATCGGCGCAGTCCAAATTATTTATTTTATGAGCGCTGTTTTTTTATTCCTCAATATATTCGGATTTCCAAAAACCGAGCAAAAGGATAATTCATTCTCATATAACTTTGTTCTTAATTTGATACCAAAGACAATAGATTTTGCGATGGGTCAAAAATCAAAAGCATCTGATTATTTTAAGCAGTACATAGAAAAAAAAGATGTTGACGATCAATCACAAATAGATTCACTCCCTAAAAAATAATGATAACAAAAGACGTTTTAGAAAAATTAGAGTTTAATAAAATTATAACTCATATCGAGAAGTATTGTTCTACTGATAATGGTAAGAGAGCTATTCAAAACTTGGTTCCGTTTGAATCTATTGATGAAATAAAAAAAAACGGTGAGCAAGTAAACGAAGCAAAAGAAATTCTTATAAAGAATGATATACCGCCAATCGAATATTTGCCTGATCTAAATGATGTTCTTTCTCGTAGCAGAATAGAAGGTTCCGTTCTTACTTCAAAACAAATTTTAGATGTGCTGAAGCTTGCAGAAACTTCACGCAAACTTTTTCAATTCTTAAAATCGAAAGATAATTCTCAGACATATTTAAAAGAATTTACAGATCTGCTCTTAGTTGATAAAGTTTTTGAACATCAAATTGGGAAAGTGTTTACCGAAAATGGCGAGATTAGAGATGATGCAAGTCCAAAGCTCAGAGAAATTAGAATTGAGATAAGAGAAAAAGATGCTGCTCTTCGTAAACAGGTTCAAAAATTACTGAAACAACTTAGCGATTCTTATTTAGTTCAAGAAGAATATATCACTCAGCGTGATGGAAGAATTGTACTTCCGGTAAAGTCAGAACACAAACGGCATGTAAGAGGATTTGTTCATTCTGAATCTTCATCAGGACAGACTGTTTATATTGAACCAGAAGAAACTTTAGAATTAAATAATGAAATATTATCGCTCAGCTTTGCTGAAAAAAGAGAAATCGAAAAAATATTAAAAGCATTAACTGAAAGAATCGGGCAAATCAGCACTGAGTTAAAAAATTCACTACAAGCTATTGCCGAGTTGGATTCAATATTTGCCAGAGCAAAATATTCGATAGAAATTATCGGTTCTCATCCTGGATTTAACGAAGACAAGCCCTTTGCATTTATTGACGCACGGCATCCAATTCTTATAAAACGGATCGGGCATAAGAATACGGTACCGATGAATCTATCCATGGATAACGTAAACATTATTCTTATTACGGGTCCGAATGCAGGCGGTAAAACAGTTACTTTGAAAACAACCGGTTTATTGATCTGTCTTGCTCTTGCCGGCATTCCGATTCCGGCTCACCCGGATTCCAATTTTCATTTTGTTGAAAAAGTTTTAGTTGATATCGGCGATGCGCAATCCATTGAAGATGATCTTAGTACTTTTAGTTCACATCTAAAAAATATTAAACATATTATAGAAGAAGCTAATGATAAAACTTTAGTAGTTCTTGATGAGATCGGGACAGGTACTGATCCGGCAGAAGGATCTGCTATTGCAGCCGGAATGTTAATAACACTTCGTGATAAGGGAGCTAAAGTATTAGCAACAACACATCACGGCAGTTTGAAATTAATAGCTAACCAGTTAGATAAATTTCAGAATGCTTCGATGGAATTTGATACTGATGAATTGAAACCGACTTACAAATTTAATCAAGGAATGCCCGGCTCAAGTTATGCTTTTGAAGTTGCTAACCGGATCGGATTTGATGATAATTTTATTCAACTTGCAAAAGAATATTTGGATACCGATAAAACTAAGATCGAAGATTTTCTCGTTTCGCTTGAAAAGAAATCAAAAAGCTTAAAAGAACAATTGAGTAAAACTGAGAGAGAAAATTCCAGACTGAAAGGATTAACAAATCTTTATCAAAACAAAATTGAAAAACTTGAGCAGCAGAAAAAAGAAATATTAGCTCAAACGAAAGAGAAAGCCGAAACATATTTAAGTGAAGTGAACAAAAAAGTTGAAGAGTCAATTAGAAACATCCGAGAATCTCAAGCAAAGAAAGAAGTAATAAAAGAAGAAAAGATAAAGATTGAAGAGATCAAAAAAGAAAGCACGCTAATTTTTAAGAAAGAGAAAAAGAGCAAAGAAGAAAAAGTTGAATTGATTAAAGGAGATTATGCTTCGATTAAGGATACAACTTCGGTTGGCGTAATTGAAGAAATTAATAAAGAAAAAAATAAAGCTGTGTTAAGTGTCGGCTCTTTGAAAATCAAAACAAAATATTCAGACTTAGTACCGGCAAAGAAATCGGAATTCGATCAAGGAGAGAAAAAATCATTTAACATAAGTCAAGATGAAATAAGTTATCGTTTGGATATCCGCGGTAAAAGAGCTGATGAAGCCGAGTTTGAAATAATTAAATTTCTGGATAACACTTACGTAAGCGGCGCTGATCGTGTTGAGATACTTCATGGAAAAGGAACTGGTGCACTTAAACAGCTTGTCCAAGGAATTTTGAGGAATAACCATTCAGTGAAAAATCATTATTTTGCAAATATCGAATATGGCGGGGATGGTATCACAATAGTTGAATTCAAATAATTTTATGATTAAAAAAATATTAATTGCAAACCGCGGAGAAATTGCTCACCGCATAATTAAAGCTTGCAGAGAATTAGATATTACTTCTGCAGCAATTTACTCCGAAGCTGATAAATTAGCTTTGCATGTTCGCAGAGCTGATGAAGCTTATTTAATCGGACCTTCACCGGCAAGTGAATCATACCTCAACAAAGAAAAGATTATAAAGCTGGCTAAAGAAATCGGGGCAGATGCAATTCATCCCGGATATGGTTTCCTATCTGAGAACGCAGAATTTATCCGTTTGGTTGAAGAGTCGGGAATAATTTTTATCGGTCCTTCTTCAGAATCGGTTAAGATGATGGGGGAGAAGACATCCGCAAGAAGATTGATGAAAGCAAATAATGTTCCGATTGTACCCGGCACTACAAACCCGATTAAAAGTGTTGATGAAGGAAAGAAAGTTGCAGTAGAACTTGGTTATCCGGTTATGCTTAAAGCGGCGGCAGGAGGCGGCGGAAAAGGGATGCGGAAAATATCTAACGATGAAGAATTTGAATCCGCATACAACCGTGCTAAGAATGAATCTCTTAAAGCATTTGGTAATGATGATGTTTATCTTGAAAAATTCATCGAACATCCAAAACATATTGAAGTACAGATACTGGCAGATAAATTTGGCAATTATCTTCATCTCTTTGAAAGAGAATGTTCGGTACAGCGAAGACATCAAAAAGTAATTGAAGAAGCGCCTTCGATAGCTGTTGATGAAACAACAAGAACTAAAATTACAAATGCTGCAATAGATGCTGCTAAAGCATGTAACTATTACAATGCCGGAACAATAGAATTCTTAATGGATTCAGACAAAAAATTTTATTTCCTTGAAATGAATACACGACTTCAAGTTGAACATCCTGTTACAGAAATGATCACCGGGATTGATATAGTAAAGCAGCAAATAAAAATTGCTTCCGGAGAAAAACTTACTCTACAACAAGAGGATATCAGAATTCATGGTCACGCTGTTGAATGCAGAATATATGCTGAAGATGTTGATAATAATTTTGCACCATCAACAGGCAAGATTGTACATCATCGCTTAACTTCCGGTCCTGGAATCCGAATTGACAGAGGGATTGATGTTATGAGTGAAGTTCCGATTTATTATGATCCGATGTTGTCAAAAGTTATCGCTTGGGGAATAGATAGAGACGAAGCGATCGTAAGAATGCAAAGAGCTTTGGGTGAATATCAAATTAGCGGAGTCATTACAAACATACCGGTTTTCAGATGGATACTTAAACAAAAAGTTTTCTTAGAAGGAACATTCGATATAAATTTTCTTGATAATGATTTTATGCCGCTTGTTCCGGATAAATGGAAAGATACATCATCGGAAGAGTATGAAGAAGCTGTAGCCGTGCTATCTGCTTTATTGAAATCGAAAGACCAAGAATTATCATTATCAAAAAATCAGATTGATACTAGTAACTTATGGCGGGACCAGAATTATGAATGAAATGATAATAACGATCAACAACAGAAAGCATTCTGTTAGAATTAACAGCAGTAGCGAAGTAGAAATTAATAATAGAAAAGTTCCGGCAGAAGTATCACAAATCAATAACAACGCTTATTTGTTAAGATTAGGTAATAAAGTTTTCGAAATAACAGCTCACAAACTTGAAAAAGAGAAATATGGAATTCTAATAGACGGCTGTTATTTTGATGTTTTAGTTCGTACACATCTACAGGAAAATGCAAACGATCTTCAAAAGGATA
>JBBAAM010000017.1:0-64174 GCA_041658245.1 Melioribacteraceae bacterium
ATTTATAGCGTGGCATCTTCCTTTTTCCTAAAAACTATTTATGAAATTGTTTTCAGGAATTTATTTAAACTTCTTTCATATTCCAACTTTTTACTGAACCTTCTTATACTTTTTCGACAGTCTCGTTGAACGGGAGAGATGTGAAAGAACTCTGCACTTGAACATGCTGAAAGAGTAATGAAGAGAGAAAGAGAAATAATTTTTATAAAAGAAATTCTTTCAGTTCTAATTTTTCGCATAATTAAGTTATCCAATCGGTTGGGTTCAACTTAGCCCAAAACAAAATTGTTGTCAATCGTTTTCTTGACCTCACCCGTCCATAATATGCCGGGCAAGCCGACCACCCCCTTTAATTCCCACTCCTTAGTTAAGGAGGGGGAGGTCAAGTTCACCTCTCAATTCTAAATTAATTATATTTATACCGAACGAATTCTCATAAGAACTATGTATCCACAAAACGTACGGAAAAATATTGTTGTAATCGGAGGCAATGCTGCGGGTCCCGCAGCGGCGGCAAAAGCAAAACGCACCACTCCCGATGCAAACGTTACGATGATCGAAGCGGGCGAGTTTATTTCTACCGGCACGTGCGAGCTTCCGTATGTTCTTTCCGGCGAAATTAAAAATTATGAAGATATTGTTTTTTTCAGCGCGGATTCTTTCGAAAGAGAAAAAGGCGTTAAGGTTCTCACATCTCACTTTGTTGAAAAGATAGACCGCAGTAAAAAAGTTCTTACTGTAATAAATCTTAGAGATGGGAATAAATTTGAACAACCGTATGATAAACTTATCTTATGCACAGGTTCAAATGCAAAATCAATTCCGTCACTGCCGAATAATCTTTCAAATGTTTTTACTCTCAAATCTGTTAGTGATCTAATTAATATTAAAAATTATTTAGAGCGGAATAATGTCCGCAATCTTCTTGTTATCGGCGCCGGGTATATCGGTCTGGAAACAGCAGATGCGCTTAAAACTCTCGGTTACCCGGTAACAATTTTAGAAAAAGAAAACCTGCCAATGCCGGGATTGGAAGATGAAACACGTCATTTGGTTCTCGATCTTCTTGAGCAGAATAATGTTGAGTTTATAGGCGAAGCAAAAGATTATAGAATAAAACAAGACGGACAGAAATTCTTAAATCTGAAATTACAAGGCAGAGTTCTCGAATACGATCTTGTACTTCTCTCGATCGGATTTGAACCGAATAACACTCTGGCAGTTACATCAAAACTAAGCATTGGTAAGTTTGGCGGAGTCACAGTTGACCAGAGATTGAAAACGAATGACCCGAACATTTATGCCGCGGGTGATTGCATAGAAGTTATCAACCGCTTAACAAGCAAACCGGATTATATTCCGCTTGCAACTATTGCACATCAGACGGGACACATTGCAGGAGAAAATGCAGCGGGCGGAAATTCGCAAGTGCAGCCATTCATAAAAAATATTGCAGTAAAATTTTTTGGTAAGACTTTAATATCTGTCGGCTTAAATTCTATTGAAGCGAAAAAATATTTTCACAACACCAGAGAAGTTCACGCTGTAATTCCAAATCTTGTAAAAGTTATGCCGGATTCGGAAAATGTGTTTGGTAAGATCATCTTTGATAAAAACAGTAAACTGATTCTCGGTGCCAGCTTTTTAGGGAATAGAGAAGCGGTTGGTTACGGCGATCTGATAGCATCGTTTATATCAAACAAAATTAAAGCAACGGAGCTGGCAAAAATAAATTACAATTACACGCCTCCTGTTTCTCCGTTTGTAAATCTTTTATCCGTTCTCGGAAGAAAAATTGAGAGTGCTAAATGAAAAAATTAATTATTGTAGATAATCCTCTTGTAAGACGTGATGTAACAATACTTCGAGATAAAGAAACTGATCCGAACGGATTCCGACTTGCGTTAGATCGTGTTTCTCATTCAATCGCAATTGAGATCAGTAAGTCGTTCGATCTAACAGAATTTGAAGTCGAAACTCCGCTTGAAAAAACCAAGGGTTATAAATTTTCAAAACAAGTTATTCTTATTCCTGTGTTACGTGCCGGATTAAGTATGGTAAGTTCTTTCTTGGAAATGATTCCCGATGCTAAAGTAGGGCATATCGGTTTGCAGCGTGATGAGAAAACATTGAAGCCGATTGATTATTATTACAAAGCGCCAAAAAATTTAGATGAATCAATTACGATTGTATTAGATCCAATGCTTGCAACGGGAGGGAGCGCGGTAGCTTCGTTCAACTCTTTGAAAGATAAAGGCGCTAAGAAATGTATTCTTGCTTGTTTAATTGCCGCACCGGAAGGTGTTGAAAAAATGAACAGTGAACATCCCGATGTTGCAATTTATACCGCGGCTTTAGATAGGCAGTTAAATTCCGTTGGTTATATTCTTCCGGGACTTGGCGATGCGGGTGATAGAAATTTTGGAACACTTTAGATGAAAGGTTGTTAATAAAAATGGATTTAATATTTGAATCAACTATTAAATGTCCTTACTGTGGATTTGAAAAAACAGAAACAATGCCGGAGAATGCATGCCAACATTTTTATATGTGCGAAAACTGCAAAAAGATGTTGAAGCCAAAAGAAGGAGATTGCTGTGTTTTCTGTTCTTACGGGTCGGTTAAATGTCCACCGATTCAAAGTGAAAAAAAATGTTGCTGATTTATAAATTATGGAACTGACGATTAGCATAAAACACCAGCGGATGTTAGAAGATCTCTTGAAGATCTGCAAAAAGAATCTTCCTTCCGTTAATGAAGCGCTTATCAAAAAAGCTTTTCAGTTGAGCCATGAGTCGCACAAGAATGATTTCCGTGCATCGGGCGAGCCGTATTTCAATCATCCGTACGAAGTGGCAATGATTGTTGCACGCGAAATTCCTCTCGATGATATTTCCGTTGTAAGCGCACTTCTCCACGATGTGGTTGAAGACAGCGATATAAGTCTGGATTTTATTGCTAAAGAATTTAGTAAAGAAGTTGCAGAGATAGTTGACGGGGTTACTAAAATTGGCGGAGTGTTCAAGGGTCAGGAGATTACACAAGCAGAAAATTACCGCAAGATGCTTCTTTCAATGGTAAAAGATGTGCGTGTAATTCTTGTAAAGTTTGCAGATCGTCTTCACAACATGCGCACGCTTGAGTTTGTACATCCTCAGAAGCAGAGAAGAATTGCAAAAGAGACTTTGGAAATTTACGCACCGTTCGCTCACCGTTTCGGGTTGGGAATATTAAAATGGGAGATGGAAGACCTCTCGTTCAAGTATCTCAACAAAGAAGCTTATGATGATATTGCAAACAAAATAAAAAATACACGCAAAGAGAGAGAATCATTCATCTCGCGATTTTCAAAACCGATTACTGAAAAACTCAAGGAACATCATATTAAATATGAACTTGGCGGAAGACCAAAACATCTCTACAGTGTTTACAGAAAAATGATAATTCAAAACCGTCCGTTCGAAGATATATATGATCTTCTTGCTATCAGAATTATTTTGGAAAGCGATGACACCAATGATTGCTATTATGTTCTTGGAATAATCAATCAACTTTACAAACCAATTGCTGACCGGTTCAAAGATTTTATCTCAATCCCCAAGAAAAATAATTATCAATCAATTCATACAACTGTAATTGGTCCGGATGGTAAGTTAGTTGAAGTTCAGATCAGAACACGGAAGATGCACGAAATTGCTGAACGAGGTGTAGCGGCTCATTGGAAATATAAAGAGAACACAACAACTAAAGATAAAGATCTGGAAGAATGGGTAAGCTGGATCCGGGACATTTTTGAACATGCGTCCAAGGATGAAGCTACAAAAGAAATCTTAGCAAGCTTCAAACTAAATTTATATCAAGACGAGATCTACATCTTTACGCCGAAGGGTGATTTAAGAAGATTACCATTAAACTCAACTCCGGTTGATTTTGCTTTTGAAATTCACAGCAACGTTGGTTATAAATGTATCGGTGCAAAAGTAAACGGCAAAATCGTTCCGCTTGATACAGTAATTCACAGCGGCGATCAAGTCGAGATCATTACTTCTAAAAATCAGCACCCGAATAAAAGCTGGCTGCAGTTCGTTCAGACTCACAAAGCAAAGAATAGCATCCGTAAATATTTGAACAAAGAAGAAGAGAAGCTTCTTGATTCCGGCAAAGAAATATGGGATAGAAAGATCAAGAAATTAAAACTCTCTTTTACTTCGGATGATCTTTCCAAACTTGTACGTAAACTTAAGTTCGATAACAACAGGCAATTTTTTAGAGCGATTGCACTAGACAAATTAAATTTGGATGAGATACTGAATCCAAAAGTAGAAACAGATGAAAAAGAAAGTGTAGAAGTTGCGTTTGATAAATTTGCGAACATTGCTCGCAACACTGCAGGCGGAATTGTTGTTGAAGGCGATTCAAAAGGTTTTGCTTACTCTTATGCAAAATGCTGCAATCCAATTCCGGGTGATCAGGTGATTGGTTATGTTACGATAGGTGAGGGAATAAAAATCCATCGTAAAGACTGCAAGAACTTGATAAATATGATCAAGACAAATGAAGAACGGTTAATTCCGGTTAATTGGCCCAAATCAGACGGGGCGTTCTTCGTTGCCGGTCTTAGTATTAGAGGAGATGATGTTCCGGGAATCTTAAAAGACATTTCAAACAGTATTACTACTTATCAAAACACAAATATTAAATCAGTAAATATCACAACAAATGATTCTATGTTTAAGGGAACGATCACGGTTTATGTAAAAGATTTGGAGCATTTAACGAAACTAATCGAGCGGTTAAAAAAGAACCGCGGTATCTATACAGTTGAAAGATTTGACGCGGAGAATCAATAACAATGGAAAAATATTGAACGAAGAACGAATACTTGCAATTGATTATGGTACTAAAAGAATCGGTCTTGCTGTAACTGATCCGCTTAATATTTTTGCTTACCCGTTAATAACACTTCCAAATGATTCAAATTTTTTTGAGCGGTTAAAAAAAATTATTGATGAATATCATATCGTAAAAATAATTCTGGGTTATCCGTTAAAAGAAAACGGTGATGAATCAACAAGTTCTCAATCAGTATTAAAATTCAAAACGGAATTAGAAAATAAAATTGTTTTGCAGATCGAATTGATAGATGAGAGATATTCATCTTCGATCGCACGTGAACGGATCATCCAATCAGTAAGTTCGAAGAAAAAGAGACGCGATAAATCGTTATTGGATAAAAATGCTGCAGCAGTGATCTTAGAGGACTACTTAAACACGGCTAAAAAATAAGAGTAAAACTGTTAGTAAAGTGATTAATAGATTGACATTTTTAACATTATAAATTATTTTGGATTAGTAATAAAACCAAAAGGGAGCACATCTATGACACTTGACGCACTCGGAATGATTGAAACCAAAGGTTTGGTCGGTGCAATCGAAGCTGCCGATGCTATGGTAAAAGCAGCTAAAGTAGAATTGATTGGAAAAGAAACTATCGGCGGCGGTTATGTAACTGTTCTTGTTAGAGGCGATGTTGGAGCAGTTAAAGCAGCAACAGATGCCGGTGCAGCCGCAGCTCAGAGAGTTGGTGAGTTGATTTCAGTCCATGTCATTCCACGTCCGCATAGTGATGTTGAATTGATTCTACCTAAACGCGCTAAATAAAAATATATGCAATTTGCTTTAGGTCTTATTGAAACTAAGGGCTTGATCGGCGCTATAGAAGCCGCCGATGCTATGTTAAAAGCCGCTAATGTAAAATTAGTTAGTAAAGAAAAAATTACTGACGCGTTAGTTACTGTAAAAATTATCGGCGAAACCGCAGCTGTAAAATCTGCTGTTGATGCCGGTGCAGCCGCCGCTCAAAGAGTCGGTCAATTAGTTTCTGCACATGTAATTCCCCGTCCTGATGATCAAATCGAAGACCTCATTTATTATCCATCTATAACTACCGGAATTCAACCTGAAGAAGTTGTTAAAAAAGAAAAACCGGTTAAGGAAAAGACTGTTGTTAGAGAAGTTGTTGATGAAAAAGTCGAAGACGAATCTCTCTTCGATGAAACTGAAAAAGAAGAGACGGAAACTGTTCCGCTTAAAAGAAGAGGCAGGCCTAGATTAGATAAATCAGAATCACTTACATCTTCACGTTTAGATTCACTTCGTAAAGAAGCTCTAAAAGAAATCGGTAAAGTAGAAGACGAGAAGCAATTAACTCCCGGAGAAATTCCTTCTAATGAACACCTTTCAGAATTGAATGTTCATGAGCTTCGTCATTTAGCAAGAAGCTTTGATAATTTTCCTATAAAGGGGAGACAAATCTCGAGAGCAAATAGAGATGAACTGATTGAGCACTTTGAGATGATTCGCTAAATCTCATTTACAAAATGATTAAAGATTAATCCCGCTAAGCGGGATTTTTTTTATATTTAAGTATGAAGAAAAAAGTTGTCACTATATCGTTAATTGCAATTTTCTCAATTGTGCTTTGGATCGCCGTTGCTCTTTCTGATATGTATATAACTACAATTGAAGTACCCGTTAAATTTACGGACCTACCCAAAAACTATGCGGTTGGTTCAACTTCAGTGGATAATGTTTATCTGCAGGTAAAAGGAAAAGGATGGGAGTTGACTAAATTAAGTCTTGGCGGAGATAATGAATTTAATATTTCTGTTCATAGAAGAGCCGGTAAGTATAGAAGCGATTTAAGTAATTTTATTGATGCTAATCCATGGTTAGCGGCATCATTTCAAGTTTTGGAAATTGCACCATCACAGATTGAATATGAAATTGAAAGGAGCGGTTTGAAACGTGTGCCGGTTGTGCAAAATTTGAAATTTGATTTTAAACCGGGATTTGGTCTGGCGTCTAAAGTTAAAATCAATCCTGAAACTGTTGAAATCTCCGGTCCGACAAACCTACTTCAAAAAATTGATACAATAAAAACAGAATTCCGTGAGTTCACTGATATAAGTGATAATGTAAAACTCGATCTTCCGTTAGAAGTTCCGGATGGAATAACAATACAAAAGACAGAATTTTCTCTTGAATTCGAAGTGCAGAAGATTGTTGATAAAACTTTTGAATCAATTTTAATTGAGACAAGAAATGTTCCGCCTAATAAAGAACTAATTCTTTATCCGGCTAAAATAAATGTTGTATTGCGCGGAGGCATAAATAAACTTGGCAGACTTACTAACGACAGCATAAAAGTCTATGTTGATTTCTGGACAGCACTGAAAGAAAACGGAAAAACAATAGAACCAATTGTAGAATTTCCGCAATTCACAACTCTAACAATAACACAACCTAAAAAACTAGAATACATAATCAAACAGTATTAAAAAATGTTTATAACCTTTGAAGGACTCGACTTTTGCGGTAAATCAACTCAAGTGCAGCTCCTTGAGAATTATCTAATTGATAAAGGCGGTAAAGTAAAAATTATTCGCGAGCCCGGCGGGACACCAATTTCTGAAAAGATCCGCGATATCCTTTTAGATAAAAAAAATTCGGAAATATCTATTGAAACCGAGCTGATTTTATTTTCGGCAAGCAGATCACAACTGGTTAATCAAGTCATACTTCCCGCATTAAAGGAAAATTACTATGTGATCTCCGACCGCTTCCACGATTCTTCAATTGCATATCAAGCATTTGGCAGAAAAATTAATCTTGGATTTGTAGAAGAACTGCAGCAATTTGTCATCGGGAAAGCAGTTCCGGATATTACTTTCTTTCTTGATATTTCTATTGATGAAGTAATAAAAAGAAAATCTAAAGTAAAACAGATAGAGCTGGACCGTATAGAACTTTCCAAAATGGATTTTTATAAACGTGTACGGAACGGCTATCTCTACATGGCAGAAAAAGAAAAACGGTTCAAAATAATAAACGGCGAGCTTCCAATAGAACAGATCCATAAAATTATTATTGATGAAGTAAAGAAATTAGAGAATTAGAAAGGAAACATTATGAAGTTAAGAAGTAAAATATTATTACTCATCGTTGCGATAATTTTATTCTCCGGTTTTTTAACTCGTGATAATGATATCTATTTCCAAATTAATAAAGGCATAGATATCTTCGGAAGAGTCTACAAAGAAGTAACAATAAATTATGTTGATCAATTAAATCCGGAAGAGTTTATGCTTTCCGGCATTAACGGAATGCTGACATCGCTTGATCCTTACACAAATTTCTTGGATGTAAATGGGCAGAAGGATATTGAGATCATTACCAAAGGTAAGTACGGTGGAATTGGTGCAACGGTAGGTCTCAGAAATGAAAACATTACTATCGTTGATTTGATCGAAGGATTCTCTGCTCAAAGGCAAGGCATGAGAGTCGGTGATATTATTGTGAAGATTAATAATATTTCCGTTACAAAAGATAATTATGAAAATTTAAGCGAGTTCTTAAAAGGAGATGTTGGTACAACTGTTAATATAGTTGTTAAAAGAGAAAGCGTTGATGATGAAATAATTTTCAATTTAGTTCGTGAAGAGATTGAAATAAAAAATCTTTCTTATTATGGATTTGTTCCCGAAGAAAGTAAGAATGCATACTTAAAACTCAGCGGGTTTTCCCGTTCTGCCGGTGAAGAAATTAAAAAAGCAATGCTGGAACTTAGATCCCAAAAAGAAATTGGTTCTGTTGTTCTCGATCTTCGCGGTAATCCCGGCGGATTACTTGATGCCGCAATTGATGTTTGTGAAAAATTTTTAGATAAGGGACAGACAATTGTTACAGTTAAAGGGAGAGATAGTTTAAGCACACGGAGCTATTCTTCCGAAGAAGAACCGATAGCAGGCAAAATAAAAATGGCTGTTATCATTGATGAAGGATCTGCATCTGCATCCGAAATTGTTGCCGGAGCAATTCAAGATCACGATAGAGCGGTATTAGTTGGAACAAACTCTTACGGAAAAGGACTGGTTCAAACAATTATTCCCTTATCATATAATACGTCATTAAAGATTACCACCGCCCGTTATTATACTCCAAGCGGAAGATCAATTCAGAAGATCAGCTATTCCGAGAAGAATAAAGTTTTTGAAAAAGGAATGAATCTTATAAAAAATGAATTCTATACAGATCATTCGAGAAAAGTATATTCTGCGGGTGGAATTATGCCCGATACAATTGTTGTCAGTGAATCAAATTCAGGTCTTGTTCAAAAATTACTTGCCGACGGTATGTTTTTCCGATTTGCGACAAAATTTTTTAATAACAATCAAAACCGCGATCTAAAAAAATATTCGTCTGACATGCTGCTTAAAGAATTTACAGATTATCTTCACAGTCAAAATTTTGATTTTATATCACGTGCCGAGAAACTGATTGATCAATTAAAGACTGCAGCTTCAGAAGAGAATCTTGATCAAAAATTTATTGAACAGCTAGACAGGACAAAAAATCAAATTGATGCCAACCACTCAAACGAGATCGAAAAATATAAAAACGATATATTGTTTCTGATTCGTGAAGAGTTAGCCGCAAGAATTGATGGAAGACAGGGCAGAATTAAAGAATCATTAAAGATGGATAATCAATTTGCGGCAGCAGTTAATATTCTAAACAATAAAAAACTTTACGATAAACTTGTAAAACTGGATTATAAATAATTATTATTGCTTATGACTGTATCTGAAAATCCAAAAGTTTTAGTCCACATGAACCCGCAATTTGGGAAATGCCCGCAATGTAAATCTGTTGGCACACTCCACCGTTCACGTGCAAAGAGTATGTTTGAACAGATTGTTCGCAGAATTACTTTTTTCAAAACATATCGTTGTAAAGAATGCGGCTGGAGGGGATTCCGTTCTACATTAATTTTTACTAGAAAGTCGGTTCGTCATATTATCATATACACAATCATTATAATTATTACTGCTCTTCTTGCCCGGTATCTAATTCTCAATTTTGCATTAACATAATTTCTTACTTACTCACGTTACGCAAGAATATACATTTGTATAGCCACGAGCTTTAGAGGTTGTGTGAAAACACCAATGTAAAAACGAACTCACCCTAAATCCCTCTCTTAAAAAGAGAGGGACTTTTTCTTAGGGAATTGAGTTGCCAGAAAACGGTGCGAAATCTCCCCTTCTCTTTTTAAGAGAAGGGGACGGGGGATGAGTTCATAACTTTGACTATATTTTTCACACAGTCTCTAAACGTCGTGGCTGTTAATCAACTTAATTTGCGTAAGGTCATTTATTAAATATTAAATTTGGTCCCAGTTGTTCAGCAAACTGATAATCCTTCAAGTAATGGACTTTAATTCTATTCCGATTTTTTACCAGCCAGCTTAAAGCTATCCGCAAACTTTCTAAATCTTTTTCGGTTAGTTCTTTGATCAATTGAATATCGCCCGAGAAAAACTCATTTAATATATCATCGAATCGGTCTTTCTCATTGAGTATGTAATTCTTGAGATACATTTTCCCATCAAGTAAAAGCATGTAATCATTTTTTCTTGAACCAAGGATCTCTATCAATACATTTGCTCTATTGATCGGCTCAGCAAGGATTGATGATCTGTTCAGTTGATTCAAAATTGAATTTACAACATCTCTGATCTGTCCGGCTTCTTCATATTTTTGTTTAGCGCTTAGCTCTTTCATTCTGTTTAGCAAACGATCAACAGCGGATTGGTTATTTCCGCATAAGAAATCATTAACGCGCTCTAGTTCTTCGGCATATTGTGGTTTAATATTATATTCAGTGCATGGTGCATAACAGCGATCAATATCTGCAAGGTAGCATCTGCGTTTTTTATTAAATTCTTTGTCGGAACATTCACGCAACAGAAAAGTATTGTCAATAATTTCTTTCAGCGAGTTGGCAGTATCGCGATTAGGATACGGACCAAAATAATTGTTGCCGTCAAAGTTGATCGTAGATGAAACTTCGACAGAAGGGAAATTATGAATAAAAAGAATTTTTATAAAATAACTCCTTGGATATTTCTTCAGCATTTTATTCTGCTTTGGCAGATGCTTTTTGATCAACTCGGCTTCAGCTAAAAGTGCAGTCAGTTCGGTATTGGTAGTTTTATAACCCAATCCGGAAGCTTTGCGGACTATCTCTTTTGATTTCCGCATTGCAGTGCTCATAAAATAATTTCGCAATCTTTCTTTGAGCGACTTGGCTTTGCCGATATAAATTATTTCTTCTTTAGCATTTTTAAAGAAATAAACACCGGGCTCTCCGGGAATATTCACAACATCATCGAGTAGTTTCTTCTTTATAATTCGATACGGTTGTGTTGATGCGGAATGTTTTTGAAAACTAATTAAGTCTGAGACAGTATCAATATCATGCTCATCGCGAAGCTGCCGAAACATTCTTAATAAAATTTTAGCGGTTGCCGTTGCATCGCCAAGTCCACGGTGAACATCTCTATGTCTTATCTTTAACTGCTTAACAAGATTGCCAAGCGACTTGCTAGGAAATTGCGGATACATTCTTCTGGCGAGACGAAATGTACAGATTGCATTATTAGCTGGAACCTCAAGCTCTTGATTTAAGCATTCATGTTTGAGAAATGAATAATCAAAACTGAGGTTGTGAGCAGTTAAGATTGTATCGCCGATGAACTCTTTTATTTGCGGATACACTTCATCAAAATAAGGTGCATCTTGAACATCGGTTGATGTAATGCCGGTTATCTGTGTGATATAAAATGGAATGGGCCTTCCCGGATTTATGAATGAAGAAAAAGTATCTACAATTTTTCCCTTTTTAATTTTGACGATTCCGATCTCAATAACTTTATTGCGGAGAGCAGAAGTTCCTGTAGTTTCAAAATCGAAAACAGAATACTCGGCTTCTTCGAAAGGGATTTCTGTTAATTTATTTTCTTCCATTATTCATTTTGTTTTACAAAATAAATTTAATCAAAATAGATTAACCGATGATATATTTTGTAATTTCAAATCGCTGTTTATTTATCGTTTTCCAGCTTATACAATTTTTCTTGATACGCTCTAAATATTTCATTACCTTGATATCAACCTCGGAGGGAACAATTTAGTTTAGTATACAAAATTCATTTCTAGTAATAATACCGTCCTAATTGCAGACTCTCGAGGGGGAAAGAAAATACTACTTCGATTTTTGTGAAATATTTTTCGTATAGAACTAATTCAATTTCTTCTTAGTCAATTATGATTTTATAAGGTTTTCTATAATTCACAAATAAACAGCAAGTAAAATAAAAGAGGAGAGTAAACAATGGCAGACGATCAACAAACACCTCCCGATAATCTGAAATTGAAAGAAGGGGATGATTCAAAATTTGTAACTGAGGAGATTGGCGCAATGCGGCCTTTAATTCACAGATTGTTAACTACATGGAATATTGTTACAGGGATAGCCGCTATTGTAATTGCAATAATGATCTGGCCTACAGAACCTATTAAGAGTACCGATAAAAGTAATGTACCAAAAGACACAACAAAAGTAGCTGTTGCCGTTCCGGATTCATTGACTAATAAGGTAATGACGGATTCCTCAAAGCAATCCTCAGCAGCAAAAGAGGTAAGCGGTAAAAAAGAGAGCGGCGATTTGGGTACAAGATTGTTAATTCTAAGTTTATTGTTTGGTATTCTTGGTGGAGCGACACACGGATTATCATCGTTGATGGATTTTCGCGGACAAAGAAGATTATTCCGTTCATGGAGTCTTTGGTACTTTGGCAGACCGGTACTCGGTGGAATGGTGTCAATGATATTTTATATTGTTGTACGGGCGGGATTTTTCTCCGGCAGCGCAACAAGCGATGCGGCTAATTTGTACGGCATCGTAGCAGTAAGTACACTGGTTGGAATGTTCACAGATCAAGCAACCAACAAGCTTAGCGAGTTATTCAAAACAATGTTTGTAACAAAAGGAGAAGAACGGGAAGGGAAGCTGACGTAATAAAATTTCTATACTGATTTATGAGATTAAGAATAAATTTTTATTTTTTAAGGAGGGAATAAATGCCTGCTATCAGCCGTTCGGATGTAAAAGAGTGCGTGAAGAAGTCACTTGATAGTATTGCGGACTTCAGCAATACAAGTAATATTGAAGTATTTACTTTTAATCATTGGCATGACATACACAAAACAATTTTTATCAACATGGTTGCAGCGTGTATCAGAAAAAAAGGGAGTCGAATAGTACTCAATGAAGGAATGCTTACTCAATTTCCAGCTTTGGGTAATTTCATAGACTATGTGTATGAAAATTCTGTTTTCTTAGGTGAGCCAGATCCAAGCATGAAAGAGAGCAATGGAGATCTTATTTGAATAGTTCATAGGTAAATAACACAGGAAAATTAATATGAAAAAGTTTACTAATTTATTTATTCTCACTCATATTTTGTTTATGCTTTCACTATTGCCGGTTTATGCAAAGGAGATTATAGTTCCAGTTGAGAAGATACAAGTAAGGGTGATTGTTGGATCAACCAGCGCCTTTACGGGTGTTGCATTTGATATAAATTTAAAAAATGCTATGCCTGATGGAATAAATATTGACCGGGAGGCGTTTGCACTTGATAAAAATAATTTACCAAGATTTGAGATTCGGGATGCTGATGATAAAATTGCTTTTGAACTTAATCGCAGTTTAATAGGTGCGGCTCTATATATTATTCAAATGGTAGATAGTAAACCCGATATCATTGATGCGCTTTCAAATCAAACAAACTATATTTTCATGAGTGATCCAATCAAAATAAAACTTTCAAATGGTGACTTTATAGTAATTACTCCGGAAGTATTAAAGGAAGCAACACTCAAAAAAATATTTTTATCAGAGGAGAATAGACAAAGATTAATTGCCGCTAGAGGAGGTGCACAAACCCTTTACCAAAACAAAATTGATTTCGGGATAAAAGCCGATGTTGCTGATTCTAGTAGAAGGGTATTTGCATTGAGTTTCAGTTATTATGGAACACCTGTAGAAAGTGTAGCGTGGTGGAGATTTGCTGCAAAAGGTTATGTAAGTTCGGATAAAAACGATCCCATTTCAGAAATTCATTTATTTCCTCTTACAGTAGGACATGTCTTTGGTCTTGAAAATGGAAAACCGTTCGAGACTGGGGAGGTAAGAGGTTATTTCGGGATTGAGGGAAACCAAACATTTCGCAAATCGAGATTGAACGCTAGTTTTTATTACACAACACTGTTACCCAATTTTATTGATTTAACTTTTGGTAGTCCTAATAGGTTACGGCTTAATCCAGTTATTAAGTTTGGAGCCGAATATTGGGATGAAATTAATGACAATACCAAACCGGATGCTTTACAAAAAGGCGGAAAGATCGGCGTTGAAATTTATTATTATATACCGGTCATGGAGAACTATAGTCTTCTTGTAGAAGGTAATTTTGGATATACTTTAGGTAAAAAATTTAAAGAGAAGAATAATGTAAACGATTTTATCAGCCACTTTAATGTTACTCTTGGGTACGAAGTTCCCGGGTCGGATATGAAAGTACTTGCAACATACTCGTTTGGTCAAAACGATATTAATTTTACCGAAGACACCAGATTACTATTAGGATTAGCTATTAATTTATTTAAGTCAGTCGAGGAACTCTAACAAGCGACAAGTAAATGAGTAAAACAAACGGAAAAAATCACCGCAAATACAAAATAGTTTCTACCATATTTATTTGTATCATGATTGTATCTAGAAACTTATGTGTGTGAATGATAAGCATTAGGTGTTAGTGAACAATATTAAGATTATGAGCAAACTATATTGACAGTAAGAGAAAATTAAAACATATTGGAAGCGCAAAGGAAAAGAAGATTATTAAAGTAAAATAAATGATGATGGCGTTGTTACAGCCGCTAATGACTGCTAATCTCCATATCGTGTAGTTATACTAGTAAAACGCAATTGTCCTTAAATCTTAAAGTCAGTCAATGGAAGAAAATGATCCCATAACATTACTAAAGCCTTTATTCGAAAAAGCACAAGCCACTGAAGAATTTGAATTCTGTTGCACCATTCTTCGAGTGCGAGGACTGGAAAGTGCCGGCTGGGACCCTCTTAGAGAAAGTTATGTGACAATGAAGCAGCTACTTGGAGAAATAAATTCACCAATAGATGATCTCTTTCGTTTGCGTTTAACTTTATTCCTTTATTGTCACGCTACCGAAATTGAAGACGTTTACAACATCATTGCAAATTTATTGCGCATTTGTAAAAACGAAAGATTTAGCATGACACCATTCATGGCTGAATTGCATTCAAGCAAACGACCAGCGAATTATCCACACAATAAAGTTTTGAGAATCGCAGAATGGGCCACAGAGGGAGGTTTTCAAGCAATAGGAGAATCAATGAATTTTTCCCTAGTCAAACAAGTTAGAAACGCGTTTATGCATTCTGATTACATTATCCACAAAGATAAATTCAATATTAGTCGAGGTGAAGGCGTATTAATTGATGGAGTGGTCACGCAATCAGTTCCACTTCAATGGCTTACCCCTAGATTAGAAACAGGAATAAACTTTGTACTCGTAACAATTCAATTGATTCAAGAGTTTATGGCTTCCTATAAAGAGGAAAAAATTGTAGTAAGAATTATCGCAAATGGAAGCAGTGAAAAAATGAAACTAACAGTTGATCCAAATTCTGGACTTAACGGCTTTAGGTCTTTCACTAAAGAAGAAAGAGAAAAAGAAGAGGTCCATAGCGCTTAACAGCAAAAACCACAGTTTCGTCTGTGTACATGTTAGTTGCAACCATTTTGACAACACACAGCATCAAACTTAAATGGCAAAACACTAAAGAATAAAATCAAAGTAAAAATCCTTCAACACAATTAATTTCATTTCTTAATTACCTTCGACAAAACTTTCTCATAACTAATATCTAGAGTCAAACATCCAGCATCTTGTCTTTTCAATATTCATTCGATTTAGATATATTGCAAACAAGATTAAGAATAAGAGCAAGATTAAGAAGAAGATCTAAATGACAATAAACATACTTTTTATTGGTGATATTGTTGGCGAACCCGGGCTTAACATTGTGCAAATGTTACTTCCCGGACTTCAAAAAAAATACAAGACAGATGTAATCATTGCTAACGGTGAAAATGCTTCCGATGGAAAAGGTTGTACTGAAAAGGAAGCAAAATTATTATTCGAACTTGGTGTGAATGTTATTACCGGCGGCAATCATACTTGGGATAAATTTCAATCGCAAGAATATCTGAAGAAAGATGCGCGGGTTCTCCGTCCTCAAAATTACCCAAAGGGAACTCACGGAAACGGTTACTATATTTTTGAAAGCGGAATGGGGAAAGTCGCTGTTCTTAATTTACAAGGCCGTGCTTATATGGCTGCGATTGATTGTCCCTTCCGTACAGCTGAATGGGTAATTGCAAGATTAAAACAAGAAACAAAAGTAATTATTGTTGATATGCACGCTGAAGCGACTGCAGAAAAAATTGCTTTAGCAAATTTTCTTGATGGAAAAGTTTCTGCGGTAATCGGAACGCATACACACGTTCAAACTTCAGATGAAAGAATATTTCCGAATGGAACTGGATTTATAACTGATTGCGGTATGACCGGACCTTATGATTCTGTAATTGGAATGAAGACTGATGCTGCGATCAACAGATTTTTATATCAAACACCGCAAAAATATCAGACAGCGACTGATAATGTTCATCTTACAGGATTATTTTTAAAAGTTGATTCTACTACCGGAAAGACATTGGAGATAGAAAGAATTTTTCTTCCGGAATTTGATAAGGTAAGTAATAGATAAGATTCTTCATCCGGCAACAGCCGGATTCAGAATGACAAATTTAAATTGATCTGTCATTCTGAGCGAAGCGAAGAATCTCTAAACATAATATTAGATATATGGCAACAATTATTGACGGTAAAAAAATTGCGTTAGAAATTAGAGATGAGCTGAAAGAAAAAGTTTCTTGGCTCAAATCTCTAAACATTAAAGTTCCGGGTTTGGTTACGATTGTTGTAGGAGATAACCCGGCTTCTCAATCTTATGTTACTTCGAAAAGCAAAGCATGTAACGAAATCGGAATGCTATCCAAAATTGAAAAACTTCCTTCCGCAACAACCGAAGAAAATCTTCTTGAATTAATAGATCATTATAACACTAACAATGATTATCATGGAATACTTGTTCAGCTTCCTCTACCAAAACATATTAATGAAGATAGAGTGATCGAAAGAATTTTACCCGAAAAAGATGTAGATGGTTTTCATCCTATCAGCGTTGGAAGACTAGTGATCGGGAAAGATACTTTTTATCCATGCACGCCAAACGGAATACTTGAACTTATCAAGCGGTATAAAATTGAAACTAGCGGTAAACATGTTGTTGTAGTTGGAAGAAGTAACATAGTAGGTAAACCGGTTGCTAATATGCTGCTTCAGAAAAAAGACGGCGCCAATGCTATAGTTACAGTCTGTCATTCAGCATCAAAAGTTTTAAAACAATTTACGATACAAGCTGATATATTAATCGCCGCAATTGGTAAACCAAATTTCATTACTGTTGATATGGTAAAAGAAGGAGTTGTAGTTATTGATGTCGGTATAAACCGCGTTGAGGATTCATCATCACCGAAAGGATACAAGATTGTTGGAGATGTTGATTTCGAAAATGTTTCGAAAAAAGCATCTTTTATTACGCCGGTGCCGGGCGGAGTTGGACCAATGACAATTGCTATGTTGCTTCAAAATACTTTTCTTGCATACATTAAGATTACAAAACAAAAATTAACATAAACGATGAGTAATTTAATCGAAAAAGTTGTCTCGCAAGTTTTAATTGAAAAATCTCTTCAAGATTTTTACTGCGCGGGCGGGACATGTGCCGGCTGGGAACGAAATGTAATTGATCAGCCAACGGCTGTAAAAAATATTATCAGTAATGGCGCTGAAAGAATTGCCGCCAGCATAGGAGTTGGTGAACATATTGATCAAGAAGTTGCGCGGATGATTGATCATACTTTATTAAAACCTGAAGCTACTCCGAAAGAAATAAAAACACTTTGTGAAGAAGCAAGGACTTATAATTTTGCTTCAGTCTGCATTAATCCTTCTTATGTTCCGATGTGTAAAGATTTATTGAGCGGATCCAAAGTAAAAGTCTGTACTGTTATTGGATTTCCGCTTGGGGCAACAACAACTGAAACAAAACGTTTTGAAGCAGAACAAGCTCTTAAGAACGGTGCTCAAGAAATTGATATGGTAATTAATATCGGGATGCTTAAGCAAGGTGAGAATGAATATGTTTTTAATGATATCAATCAAGTTGTACTTGCAGCAAAAAAATTCGGTGCGGTTTGTAAAGTGATTATTGAATCTGCAATATTAACCGATGAAGAAAAAATTAAAGCGTGCATTCTTGCTAAAGAAGCAAAAGCAGATTTTGTAAAAACATCAACGGGATTCAGTAAGGGTGGCGCAACTGCCGGCGATGTTGCCTTAATGCGGTATGTAGTTGGTTCTGCTGTTGGTGTAAAAGCAAGCGGAGGAATAAGAACCACGGAAGATGCTAAGTTAATGATTGCAAGCGGTGCCGATAGGATCGGTGCAAGTGCAAGTGTGAAAATTGTTGGCGGTTCTGTTTCAACGGCAGCGGGTTATTAAATGTCATTCTGAGGAGTGCAACGACGAAGAATCTCTAACTTGATGAGTTTAGAGATTCTTCGTCCGGCTCTGCCGGACTCAGAATAACAGAAATTGAGAGGAAAAATTTTGGTTTTAGATCTTAACGTTATACAAACAGATGATGGATTCACAGCAGAAGTCCCTTCAATTAAAGGATGTGAAAGCTGGGCGCATAGCGAAGAGGAAGCGATTAATAAAACAGTCGAACTGTTGAAATATTATCTACAAAGTTCCTCAAATCAAAAAATGATTATTGATAGAGCACGCAAAGAACATCCTCTTACTGTTTATAAACTTGTCTTTGATAAGTGATGAGAAAGTTTAAGACAGTCGAACGGTTACAAAAAATCATTGAAACAGCAGCAGCTAGACAATTCTCGCTACGCGTGGTTATGGAGAACATTCATGATCCTCACAATGTTAGTGCAATATTTAGAACTTGCGATGCTGTTGGTGTCCCCAAAATAAGTTTACTTTATACGTTTGAATCATTCCCGCGAATCAGCAAAACTTCTTCTTCATCTGCAAATAAATGGATTGAAGTTGATAAATTTGACAACACCCAACTTTGTTACGATGATCTGAGAAAACAAGGTTTCAAGATTTATGCAAGTATGCTGAATAAAAGCGCAATAAATATTTATGATATTGATCTGACTAAAAAAATAGCTATCGTTTTTGGTAATGAAAAAAGAGGAGTCTCACCGGAAGCAGAAAAGTTATCCGATGAAACTTTTTACATACCGATGAGCGGAATGATACAAAGCTTAAATGTTTCGGTTGCTGCAGCAGTAACTTTGTATGAAGCACAACGGCAAAGAGTCTTAAAAGGAATGTATAAAAAAAGTGAGTTATCTAAAGAAGAACTCGATAAGTTAATTGATAAGTGGTGTGAGAAGTGATTCGAAAATTTAAAAACATTGATAGCATTAAAGGCGAATTATTCTTACGTGGAGATAAATCAATTTCTCACAGGGCAGTTATGTTTGCAGCGATGGCAGAGGGGACTTCGGTAATTCGTAATTGTTCCGGTTCGGAAGATGTACTTTCTACGATCAATTGCTTTGAAAAACTCGGTTGTAAATTTGAAATCACCGATGATCAAATAAAAGTAATTGGAAAAGGATATAAAGGATTTTCAAAACCTAAATCTGAGTTGTACTCAGGTAACTCCGGAACTACCGCTCGTTTGATAAGCGGAATATTATCTGCACAGAATTTCGAATCAGTTATTACAGGAGATGAATCGCTCTCGCAAAGACCGATGAAAAGAATTGTAGATCCGTTAAGGTTAATGGGCGCTGATATATCTGCGAATGAAAACGGGACTCTGCCAATTATCATCAAACCGTCTTTGATTAAACCAATTAACTACCTGTTACAAATTGCGAGTGCTCAGGTTAAGAGTGCAATGATCTTGTGTGCTATTCATCTTGATGAAGAATCTGTTTTTATCGAGCCAACTCCGACGAGAAATCACACAGAAAAACTATTAAATCTTAAAACAGAAATTACAAGTGAAGGAACAAAGATTTACATTTCAAAAAATAATTATCCCAAACCATTTGAGATAACTGTCCCTTCTGATATATCAAGTGCGACTTTTTTTATTGTTCTTGCTCTGCTTACAAAAAATTCAGAATTAACTATTAGAAACGTTTCGCTGAACGAGACAAGAACCGGTGTAATTAATATACTTCAGCAAATGGGAGGAAAGATTGAAATTGAAAATGAGAGGGAAGAAAAAGGGGAGAGGGTAGGCAACATTCGAGTCTATTCAAGTAAATTAAAAAATGTTCCAATACCTAAAACAATTATTCCAAATATAATTGATGAGATACCAATTCTTTCGGTTGCAGGAATCTTTGCTGAAGGAAATTTCAGAATTAATAATGCCCAAGAGCTTAGAGTAAAAGAGTCTGACCGGATTAAATCACTCTGCAATAACTTTAGAAAAGCCGGATTGATTGTAAATGAGTTCGAAGATGGTTTTGAACTAAGCGGTAATGTTTCTAATGCGGAAACAATTTTTGAAAGCTACGGCGATCACCGTATTGCAATGGCTTTTGGTGTTTTAAGTATGTTAATGAAAAATGGCGGAAGTGTTAATGATTTTAAATGTGTTGGTGTTTCAAACCCACAATTTGTAGAGCAGATTAATAATCTGTGCAATCAATAGTTTGAGATTCTTCATCCCGACTGCGTCGAGATTCAGAATGACAAATGGTTACAACTCTAATATTTGATGTTCGAATTTATTAATTGCTAACTCGTTATAGATCCACTTAAAAATATCCATACCATATTTATTAGCGAAGTAGATCCAATTTAACTCACGCTCCTGCAAGTTATTATTAGGGTACAAAACATTTCTAACCTTACTGATCTGCCGGATCGTTGATTCATATTTCCGTTTTTCGGATTCAACTGCTTTTGTTTTCAAGAAGTTAATCGTTTCTTCAATTCTTTGTTTTGATTTAAAGGTTAGATCACCCAGTGTTTTGTCAATAGAAATTAATTTATCTGCAATATGGTTTATGGAAGAATTTATTTCTTCTTGAGAGTTTAGAAAAAGTGATTCGAGATTTATATCCGAGGAAGCGGCTAAAATTTTCTGTATTAATTCTTCTTCGTCAGAAAAAATATCCGTGTAAGTAAGATTATTCTTCTCCAAGATTGTCTGAACACCTTTTTCTGCAATAGTTGCAGAAGAGCGTGGATAAATAAATGGTTCGTCAATATTATAAATTTTGTAAAGCGGCGATACCTGAGCGAAATAACTTATCTCACCGGGACCTCCAACATAAAAAGCTGTCGGGAAGATGTAATCCTGGCAAATAGGGCGAAGTAAAACATTAGGGCTAAATTTCTCCGGTGAAGTATCCAATTGCGCTAGTAATTCATCTTTAGTAAATTTTTTACGTTTACCTTTAAGCCGGTATTCTCCCGTATCTGTCGGTTCTATAGAAAGGCGCTCTTTTTCCTCAATGTAAAATAAATTTATCGGCTTCACTTTTACTTGAGCGTGATAAACTTCTTCAAGTTCTGCACTGCGTTCTACAATATATCCGGTATGATCTCCAAATTCAGTTATCTCTTTTGAAAAAACCGGAGTTAATAATTTTCGTACGGCTGTGTCGAGCGGATTAAAAACGAGTAATCCATACTCATCAAACAAACGGATCATTAATTCCCGGAATGCTTCGAGAAAAGTTCTATCCGGTTGGTAAAAGGATTTAATTAAATCTAACAAAGGTGCTTTGAACTCTGTCTCACGTAAACTTCCGGTTAATTCGTTAATTACATTTTCTATATTTTGGCTGAACTTCAATCCGCCAATTGAGCCGCGATTAACTTCATCAAGCTGACCGTCATCGTATTTTAGATTTAATATTTGGTTTTCGTTATTTAAGATTGAAAAATTTCTAACCTCATCGTAATCATGGTCGTCGCCTTCAAGCCAGAATACCGGAACAAAATTAAATCCATCATAGTTTTCCTTTAAATGGTTACAAAGTTTTATCGCTGTTATACATTTATAAATTGTATAAAGCGGCCCGCCTAAAATGCCAAGCTGCTGTCCGGTGAGTACTGCAATGGTTTTTTCAGAAGCGAGTGCTTGAATGTTTTGTTCTGTATGTTTTGAAACTTTCTGGTTTTGATACTGAGCTTTAAGAATTTCTGATATCATTAAACGATTAGGTCTATTCTTTTTGCTTAGTTGTTGGAAGAATGGAAGGTATTGATCTGTTGCCCTAAAATTTTTTCCGTAGAATCTTTCTACATTTTCAAATTCATCCAAATAATCAAGGAAAAGATTTTGATGGGCGGGTATATCAGAAAAATTTATAAACATTACTTCTCCTTTGATAAATAAAAACTTGTTATCTTGCTTTAGAAACTGATTTTCTTTATTCTTTTACCAGAATTACTTCAATCACAATGTGAATTTATAAATATTTTCTTTCATTTTTTAGTTAGATGGCATAATAATTAGGAATAATTGGAGATTTTATGACTTCTCAGTTCCTTATTTCAGTTGATTTAGGGGGTACTAAAATATTATCAGCACTAATTGATTCTCAGAATCAGATAGTATCAAGAGTAAAAATACCAACCGAAACAGAAAAAGGTGCGGAATTTTTAGTTGAGTCTGTTGCCGCTTCTGTTGAACAAATATTAAATGAAAATAATTTGAAAGAAAGCGATATCAAAGCTGTGTGTATGGGTGTCCCCGGTACTGTTAATCCTTTCAGCGGAGAAATTGGCAGTGCACCAAATCTTGGAATTAATAATTTTAATATCAAAAAAGCATTAGGGGAAAAAATCTCAATCCCGGTTTTGATCGAGAATGATGTTAATCTTGCCGGACTTGGTATTAAAAAATTTGAATTAAGTACTGATGTGAAAAATATTTTGGTGGTGTTTGTTGGTACAGGAATAGGCGGAGCTTTATTTTTTGATGGAAAGTTATACCGCGGATCGTCTTTTTTTGCCGGAGAAATAGGGCATATGCTCGTAGAACCAAAAGGTGAATTGGCTACTTCATCGAATAGGCACACATTGGAATTAACAGCAAGCAGAACTGCAATTGTTCGTAATATTAGAAAAGGATTGAACAAAGGTAAAAAAAGTTTACTGAATGAATTTAAATCACCCAAGAAGCAGCTTAAAAGCAAAGTTCTTTCCGATGCTGTATTAAACGAAGATCCGCTTGCAACTAAATATGTTGGAAAAGCTGCAACTGCAATAGGAACAGTATTAGGGAGTATAACAACATTATTAAATATTGATACTATTGTTTTAGGAGGCGGAGTGATAGAAGCAATGCACGAGTTTATGATTCCCAAAATCAATAAAGCTTTCAAAGAATCCGTGCTTGCAGAACCTGGTAAAAATGTTAAGATTTTTGAAACGAAACTTGGCGATGATGCGGCGCTTTACGGAGGTATTGCATTAGCCGAGGAATTCTTAAAATAAATTAGGATGTAAAATTATTTTCAATTTTTTCTATCTGACGGCTTAATTCCGTCCAAAGATTGTATTCGGGTTCCAGCTTAAATTTAATGTTTTGATACTCAAGATTTTTTTCTTTGACAAGTTGAGGATTGTTAAAGATATTCCGGTCGGTCAGTTCTTCTTCGAGTCTTTTCTTCTCTATTTCTAATTTATTAATCTTTTTCTCGCACTCGGATAGTTTTGCTTTTAAAACTTTCGTTAATGAAAATTTCTGCTGTCGTAATTCAGCTTCAGCCCGCTTTTGATCTTTGCGGTTTGTTTTCTGTCCGATATTTAATATCTCAACGCGTTCAGGATCAGCAATCTCTTTTCTCTTTTGAAGATAATATTCAATACCACCGACAAATATTTTGACTTGTCTATTTCGAATCTCAAGAACCTTAGTAGTAATTGGTTTTAGAAAATCAATATCGTGAGATACTATAATAAGTGTGCCGCTAAAATCAATTAGTGCGCGCTGCAAAATTGCCTTCGATGAAAAATCAAGATGGTTAGTCGGTTCATCAAGAATAATCAGATTACATTTAGTTAATAATAAATTTGCTAATGCAACACGGCTCTTTTCTCCTCCGGAAAGAACTTTAATTTTCTTGAATACATCATCACCGGAAAAAAGGAATGACCCGAGAATAGATCGTAATTGACCGATACTTAATTTATCGTTAGTTTCTTCAAGTGTATCAATAAGATCGTATTCCGGATTAAGAGCATCCGCGACTTCTTGTTCATAGTACGAAACTAAAGTATTGTGTCCGTAAGTTAAGTCACCGCTGGTAGTTTTTAATTTACTGCCGATAATCTTTGCAAGAGTAGTTTTCCCTGCGCCATTCGGTCCAACAATTGCAATCTTATCACCGCGTTCTATTTGAAGATTCACTCCTTGTAATACTTGAAGATTTCCGTAAGATAAAGAAACATTTTTAAGCTCAACGGGTAGAACACCGCTTCTGGGCGGCTCCGGAAATTTAATGTCAATTCGTTTTTCTTCTTCAGAAATTGAAATGGAATCTAATTTTTCCAATTGCTTAATTCTACTCTGGACTTGTTTTGCTTTAGTAGATTTATATCTAAACCGTTCGATGAATTTTTCTACATCTTTTATTTTCTTTTCTTGTGTTTTCTGCTGAGCACGTAATTGGATCTCCCGTTCATCCTTAAAAATTAAATAAGCTCCGTAATTGCCGGGGAAAAAATTGATCTGCTTTTCAAATACCTCAAGAGTTTTATTAGTAACTGAATTCACAAAATGTCTATCGTGTGATACAATTATTAGTGCACCTTTGAATTCTTGCAGAAATTCTTCAAGCCATGTCAGTGTATCAATATCTAAATGATTTGTCGGTTCATCAAGAAGAATTAAATCATTTTCAGCAAGAAGTATTTGTGCAAGCTGAATACGCATTTGCCAACCGCCGGAAAATTCATCTGTCGTTCGTGAGAAATCTTGTTTCTTAAATCCGAGTCCATCAAGAACTTTTTCAATTCTAGAATCAGCAGAATAAAAATCAATCTCTTCTTGTTTATGATGAATCTCGCCCAGTTCCTCCAATAATTCTTCTCTATCATCATCTAATAGATTGGGTTGATTTAAGCCATCAATTATTTCTTTTTCTCTTTCTTCTAAAGATTTGATATTTGGGATAGCAGATTTAACTTCTTCAAAAAGGGTAAACCCTTTAAATGCAATTAGATCCTGAGGAAGGTAACCGATTGTAATCCCTTTCTGTTTTGTAATTAAACCGGATTCGGGTTTTTCGATACCATTAAGAAGTTTTAGAAAAGTAGATTTACCTGTTCCGTTGGATCCGACAAGTGCAATCTTATCATGTTTTGCAATCTTGAGATTTACATTCTCAAAAAGATTATCACCTGTGAATTGAACGGAAAGATTTTTTATATCAATCATTTTTATCCAGCATCAAGATTCAAGAAGAAACTTGGAGAGTTTATTTTCTAATAACTGCCACTTTAGAAGTCATTACATTATTGGCTTCTTCATCATAAGCAACAATTATATAAATACCGGTAGGGACAGTATTTCCATTTAAATCTTTCCCATCCCAAAATGCGATCTTGCCGCCGGGTGTTTTGATTTCTCTAATTAAATTACCACTGATATTAAAAATTTTAATGCTGCTGTTTCTGATCAATCCGTCAATGGTCAAAGATGTAACATTATTATCGCCTGGAGTAAACGGATTTGGATAAACCAGCAACTGATTAAAACTTTGCAACGGTTGTATTGATGATGTTTGTAATGCTGCTAAACCATTGTCGGTTCCGATATATACAATCCCGTTCTTTGCATCAAATGCAATACTCTTAATGTCGTCATTAGGTAAAGGACTGTTTTTAGTATTGTACGGACTGTTATTTATTACTTGAATACCATCTGAGGATAAAACAAAAACTCCTTGTTTAGTCCCGATCCATTTGTTATCAAGAGGATCAATTGCAATACAAGTAACGGTTTGATTTCTAAGAGCCAATCCTAAATTGCTCGTAACTTTTGGCTTTGAAGGATCAGTAATAACATTCACTCCAACATTTGTCCCGATCCATAAATATCCTTTTCGATCTACTGCTAGTGATGACACGAGATTACTGAGCAATCCGTCTATATATCCTTGTGTATCATCGCTAAGATTTGTAAAAGTTTTGTTCTCATTAAAATAGTAAAGTCCCATATTGCCTTTGATTATCACAAACCATTTAGTATCATTTTGATCAATAATCATTTTATCAGTAGCATCAGAACCTATGAATGGATTGGAGAAGGAGTAACTATACCATTGTTTTTGTTTTGTATAAACACTTAATGGTTTTCTTGTAGCTGCTTCATTAACAAGAACCCACATATTTCCTTTTGAATCGGTTTTTACATCGGATACAGGAACGAAATTCGTGTCTTTTACAAAACCCGAAATGGAGCTATTATTTTTTGAATAAAATTCAAAATTGTTATTCTTAAAAACAGCAACTCCGGTTCCCCAATTTGAAAGATATACAGCACTATCGGGAGCGGCATAAACATTGTAATAAGCGTTTGTTGGAATTTGAGGATAATTAGATTTGTTATAAACTTTCCATTCCGAACCATCAAACTTAAAAAATCCGGAACCTCCATTATCTTTTCCTGAAGCAACCCATAAATTTCCTTTTGGATCTACCGAGAGATTAACGAATGAATTTGTTTGCGGTCCGTTCGGATAACGAATTTTTGATTTATTGTCCTTGAATTGAATCAATCCGCTGTTTGTTGATATAAAAATTCCTTGGTTTGCGGAACCGGTTATTGAGTTAAATGATATGTTATTATTCTGGTAAATAATTGAATACTGACCATTAGAGAATTGCATCAATTGATTATTTGAGATGAGATAAAGAACATTTCCGATAACTATCATATCATTAATTGCTGTTCCTTGAAGAGTGTATGGTTGCCAAGTTCTATTTACAAAACGATAAATTCCATTTGATGTTCCTAATAAAATCTGACCGTTGAATTCTAAAATTCTACTTACCGATTGCACAGGTAAACTTGTTCCAAATTGATATGTATCCCACGATTCCGGTGCAGATAAATTTTGTGCACCTACTTTTTGAACTGAAACACCATTCTCCGTACAAGCATAAATGAGATTCAATTTATAAGAGCTAAGTATTTTTGATTCCGCGGGAAAGTTACCGAGTTTTAAGAATGAATCATAAATCGAATGTGTTTTCGTATTTATCAACAAAAGTCCGAAATCTATCGAAACAAAAACTGTGTCGCCCTTAATAAATAAATCATTGATCTGTTTTTGGTTCTTACCGGAATTAAATATGTCAATTATTCTTTTTATTGAATTATCACTTGGATCAAAGACATTTATATATCCCTCTTGCGATCCAAACCAAATTTTATTTTGATTATCAACAGCAACCGAAGTAAGAGCCTGACTATTGAAGCCATCAGCTTTAGTCATAATGGAATAAGTAGTATCTAAAGTATTGAATTTAAAGACGCCTCCACTTGTAGCCGCCCATATGTTAGCAGATGAAAATGCGGCAGCCGATACATTTTTCATGTCGGAATAAATTTTCCACGTACCGATTGTCTGTGCACTTATTGAATAGGTAAATGAAATAATAATCAAGCAAATTTTGATAGCTCGCATTAATCCCTCTTATGATTTAGGTTAATAATATTAAAGACGCAAAACAAATTTAGTATTTTCAGAGTGAACAAAAAGTAGAAAATTAAATCATGCAGGCTCTTGTTTGGTGTGTCATTTTATGCACTATTTTTACGAAGCATTTTTCTCATAGCTTCAAGTTGATTGGTTCCGATAAAAAACTTTCCGAGATTATCATCATCTGCTTTCTTACCCCCATGAAAATCTGATCCGCCGGATTCAAGAATACAATATTGATTTACTATTCCGCGGTAAAATTGTACCTGGTTTTCGCTGTGACTTGGATGTATACATTCTATACCATCCACCCCGGCTTTAATTAAACTTAACAAAAGATTTTCTTTCATGTAACCCGGATGTGCAATGAATGAAAGTCCGCCGGCATCGTTAATAAGTTTTAAGGCGCTTTGCGGTGATACGTGAATTTTTCGCTCGTATGCAGGCCCGTAATCTCCAATATATTTTTCAAATGCTTGTTGGTAATTCTGAATTATTCCAAGATCAACCAAAGTGTATGCGATGTGAGGCCTTCCTACAGCAGAATTTTTTGCTCGGTCTAAAACATCATCAAGTTTAATAGATAAACCCAGATTCCTTAATTTCTGAACGATTCTTTTCGCACGGTGGATCCGTTCATCTCGGAAAAAACTGAGATACTTCTGTAATTCTTCATGATCAATATCAATAAAGTATGCAAGAAGATGGATTTCTTTATCATCCAGGTCTGTACTAATTTCTAATCCTGTTACAACATCAATTCCTAATTCCTTAGCATAAGCTGTAGCTTCTTTAATCCCGTTAACACTATCGTGGTCGGTTATACTGATAATATCCAAACCACGTTCATATGCCTTTTGAACAAGTTCAATTGGTGAAAGAGCACCATCGGAAAGATTAGTATGAGTATGAAGATCAATCTTAGCGGGCATATTAGATAAACTTTTCCTTAAATTTTTCGTAATCAAGAATGGATAGTTTTGATCCGTCTAATTCTATCAATCCTTTTTTAGCAAACGAATGTAATGTTCTTGATATTGTCTCCCGCGATGTACCTGCCATATTTGCTAAATCCTGTTGAAGGGGAAGTTTTTCAATCTCAACTTTTCCGTGTTTTATTTTACCGATATCGTCGGCTAATTGTAAGATTACAGTTGCTACTTTTCCTTCGGCATCTTTTAAGGAGAGTGCTTTAATTTTAGCGTCTGCTATTCGAAGTCTTTTTGTTAGTTCTTGCAACAAAGAAATAGATATCTCTGGAAATTCACGGATTAGATTTAAAAAATCATTACGCTGGATCAAAAACAATTCAGATTCTTCTATAGCAGTAACAGTTGCAGAACGTGTTAATCCATCAAGTATAGCCATCTCACCAAAGAAGTCGCTGTCGGAAAGAATTGTTAGAATTACTTCTCTACCATCATTGCTGGAGCGTGCAACTTTTACTTTTCCTTTTACAATTACGAAAAGTGCGGTACCTGCTTCTTCTTCCATAAGAACTACTTCATTCTTTTTATACATCTTTTTAGTTCCAATCTTCTCGATCATTGTCAGAGTTTCTGACGGGAGATCAGAAAAAATTGGTACGTATGATAAAAATTCTGATGAAGACATTTAACACCTCGGTAGCTGTTTAGCTTTGTCTTTTATATAAATTTTTGCACTTACACTCACAAGATAATTTTTTCAGATCAAATCAACAATCATTAATGAAAAGATAATTACTAAAACCGGTCAAATTGAATCTTCTTTTTTGAATGTATATATTTGAGCCCGATATTCATTAAAATATGTTGGAAGGAGAAAGAAAATGGCTGTTAAAGTAGGTATTAACGGATTCGGTAGGATTGGAAGACAAGTCATAAACGTTTTGGCTGATAAAGATCATTTGGGAAAGGAAGTTGATGTTGTAGCTGTTGTTGATGTAAGCACGGATGCAAAATATTTTGCTTACCAATTAAAATATGATTCCGTTCATGGAAAATTTAGAGGTACAGTTGGAAGTGAAAAAAGTTCACCATCGGTAGAAACAGATGATGTATTAGTGGTTAACGGCAATAAGATCAAATGTGTTATGGCACAAAAAGATCCTTCTCAATTACCGTGGAAGGAACTTGGCGTAGAATTGGTGATTGAATCAACCGGATTATTTACAGATTCAGAAAAAGCAAAAGGGCATATTACTGCGGGCGCAAAAAAAGTTCTAATATCAGCTCCCGGAAAAGGTGATGTAAAAACTTTAGTCATGGGTGTTAATGATAGCGAATACGATCCAGCAAAACATACTATTGTTTCTAATGCATCATGTACAACAAACTGTTTAGCTCCGGTTGTTTATGTTTTATTAAAAGAAGGAATCGGAATCGAAAGCGGTTTGATGACAACAATTCACTCATACACAGCAACGCAAAAAACAGTTGACGGACCATCTAAAAAAGATTGGAGAGGCGGTCGTGCAGCTGCGATCAATATTATTCCATCTTCTACCGGTGCGGCAAAAGCTGTTGGTGAAGTTTTACCTCAGACTAAAGGCAAATTAACCGGAATGTCTTTCCGTGTTCCCACAGCAAATGTTTCTGTTGTTGATCTCACTTTCCGTAGTGAGAAAGAAACATCAATCGAAGAAATTAATTCATTATTGAAAAAAGCTTCCGAAAGTTATCTAAATGGTATTTTAGGATTTTGCAATGAAGAAGTTGTTTCGTCAGATTTTATTCATGATGAAAGATCCTCAATCTACGATTCGCTTGCAACTATGCAGAACAATCTGAAAGGTGAAAAAAGATTTTTCAAAATTGTTACATGGTATGATAACGAATGGGGTTATTCATGCCGTGTTGTTGATCTTTTGTTAAAGATGATTAAGTAATTAGACAAAATATTCTTAGCCAAGGAGGCTGTCTCAAAAGTAATTTTTACCGATGAAAAGTTGCGATTTTAAAACGAAATTAAATCCAACTCATTCAATTTTGGCACTTTTGATACAGCCTCCTTTTTTTTAGTTTTTGATTTTGAACCGGAGGAATGAAATGAAAAAATTAAGTATTGACAAAGTTAATTTGAAAGGTAAACGCGTACTGGTACGTGTTGATTTTAACGTTCCGCTTGATGAAAGATTTCAGATTACAGATGATATTAGAATTACATCCGCACTTCCGACAATTAAAAAAATAATTTCTGATGGCGGACGATGTATTTTGATGAGTCATCTTGGAAGACCAAAAGGCGGACCAAATCCGAAATACAGTTTGAAACCTGTTGCTGTACGTCTCGGTCAATTGCTGGATAAGGATGTAAAGTTTGCGCCCGATTGTATTGGAGATCAAGTGAAAGCAATCGTAAATTCGATGACGAATGGTGATGTTCTTCTTTTAGAAAATTTGCGTTTCCATCCGGAAGAAGAAAAGAATGATCCGGCATTTGCTAAACAACTTGCTGAACTTGGTGATGTTTATATTAATGATGCTTTCGGAAGTGCACACAGAGCACATGCATCAACTGAAGGAGTAACAAAGTTTATCAAAATATGTGCTTCGGGATATTTGATGCAGAAAGAACTCGATTATTTAGGTGAAGCAATTTCTAATCCGGTACGTCCATTTACAGCAATTCTCGGCGGTTCAAAAATATCCGGTAAGATTGATGTGATCGAAAGTCTTTTACCTAAAGTTGATAATCTTCTAATCGGCGGGGGAATGGCATACACTTTTTACAAAGCGATGGGATATGAGATCGGAACGTCTTTACTAGAAGCAGAAAAAATAGAACTCGCAAAAGAAATGTTAGTAAAATTCAAAACATCAAAAGCAAAGGTTATTTTACCAAAGGATAATGTTGTAGCTGCTGAATTTAAGAATGAATCACCATCATCTATTGTTGATGCAGATAAAATTCCGTCTGATAAGATGGGATTGGATATAGGACCAAAAACTATCGCTGAATTCAAAGAAGTAATTCTTAAAAGTAAAACTGTGATCTGGAATGGACCAATGGGAGTATTTGAGTTTGATAATTTTGCAAAAGGAACAGATACAATTGCTGCAGCTTTAGCAGAAGCAACTACAAAAGAAACTGTAACAATTATTGGCGGAGGTGATTCTGCCGCTGCTATAAAGAAAGCGGGATTGGATGATAAAGTTTCCCATGTTTCCACAGGTGGTGGTGCATCTTTAGAATTCCTAGAAGGAAAAGTTTTACCTGGAGTTGAAGCATTGAACGATGATAAATGATTTAGAGTAAGATTAAGAGTAAGAGCAAGAGAATTATGATTTTTATTGCTCTTAATCTTTCTCTTTATCTTAATCTTTAAAAACAACATCATTTCATTTCAAAAATAAAACGATTAACTTCACAATACATAGAATGGAAATATAAATGGGATTAGATTCAAGAGATTATTACAGACCATCGGGATTGGGCGGATTTAGTTTCTTTCCGCCGGTGCTTAAGAAATTATTATTTGCAAACGGGATTGTTTTTTTTATTCAACTCATTTCGCAAATGATAGTGTATGGCTATACTTCAGATGGTTACACGTTAAGCTATGAATACTTTCTAACAAAATATTTTGCACTTAATCCTATTCTTACTATTGGCGATCACAACAATTTTTATATTTGGCAATTGCTGACTTATCAATTCATGCATGCAAATTTTACACATATTTTATTTAATATGTTCATGTTATGGATGTTCGGGATGGAAATAGAAAACATAATGGGTTCTAAAAAATTCTTAATCTTTTATCTTGCTTGCGGATTCGGTGCTGGATTAATTCAACTATTCTTATCACAGTTATTCGAAGGCGGAATGGGTCCAACTATTGGTGCTTCCGGTGCAGTTTTCGGTGTAATGATTGCTTTCGCAATGTACTTTCCAGACCGTTATGTATTCCTCTATTTTTTAATTCCGGTAAAAGCAAAATATTTAATTGCATTTCTTGTAGTGATAGAATTTATGTCAGTCGGGAATCAAAGTTTTGTTGCCCATCTTGCTCATATTGGCGGTGCAATAACAGCTTTCTTTTTTATACTTTACGATAGAAGAAAGCGTATAAGTGCAGGCAATATATTTGGATCATTTAAAAAATCTAATAATAGTTTTTCAAGTTCATCTTTCCGCAATGCTTTTAAATCACGACCCAAAGATGTTGAAGATGCTAAATTTTATGACATCAATGAACATAAAAAAGAAGATGTTGTAACAGAAGCAGATATAGATGCTATTCTAGAAAAAATCAGTAAAAGCGGATATCAAAATTTATCAGACCGTGAAAAGAAAATTTTATTTGAAGCCAGTAAGAAGAAATAATATCATAGTAATATTTCTTTCGTTAATTGTAGTTTATTCAGGATGTAGTAAAGAAAAAATACCGGAAGAAACGTTAATCAAAGTTTATGTTGAAAACGTAATTGTCGAGGAAACTTACGCTACCAACAACGATTCACTTCGCACTCATCGGCAAATAATATTCTCCAAATATAAAATCACCGAAAAAGATTTTCAGAATGAACTTAAAAGATATGCCGATGATAAAACTAAATGGGAAAGTTTTTTTAAGAAAGCTAATGATTATCTGAATGATTTGAAAAAAAGTAACGCTATCAACTAACTCTTTTCTTCGCAGACGCAATTCTAAGCTTAGCAAAACTTATCGTATTCTTTAGTGCTTCACGCAATCCTTTCAAATCTGTTAAACCAAATTCTATCTTATCATAAATTAATTTTAATTCATTCTTCTCAAATAGTGAATCTATCTCTAAATCTGGAATTGCCTCAATCAAGGTTTCGATCTGAGTAGAAACAATTGCTTCAGGCAGTTTTGTTAATGATGCAATATCTTGAAGAGAATATTTTTTCTGTACGAGTTCTAATACTTGATTAATGTTATCAGGCAGATTTTTATTCTTAAGTCTTTTACTTAAATCTTCCGAGGTTCTTAATTCTTTTAATGCATTTAAGAAATCTTCACCAATCTTATTGAACATCCTGCTATTAAATCCGTTAATATTTAGCAACTCTGAAGGTGAAGATGGTTTTAATTTTGTGATTGTTCTCATTACTTCATCGGGGCAAATTAAATTCGGTTTTTGATTAAACTTTTCGGAAGCTTCTTTTCTTATCTGACGTAATAAATTAAATAGTTTAAGATCATTTTCGTATTCTCTGTTAGAAGTAACCGGTTGGTTCAATTCTTCCAGCACTGAAAATTGTTCTATACCTTTCTCCGATAACGAAAGCACATTATTGAGGATAGTAATAAGACCGGCTCGCTCTAAGTTACCGAGTGATTTATCAATCTCCTCTTTTTTGAAGTGAACACCCGATCCAAATGTAGAAAACTTTTTAAGTGAACTAAGATCAGTTCTCCCGGTAACTATCTCCATAACATTTTTCTTTTTAATAGGAAGTTTAGCCTCATGAATTGTCTGCAAGATTATTTCTTCCAAGTATTCTAATGTTATGCTTCCTGTTTCAACGTAACCCCGGCATCGGTCACATTTATTACATTTATAATTTTCACCTTGCTGCCCAAAATATTCCAATAAATATTTGAAACGGCAGCTATCTGTATTGGCGTAATCTATAATTCTATCCAATTTCATTTTTGAATGCTTAGCAATATTTTCGACACGATTCATATCAAGAGAAATTTCATTTGCCAGCGCCCGGTTTTGAAGTAAAGACGCGGTTGGGAACAACGATGGTTTTTCGTATGCAAGAATACCGATAGATGATAATTCTTCAAGTTGAATAATTATTTCATAATTAGATAACTCTAAAACACCGCAAAGCTTTTGAATATTAATCTTAATTTTAGAATTGAAAATTGCACTGCCGTATTCACGAGCCAAAAATAGAATTAAATCTTTTGCCTCATTATCGGTGAAATTTTTTAGAAATGAATTCAAACGTGTCGGTTCGAGAAGGAATTGAACAAAATGTTTATTCTCAAGATCGGATTTGAATTTGAGATAACCGGACTCTTCTAAAACTCGAAGCGATGAATCAATCAAACCGCGGTTCATTCCTTTTTTTTCAAGAAGAGAAAAGAAATTTGTATCGAGTGAAATATCTTTATGTGGCATAGATCCCAATGCAACATTACCGCAATTGTATAGTGTATCATAAACATTTTCAATTTGGGATCGAGATGGATTCCCACTTGCAATAAAATATTGTTGAATTAATTTATCTTTTTCATCGTACAAAAGAAAAATATCGGATTCATTTCCATCTCGCCCGGCTCTGCCTATTTCTTGATAATAATTTTCAATTGTTCCCGGAAGATTATAGTGTATTATAATTCGAACATCGCTTTTATCAATTCCCATTCCGAATGCATTTGTTGATACGATTGTGTTTTTGCGTCCCGATAAAAAATCATCTTGTATCATTCTTCGTAATTCTGAAGTTAATCCTGCGTGATAATAAACTGCATCAATTTTATTCAGTCTTAGAAAATCGGCAACTTCTTCTGTGGATCTTCTTGTCGAGGTGTAAATAATTGCCGATTGATTTTTCTTTTTTAAAATATCAACACACTTTTCTTTTTTATGTGTAGTATGGAGTACATTAAGGCATAAATTATCTCTCTCGAAACCACGTACAAATATTTTCGGATTATTGAGCTCAAGCTGTTTGATGATATCCGTGCGTACATCTTCAGTTGCAGTTGCAGTAAAAGCAGAGATATTTTTAATTCCGGTGAAGCTGATGAACTCTTTTATTTTTCTGTAACTCGGCCGGAAATTATGTCCCCATTCACTTATGCAATGTGCTTCATCAACAAATAAATAAGAAGGTGATAACGATTTCATCCTCTCTGCAAAATTACTATTGGTAAGTTTCTCCGGCGAGACATATAATATTTTAATTTTACCTGATACTAAGCCGGATATAACTTTATCGCTATCGCGGGAGTCTAATGAACTGTTAATGAATGCTGAAATATTTTCTCTCGCATTGAGTGCATCAACTTGGTCTTTCATTAATGCAATAAGCGGAGAAACTACAATTGCAAAAGATTTAGACATTAAAGCGGGAATTTGATAGCAGAGAGATTTGCCGGCGCCTGTCGGAAGAATTGCAAGAATATTTTCTTCATCTAATATTGAAGAAATAATTTCCAACTGTCCAGGACGGAATTCACTGTAACCAAAAAATTTTTGTAATACGTCTTTTGAATTATTCATATAAAATATTTATTTGACAACTTAGTTCAGACTATTATCTTGCAAAACAAAAAATAATCATAGTTAATATAACATGCTTAGAATCAGCCATATTATTAAGAATTTCGAAAATGTAAATGCTCTTCAGAACGTGAGCTTAACCATAAATAAAGGTGAATTTTTTAGTATGTATTGATTCGTTTTAGAAGAGGTATTATCTAAAATCATCCTCTGTTTCTCACAATTGAAGAAAAGATTTTTATATTTAGTAAAAATCTTTTCTTATCATCAAATTACATCTTCATTTAAGTCATTACTCATGGTATAATATTTGTCCTTTCAAAAGGTTCTCACTGTAGTTTTAGTTATTTTTACAAGTGATGTATCAAATGTTAGTATAAAGTTAATTGGTGATTTATGGCTGAACAAAAATTAAAATTAGAAGATCTGCTTGGCGGTGTTCAAAAAGATGAAGAGCTAGGAAGGATTGATTACGTTGCAATTATTGGCGGCGGTGTAATGGGGCAGGGAATTGCACAGACAATAGCCAATGCAGGTGTTGATGTTTTATTGATCGAAAAAACTGAAGAACAATTAGAACTAGCAAAAGAAAATTTGACAGCATCTATGGAACGGGAAATTGCTCGTTGGGCATTAACACAAAGTGAAATGAAATCCGTCCTTAATAGAATTAAGTGGACAACTGAGCTTAGTGAAATTCCTGAATGTGATATTATTATCGAAGCAGTTGATGAAAATTATGATCTAAAGAAAAAAATATTTAAGGAATTAGATTTAATAGCAAAACCGGAGGCTATTTTTATTTCCAACACTTCTACTTTAAGCTTGACTAAAATAGCAGAAGTTACTAACCGACGTGATAGAATCATTGGAATGCATTTTCTAAATCCCGTACCCAAAGTTCCGCTTGTTGAGTTGGTTCGTGCTCTTGAAACATCTGATAAAACTGTTGAGATAATTAAAAAATTTGCTTCACGCATTGGAAAAACTGCCATTCCGGTTTATGAATATCCTGGATTCGTAACAACACGTGCAATCGTTCCACTTTTGAATGAAGCTATGCATATTCTTCTTGAAGGTCTCGCAAGCGCAAAAGATATTGATACTGCAATGAGACTAGGTTATAATTTCAAAGTTGGTCCGCTTGAAATGGCTGACTCAATGGGACTTGATGAAGTCCTTGCATGGATGGAAACATTATGGTCAACACTTGGTGAACCGCGTTATCGTCCTTGCCCGATACTCCGTAAACTTGTTCGTGAAAGAAAACTTGGCAAGAAAACCGGCGAAGGATTTTTTAAATATGATTCTGATGAAAAAATAATTAATTAAAATTTTTGAGGAAGAAATGAAAGTTTTGGTTCTTAACTGCGGTAGTTCATCTATTAAATATCAGTTTATAGATACGACAAGCAAAATTGCACTTGCTCAAGGAATGGTTGAAAGAATTGGTATGTCGAGCGCGATACTAACTCATCAACCGCATGATAGAGAAAAAATAAAAATTGTCGGAGAAATTCTTGATCACACAATCGCAATCGAATATGTTGTTGCCGTTCTTCTTTCAAAAAATCATGGTGTAATTAAAGATAAAAAAGAGATTGATGCAGTCGGTCATAGAGTTGTTCACGGTGGAGAAACATTTTCCGGTTCTGTTTTAATTACAGATCAAGTTATGAAAGCATTGAAAGACAATATTGAACTTGCACCGCTTCATAACCCTCCTAACATTAAAGGTATTAAAGCAACAAAAGAACATTTACCAAGTACACCGCAAGTAGGGGTATTCGATACAGCATTTCATGTAAAAATGCCTCCGCGTGCTTATTTATATGGAATCCCATTTGAACTTTACAAAAAATATAAAATTCGCCGTTATGGATTTCACGGAACATCGCACCGTTATGTTTCTGAAAGAGCAGCAGCAATACTTTGCAAACCAATCGAGCAATTAAAAATAATTACTGCTCATCTTGGCAACGGATGTTCAATGGCTGCCGTTGACGGCGGAAGATCTGTTGATACAACTATGGGTTTCACTCCGCTTGAAGGATTAATTATGGGAACCAGAAGCGGTGATATTGATCCATCGATAATTCTTTACATTATGGGTAAAGAAGGATTATCGCTTTCGGAAGCGAATACACTTCTTAATAAACACAGCGGATTGATCGGTATAAGCGGTGAAAGCAGCGATATGCGAGAAATCGAAGAAGCTATTGCTGAAGGAAATAAAAAAGCAAAATATGCGTTCGATGTTTTCACTTACAGAATTAAAAAATATGTCGGCGCTTATACTGCTGCAATGGGAGGATTGGATGCTTTAGTATTTACTGGCGGTATCGGTGAAAATTCAGTTATGGTTCGCAAAGATGTTTGCTCTAATATGGAATTTCTTGGAATTAAGTTTGATGAATTGGCTAATCAAAATGCAAAAGGAGAATGTTCAATATCAAGTTCCGATTCCAAAGTAAACGTTCTTAGAATTCCGACGAATGAAGAATTGGTAATTGCACTCGATACGGAATTAATTGTTACTGAACAGCTTTCATTGAAACAAACCGCAAGTGTGAATTAGATTATACAATTCATTTTTATTTGTAATGCCGGATTAGATCCGGCATTTATTTTTTAAATACCTTTTCGAAAAAATCTTAAATTGTGATAAGAAAATAACCAGAGACTAGAATGGACCTAAAACTAAAGGACAAAGTAGTTCTTGTAACTGCGTCAAGCAGCGGAATAGGAAGAGCAGCCGCAGAATTATTCATTAAAGAAGGAAGCAGAGTTGCAATTTGTTCACACAATAAAGAAAATCTTCTAAGAGCATCTCAAGAAATAAAAACACTTTATAATATTGAACCGCTATGGGAAGTTTGCGATATAAATAATCTGCAGGATATTGAAAACACCGTTCATGTGGTTCAGAAAAGATTAGGCGATATTGATATTCTGGTAAATAATTGCGGCGGTCCAATCCCCGGATTTTTTGAAGACCTTTACGACGAAAATTGGGAAGATGCATTTGAACAAGTTTTAATGAGCACAATCCGGTTTACTCGTTTTGTTTTACCTGGTATGAAAGCAAAAAATTGGGGAAGGATAATTAACATTACTTCATTATCAGTTAAACAGCCGGTAGATAATTTGGTTTTATCAAACTCTTTAAGAAGTGCAGTAACTGCTTTTGCAAAAACATTAAGCAATCAAATTGGTAAGTACAATATTACAGTTAATAATGTTGCTCCTGGTTATACTTTAACAAACAGAATACATGAGCTAGCGGAAACAAGAGCTAAACTTGCAAACACAACGCCGGAAAATATTTTAGCTTCGATGGCTAATGATGTACCACTAAAAAGAATCGCAGATCCTAACGAAGTTGCATCAATGATTGTTTACTTAGCTTCCGAGCAAGCCGGTTACATTACGGGACAAACAATTGCTGTAGATGGCGGAGTGATCAAATCAACTTATTAGTGCTGAGTGACGAGTTTAGAGTGATGAGTGTAGAGTGGTTTTTAAGTTATGTTAATATTCATGGAGTTAATATGTCAAGAGTATTTGAACCACCTGAAATTTATAAAGGGATTTTGCATAGAAAAACAATCGATTTTGCAGTTCGTATTGTAAAGTTATTTAAATATTTAATACAAAAAGACAGATCATTAGAAGCTCTTTATGTTCAACTTCTTAAAGCCGGTACTTCTATTGGTGCAAATACTTCCGAAGCGCAAAGTGCAGCATCTAAAAAAGATTTTATAAATAAACTTTCAATTTCTCTAAAAGAAAGTCGTGAAACCGACTATTGGATAAACGTTTTTTATAGAACTGAAATTATAACTCAATCAGAATACGAAAGCTTAATCAAAGATTGTGATGAAATAGAGCGATTATTAACAAGCAGTATAAGAACTGCTAGAAGTAAATAACTTTGCACTCTACACTCATCACTCTTAATTCAAAAATATTTTCTCCAAAATAGGAGACATTATGAAAAAAGAAATAGAACTTATAATCCCTCCCGAATTTGTAAACGATTATTTCTATCAAAAATATCTTGCTGCAAAAGAATTAAAACTTAATGTTGAAGAAATTTCCGCAGTTCAAGTCATTCGTCGCTCTGTTGATGCTCGAAGTAAAAATCCTATTTACAGAGCAAAAGCAATTGTCTATTTGAATGAAGATCTAATTGATATTTATTCCCCGATAGATTTCAAACTTGTGAAAGCGAACAAAAAAGTATTGATTGTAGGAATGGGTCCTGCTGGAATGTTTGCTGCACTTAGACTAATCGAGTTAGGAATTAAGCCAATAATTTTAGAACGTGGTAAAGATGTACAAACACGCCGTAAAGATTTACGCGAGATTCAGCAATTTGGAAATGTTAATCCCGATTCTAATTATTGTTTTGGTGAAGGCGGCGCCGGAACTTACAGCGATGGAAAACTTTACACTCGTTCAACTAAACGCGGCGATGTAAATAGAATACTAAACATTCTTGTCCAGCATGGTTCACAGAAAGAAATATTGATTGATGCACATCCGCATATCGGTTCAAATATTCTACCTAAAGTAGTTCAAGCAATCCGCCAAACAATTATTGATTGCGGCGGAGAAATTCATTTCGATTCCCGCGTTACAGATTTTATTCTTGATGGAAAGAAATTAAAAGGATTAGTAATCAATACCGAAAAAGAATTTCTTGGTGATTCGGTAATACTTGCGACCGGACATTCTGCGCGTGATATCTACTATCTCTTAGACAAGCATAAAATTAAACTTGAGGCGAAACCTTTTGCGATGGGTGTGCGTATTGAACATCCGCAAAAACTTATAGATGAAATTCAGTATCACTCAAAAGAAAGAAATCCAAACCTACCAGCATCAAGTTACTACTTAGCTTGTCAAGTTGATGATCGCGGAGTTTATTCTTTCTGTATGTGTCCGGGCGGAATAATAATCCCGGCATCAACAACATCTGAAGAACTTGTATTAAACGGAATGAGTGTTTCGCGAAGAGATTCTCCGTTTGCTAATTCCGGGTTGGTTGTTTCGGTGGATGAAAAAGATTGGAAGCAGTATAAATCATTCGGTGTTTTCGCCGGACTCGAATTCCAAAAAGAAGTTGAAAGAATTGCATTTGAAGCCGGAGGAAAAAATCAATCTGCACCCGCACAACGTATTACTGATTTTGTTAAAAGGGAAATTTCTACAACACTTCCTCAGTCATCATACATACCGGGAACAATAAGTTCACCGCTTCATGAAATCCTTCCTAAGAATATTGTTGAAGGAATTAAAAAGAGTTTGTTGATCTTCGACAAAAAGATGAAAGGATATTTAACAGAAGAAGCGCAGATACTAGCCGCAGAAACCCGCACAAGTTCACCGATCAGAATCCCGCGTGATAGTAAAACTTTAATGCATGTAGAAGTTGAAGGATTATTTCCGTGCGGTGAAGGTGCCGGTTATGCGGGAGGAATTGTATCTGCAGCGATTGATGGAGAAAGAAGTGCGGAAGCAATTGCGAAGTTTTTTCCTAAATAACCACGAACCTATTTGCAGCTCAAGACATTCTCCAATTTTTATTTTCTCCACGATCTGATAATCATGATTCTTGTTAATGAACTAAATTTCTGATCCCAATCCAATGAATCTAAATGATATTAGAAAGCCCGCATTGAAGCAGGCTTCTACATTTAATAAAAGAAATTGTAATAAAAATTATTTCTCCATTAAAATATATAAAGCGGGAACCGATGAAGTACTATTATAATTTACTGATGAAAGGGTTACCAATTCATATTGTTGAGTGCTAGGGTTCTGCGTCCATTGTTTAATGCTCAATAATGCTACATTGGAAGCAACACTTGGACCGGTGTTTCGATATACATTGCTTATGCTTGTTGTTTGATAAAAAGGCAAATCTTTTACGTCTATTCTTCGTTCTATCCAGCTTCCCGTACCGGATTTCAGTTCTTGACGTTCACTTGCAGAATAAGTCAAAATCGTTTTCCCGTCAGCAGATACTGTTCCGGAAACTGAACCTGTAACTACAAGTGAATCTGCGGTATATGGCGCAATTTTATAAACATAATTCGAAGTAAATGATAAGCCGTTCCAAACGATTTTATTATTTATTCTTGTTCTCGCAGTTGAATTCCCGAGAGTAAAATTGTTGCCGACTCCTATTGAGGCGCTGCTGGATTTGAAATCCGCTAAGATGTTTACAGTTGAAGACTTTGATGCGAGAACATCCATAAGGAATGCAGAAAGAATGTTTGCTTTTGAAGTTGCCGAAGCAATTAATGTGTTGTTTGTATTATTATACATAAAACACTTTACATCAAATATTCCCTCTTTCGAAAATGTATGTTTAACTGTGGTTGAATTTTGCACCGTAACATCGCCTGTGCCATCACCAAAATTCCAAACATATTTTACATTTGAAGGGGGAGTCCCAGTTAAACCAGCGCTCCATGTATATTCAGTATTTGTTTGACCATTTAACGGATCCGGATTTATTTTTATTTGGATTTCGTTGTAAATAATATTGACCCACTTGAAATCAACATATTGCGCATTAAATCCCGCAGGAGTTCTTTTCATGCCCTGCACATAAACACCGAATTTGTTCAATCCAGGATTTAATTTAATAACAGCCACACCTTTGTTTGATTCATTTCCTTGAGAGAGATAGACCCCGCTTGTATCATAAACTTCGATTGGTTGATTAATTGTACCTGAAAGCCCCCCATCGCTCCACGTCGACGAACAAACGATTTTTAATGTATCTCTACTAAAGCTCATTCCATTTGTTAATATTAATCCAGTTGTTTTGTCATATAGACTATAACTTGGAAACTTATCCCATCCGATTGTACCATTTTCAAATTCAGTCCATTTATTTTTAATCTTACTCCAATCGATAAATGCGGTTTTGCCAAAATATCCTATCTGATCGTAAGAGCTAATTGGATTTCCGACTTTATTCATTGTTTGATAGGGCAAGAATTTTGTGCCATCAAATTCAATAACTCGCACATCCAGCCTTGTTTCATCGTATGGTCTATTCCCGGGAAAATTTGGATCGGCTACATACATTTTTTTTTGTATCGGATCGATCTTATAAACGATGACTGCATGACCTGCTGTATCAGGTGTTGTCCTTCTGATAACTATTAATTGAGGTTCACCTGTCTTAAGCATTGCGTTTATTATTGTATAAAATGTGTTCTTCGGTTTTCTAATCTGAATATCCAGCTTTCCCATCCATTTAGTCCAATCTAATTCTTCTTGAATGATCGAGGCAAACCGAATCCCTCTTGGATTATCATACCAAAGAAATTGAGGTGGAAGACTTTTATCATGAATCTTGTCGTAACCGTGAAAAAGGTCTTTCTCACCCCGCAATCTTTTTTCGTAATAATACCAGATTGCCGTAATAGATTGGCCGGCGCAATGTCCTCCTGGAGAAATGTATGAACCCCAGTTTGGAAATTCCCAATCATCGAAGCCGGGGTCAAATCCAGTTGCAATCACCGGATGTCCTGCCAATCTCGATTCAAGGATACTGGTGATGATCAGACTCGCTTCAGAAATCTCATCTTTTACTAAAAACCCTTTTGCAAGTTTTGTCTTTGAAGAAAAATGTCTAGTAGAAACAGTAGCAAAATCGTCAGTCAAATCTTCTAACGGCAGCCCTTCTAATTTACCCGTTGTTTCGTCGTAGAAGAATCCCATAGCGAAATGACCTGCAGGCAGCTTAATCGGTATTTTTAATTTCATTATTGAGTTGGCATATCCACCATCATATTTAATCTTTATAAGGGGTGAGATTGGATTAAAATTATCTCCTAATTGGTGACTTATAATTGGTGAATAAGAAACATTTATGGTTTGAGATTGTGTGAAGGAATTTGGTGGAACTGTTAACTCAAAACCATTGAGGGGATCGCCTGGCTTTGTGATTTTAATTGTTCCACCTCCTGTACTGATTGGCTGAGTAATAATGTCAACGGTTGTTCCAGTTTTAATATTTCCACTAGTGTCATTTGGAGGCGTTGGTTCAACTGGGTTATCCGACTTTTTGCAAGCGGTGAGTAAAATGATTAAGGATAAAAGGATAATAAATAATCGTTTCATATGATCCTCAATAATTTAATTTGTCTTGTTTTTGGGAGGAAATAAAAGATTCGTTTAAAGGTCAGATTATTTTAGATAAGAAGCAATAAAAATGAAATAAGACTATTACTCTTGTATTTTAAAAAATAAATTGATTAATGTTTTTGTAGCTAAAAAATCCAGACTAAGTATGTGCTTATCAATCTCGGCTTACGTCGGGATTACGAACACATTCAAACATTTGTGGAAAATCCAATCTTCTCAATTACTTTTCTAGCTTTTTCAGCATCACTTTCACTTTCAAAAGCAATACGGAATGTACCGCCCGAACCCTCGCGGATTTTCAGAAGCTCGATTTATTTGTCCTAACATTTTTTACCATAAAAAATTATATTTACTACAGTTAAAAGAAAGGAATAAAAATGATAAACTTAGATCAGGCATTAGACAGTGCCAGGCAGTTATCTCTTTCCGATAAAGAAATGCTGATTGAAATACTTAAGAAACAAGCCATAGAAGAAAGAAGAAAAGAGATAGCAACAGAAGTGAGAGAATCTAGATCTCTTTATGCTACGGGTAAACTGGCGCCCTCAGCTTCAAAACAAATTATAGATGAACTTCATAGCTCACTTTCCGAACCGGAAGACAATTGATCAAATTAGTTTTAACACCTCATTTTAAGAAAGCATACAAAAAGATTGTTAGAAAAATTCCTCTTTTGCAAGAGCAAATTGATTCTTCTATAAATGCATCGTACAACATTTCAAAAATCTTAAATCGTAATTCGTTTGGGTTCTTGACAGTGAGGGAGTCCATTGCATAAAAGCATATTTGTTAATCACTAATCTCAATTAAGTCTTCACCTTCATCAACAAATTTTTTGATGTTCTCTATCTGCTTTGATAGGACTTCTTGGAATTTTTTATTGGATGTATTCCCGCATGTAACCCAAATTATTTTTGGCGGTGAACCGAATCGCTTTAAAAGTTCAAGAAAATCTGCGTCTTTGGTGAGAACGATAGCATTGTTTTCTTTTGCTTTATGAAAAATTTCTTTATCGGTTGCGTCACGTAGTCCTAGTTCTTTTAGTGGAAAAGAATCGACTTTCAATTCATCTTTTAACCACTTTGCAATTAAAGGAGAGAATTGGGCATCAATCCAGATTTTCATGCGGCAATTACCGGATGATCAAGTTTTTTACTTGCATATTGAAGAGATGCTTGCAGGTCTTCCTTCTCGAGATCCGGCATTTCTTCAAGAATCTGTTCTGCGTTTAATCCCGCTGCGTAAAGGTCAAGAACATCTTTAACCCGAATTCTCATCCCTCGAATGCAAGGACGTCCTCCGCATTGTTCAGGGTTTATAGTAATTCTTCTTAATAGTTCTTCCATTTAATCCTCGTTTCCTTACTTCAATTTATATAATCATTATTAGCTTTTCAACTTTATCCAGACGTTTGTGTTGATGAGTATTTTATATAATAACCGAATGTGTTGTCTTCGATTCCGGATTATAGATTTAGAATTTTTAATTAAAGAATGAAGAGCATAGCATGCACGGCTCATTTCTAAAATCATAAATCCAATTTCCTAATTGCTTTTCAGTTCAAACATTTGTGGAAAATCCAATCTTCTCAATTACTTTTCTAGCTTTTTCAGCATCACTTTCACTTTCAAAAGCAATTCGGAATGTACCGCCCGAACCCTCGCGGATTTTGAGAAGCTCGATGTCTTTAATGTTGATCTTGTTTTCAAATAGTGCGGTAGAAATTTTGCTTATTACACCCGGTTCATCTTTCACAAAAACAAAAACGTCGTAGATCTGGTTTATAAATCCTTTATTCGATTTCGGAATTTCATCGCGTTTAACTCTGGCACTTTCAAATTTTTCGGTCAGCTTTTTATAATTTTCATTAGAGATTGATTTTTTCATCTGATCTAAATCAAAAATAAAATTATCAATCGCTTGAATAATATTTTTCCGGTTCTCGCGGAGAATTGGTTCCCAAACATTGAATTCGCTTGAAGCAATACGAGTCATATCTCTAAATCCGCCGGCAGCATAATCGAAAAAGTTTATATCACTTCCTTTAAGTCCCGCCGAATTGATAAGCGAAACAGAAAGCAGTTGGGGAAGATGACTGACTGATGCAACAATTATATCATGCACTTTGGGATTTAGAAAAGTAATCTTTGCACCAAGCTGATGAATTATTTCTGTGAATGAATCTATCACCGGAAATTCTTTTGCCGATTCGTTAAGAATGTAAACGCAGTTTTCAAAAAGGAGAGGGTCGGAATTTTCAAATCCGCCTTTTTCTTTTCCAGTCATAGGATGCCCGCCGATATAAAATCCTTTCCGTTCTTTCTTATCCCAAATTTCCTGGAAGACGGATTTCACTCCGCTCACATCGGTTATGATCTGATTTGAATTAATTTTATCTGAAAGTTTTTCAAAAATATTTATTGACGCATCAACCGGAAGACAGATAAAAATCAAATCTGCTTCAAGACTTTCTTCAAATGATGAAAGTTTTTTATCAATAAATTTTTGAGCTAATGCTTTATCAAGAATATCCGGATAATCAAACCCGCTGATTAAATGAGATGAAGAAAAATTTTTAATTGCTTTAGCAATAGAACCGCCGATCAAACCTAATCCAATTATTGAAATCTTCTCAATCTTCAATTATAAAGTCCTGCCAATGGCTATTGCGATGAGTCTGAGTTCTTCCATAAGTTTCAAATAAGTATTTGGTAAAAGAGCCTGTGGACCGTCGGAAAGAGCATTCTCAGGATCGTCATGAATTTCTATCATAATTCCATCAGCACCGGCAGCAACAGCGGCGCGTGCCATCGGCGGAACTTGATCACGCATTCCTGTTGCGTGTGATGGATCAGCAATAACCGGCAAATGACTTTTTTTATGTACAACAGGAATTGCAGATAGATCGAATGTGTTACGTGTATAATTCTCAAACGTTCTGATTCCGCGCTCGCATAAGAAAACATTTTTGTTACCGCCACTTAAAATATATTCTGCGGACATCAGCCATTCTTCGATCGTTGCAGCAATACCGCGTTTTACCATTACCGGTTTTGTAGTCTTACCTAATTCTTTCAGCAGAGAAAAATTCTGCATATTACGCGCACCCAACTGAAAGATGTCGGTATATAGATCAATAAGTTCGATCTGATCCATCTGCATTACTTCTGTAACAACGAGTAATTTATTTTCATCAGCAGCAGCGCGGATTAATTTTAATCCTTCTTCACCAAGTCCTTGAAAGGAATAAGGAGAAGTGCGCGGTTTAAAAGCGCCGCCTCTTAAAATCTTTGCACCGGATTGTGCAACAACTTTAGCCAAACGGAAAATTTGATCTTCATTTTCAACCGAGCATGGACCCGCAATCATAACAATTTGATTTCCGCCAAGCTCAACATCTTTGATCTTGATAATTGTATTCCGCTCATTAAAACTTCTGCTTGCAAGTTTGTATGGGGTAGTAACGCGGTAAACTTCATCAACTCCGTCAAGTATGCTGATGTTGCGTGTATCAAAATTTGGTTTAACGCCAATTGCACCGATTATCGTTCTCTCGGCACCGATGGATTTATGAATCTGAAATCCGAATCCTTCAAGATGCTTCACAACATTTTCTATTTGTTCTTCAGTAGCGTTTTTTTCTAGAATAACAACCAATTTTAGCTCCTTAATTAATCATGAAATTTTTTCTCTCCCGCCTTAATTGCGATCGGGATGAAATCTTCTTTAGTTGGAATCGCGCATGAGTAATTTGGACTATATGCGCAATATGGATTGTATGCTAAGTTAAAATCAATTTCATATTCATTGTTCGGGTCATCAACTTTTTCAAAATCAATGTACCGTCCAACTCCGTATGATTCATTGTTCGTTGTTCTATCTGTGAACCAAATTGAATAATAAGTTTCACCGCCGGCTGTGGTTCCTTGATAAATATTTATTTTGTACTGTTTGTTTTGATAAGTAATCACTACATAACCATAACGAATTGTTTTCCGGGGTTCGCCTTTAGTGCCGTAAATCGTGACTGTGTCTTTCGGTTCATATTCATAAAGCAAACTTTTAAAAACGAAAGACGGATCCACTTCAAAGTAATTCAAATCGTGAAATTCAACTTTTCCTTTTTTGTTGAATGGGGAAGACGGATCATTCTTAGCCCATTCATTTTTCTCGGTGCGGTACTTTTCAATCTTCGCGATGTAGGATTTTTCTTCCGGTGTATAATTCTTTCCGCATGAAACTAAAAGAAGAATAAGAATAAGAGCATGATTAAGAAAACGAAAAGACTTTTCTTGCTCTTGCTCATAATCTTGCTCTTGATCGCTTCGACGGTATTTTTTAAGATTTCTTTTCATCAATCTTCTTCTTTAGTTCACTAAGTTTATTCAATGCTTCAAGCGGAGTTAAACTGTTAATTGAAATATCGGAAATTTGTTTTCTTAATTCTTCGTCCTTCATTTCAAACAGACTGATCTGTAATTCATCAGTTCCTTTTAGCTTAGCAAGTTTTGCTTTCTTCATTTCATAAGGAGTTAATTCTTTGCTCTCTAAATTAGCAAGAATTTCTTTAGCACGGTTAGTAACAAAAAGTGGTAAGCCAGCCATCTGTCCAACTTGAATTCCATAACTGTGATCGGCACCCCCGGAAGAAACTTTGTGTAAGAAAATTACTTTATCACTGTACTCACGGACTTCAACTTTGAAATTTTTGATGCGGGGGAATAAAGTTGCCATTTCATTTAACTCGTGATAATGAGTAGCGAACAAAGTCTTTGCAGTAATATTCGGGTTCTCATGAAGATATTCTGTTATTGCCCATGCAATTGATATCCCATCAAATGTGCTTGTTCCTCGACCAATTTCGTCTAATAGAATTAAACTTTTACTTGTTGCATTGTTCAAAATATTTGCAGCTTCCTGCATTTCAACAAGAAAAGTTGATTCGCCTGCGGAAATGTTATCGCTCGCTCCAACACGTGTGAAAATTCTATCTACTAAACCGATCTTTGCCGATGAAGCAGGAACAAAAGAACCAATCTGTGCCATCAATACTATCAATCCGACCTGGCGGAGATAAACTGATTTACCTGCCATGTTCGGTCCGGTTAGAATAATTATCTGCTCATCTGATGAAGAAAGTTTAGAATTGTTGGGAGTAAATTTTTCTCCCGGCGGTAAAATTCTTTCAACAACCGGATGACGTCCGTCTATAATTTCGAGTGAATCGGTTTCATCCAACTGGGGACGGACATATTTATATTCGTCGGCACATTCGGCAAATGATTGATAGCAATCAAGCATTGCAATTAATTTAGCATTTTCTTGAATTGCTTCTGTTTCCGAAGCCGCTTCTAATCTAACTTGATCGAAAAGTTGATATTCTAGATTAGCTATGTTTTCTTCTGCATTCAGAATTTTATCTTCATACTCTTTTAGTTCTGGTGTAATAAATCTCTCGTTATTAACTAAAGTTTGTTTGCGGATGTAGTTCTCCGGAACTTTATCCTTGTTGGCATTGCTAATCTCAATGTAATAACCGAATACTTTATTGTAGCTGACTTTAAGCGAAGAGATCTTCGTCCGTTCGCGTTCCGTTTTTTGAAGAGTGGCAATCCAATCTTTCGCATTAGTTGAAAGACTTCTAAGTTCATCTAGTTCCGGACTAAAACCATAACGCATTACACCGCCGTCTGAAATTGCAAGAGGCGGATCATCGGAAATTGAGAGTTCAATTTTCTCTACGAGTTTATCAAGAGAGTTAAGGCGTTGATTTATTGCTGTTAGTGTTTCTACTGAAGTTTGATCTAAAAGCTGTTTGATAAGCGGAATCTTTTTAAGTGATGTTTTAAGATTTAGCAATTCACGAGGATTGACTTTTCCTGTGCATACTTTGGAAATCAATCGTTCAAGATCTCCGATCTCTTTTAATTCATTCTGTAAATTTTTTCTGAGAGTTTTATTTTTTAAAAGCGCTTCGATTGATTCCTGACGTTTGATGATCGGTTCTAATTTTTTTAACGGGGCGGAGATCCATTTCTTTAGCATCCGCGCGCCCATTGAAGTTAAGGTTTTATCGAGAATTGAGATCAATGAACCTTCGCGCTCACCTTCTTGCATTGTGAACATGATCTCAAGATTTTTTTTAGTCGAATAATCTAAGATCATGTAATCGGAAGGATTGTGCCGTGTAATTTTATTTATATGTGTAAGATTAGCTTTTTGAGTTTCGCGTAAATAATTTAGAGCGGCACCGGCGGAACAAATCGCGATGCGTAAATCCTCGATGCCAAATCCCTTCAACGTTTTTGTGTTGAAATGGTTCATTAAAAGTTCAGTACAGTAATCGTAATTGAAAATCCAATCATCAATTTTTGTTATTCGTGCAGATGGAGCAGCTTTGTGAATCAGCGGTTCAAGTTCATTCTTAAGTTTTTTGGGAATTAATATTTCGGAAGGATTGATCGAACCAAGCTGTTGTGATAATTCAGGTCTATTGAATTCAAAAGTTGAAAACTCACCTGTGGAAATATCGCAGAAGGCAATTCCTGCAATCTCATCTTCAATGTAAACCGAGAGTAAATAATTATTTTTTTTGTGATCGAGAAGTTTATCAGATATTGCAACTCCCGGAGTAACAACTTCAATAACTTCACGCTTAACAATCCCTTTTGCAAACTTTGGGTTTTCCATCTGCTCGCAGACTGCAACGCGGTAACCGGCACGTACAAGTTTAGGTAAATAGGTATCAATTGCATGATGCGGGAATCCGGCAAGAGGGACTTCGCCAGCGGCGCCATTGGCACGTTTTGTAAGAGTAATGCCCAACACTTTGGAAGCAGTTTTTGCATCTTCCTCAAAAGTTTCAAAGAAATCTCCCATCCGGAAAAGTAAAATAGTATCCGGATAGTTTTCTTTGATCTTGGCATATTGCGCCATCAATGGTGTAACTGACATAGCTTGATTCTAATTTTGTGGCTAAAAATAGTTTAATAGTGAGTTAGAATCAAAAATGAACATTGGTGATGGAATTATATAATTATTATATCTAATTCAGCTCTAGATAGAAAGAAAAGTCTGCTGCTAAGTTTGTTTATAAATTATCATTGACATTTATTGTCCTCATTAATATTTTAACTCAGAGTATTGAGTAAAATTACTCAATAGAATGAGTAAAAAGAGGCAGTATGTTTACAAGACTTCAATTCAATCGAATTCGCACGCGTTTGGAAGAACGAAGACGGTTTATTCAAGTTCTTGCCGGACCAAGGCAATGTGGAAAAACAACTCTGGCACACCAAGTGGAAAAAGCTATAAAGATACCCACTCATTACGTTACTGCAGATTCACCTACCCCACATAGTTCTACATGGATAGAACAGCAATGGGAAGTAGCTAGAGTTCTTGCCAAAAAATCAAAAAAAGGTGCGCTTATTATTCTTGATGAAATACAAAAAGTTATCGGTTGGTCGGAGGTAATTAAGAAATTATGGGATGAAGACACGGCAGAAAAGAATGATTTGAAAGTTATGTTACTTGGTTCTGCCCCATTACTCATACAACGTGGATTAACAGAAAGTCTTGCAGGAAGATTTGAAATAATTTCTCTTTCGCACTGGAGCTTTGAGGAGATGCACAATGCTTTTAACTGGAATCTTGAACAATACATTTATTTTGGTGGATATCCGGGCTCGGCAGAACTAATAGCAGATGAAGAAAGATGGTCAAGGTACATTCAAGATTCATTGATTGAAACGACAATCTCTAGAGATATTCTTTTAATGACGCGGATTGATAAACAGGCATTGTTGCGGCAATTATTCCGTCTTGGTACCGCATATTCGGGTCAGATTGTTTCGTATCAAAAAATGCTTGGTCAATTACACGATGCTGGTAATACAACTACTCTTGCTCATTATCTTGAATTATTATCCGGTGCAGGATTGTTGACGGGATTACAGAAATATTCCGGTTCACAAATTAGGCAGCGATCATCAAGTCCAAAATTTCTTGCTTTGAATAATGCTTTGATTACAACACAATCCAATTTTAATTTTAAGGAAGCATTTAAGAATAAAGACTTATGGGGAAGGCTTGTTGAAACTGCAGTTGGCGCTCATTTACTAAACGGAACTAGCGGAACAAATATGAAAGTAATGTATTGGCGTGAAGGAGCTAAGGAAGTTGATTTTATTCTTCAGAACAGATTAAAATTAACCGCACTTGAAGTTAAAAGTGGTAGGAACAAAGAGAGTTTGGCGGGATTGGATTCATTTAATAATTTATTTAAACCCAAAAAGAAATTGCTTATTGGCACGGGCGGAATTCCTATAGAGGAGTTTTTGCTTACTCCAGCGGTTGAATGGTTCTCTTAATAGTTATTGGTAATTAATTCAAATTCAGTAATTTCAGACACTTATTTAATTTGAGAATAAATTATTACAAACGCAGATTAAAATGACTCTAACAAAAATCGTTCTCGGTAACGAAAATTTATTCATTGACAGATCTTTCCCCAAATATGAATTTCATATTTCGAAAGAAGTACGAAACAAATACAATTTTGATGATGGATTGTTCGAGATAAACGGGAATGTTATCCTGGCAGATTTTAATGCTGTTAGAATATTTGTCCAGAAAATAAATTCTAAGAGAGAGGTAAAAGAACACGTTGTTGCGGGTCAAGTTAATGCTGCCGGTTTGATGGATGAGATTTATCATTATTTATTCCGGTTATATGAACTACAAATTAATCCCGGTGTATTTAAGAAAGCTCTCGATCATCTTAACAGCAAACTCGGTGAAGAAAGAATCCGCAAAATACTTTTCGACTTTGTTTCTGTATTCCCGCCGATTGAAGTTTATAAAGGTAAATCAAGCGCATATGATTATTTAAATTCTTATTCCGCTGATCGCTCAAATGCAGAAGTTACCCTAGAAGAATTGATCCTACTTTACATCGCAAATTATAATCCGGCTAACAAAAAATTGATTGAACTATTCGACCAAAAGCATTTTTCAGAAAAAGAACTCTATAAAAAAACAGTTGATGAACTTGATCTGTTCTTTCAAAACGAAAAAAAACTTGGTCCAGATAATCAAGATGTTTTTACTTTTCTGAAAACTCCAATTATAAATCATCCGGATAATATCGAAGCACAACTCGATTTCATCCGTGAGAAGTATGGAATTCTACTTGATGATAAATTTCTTAAAAGAATTCTTACTGGTAAAGATCTTATCAAAGAAGATTACAAATTAGAGTTTGGGAGACCGGGCGGAGCGCCGACAGTTGTTCCTCAATATAAAAGCGGAATGTATGATGATTCTATTTCTCTTGGTAAATCCGGTTACAAATATGTTGCCGATAGTTATAAAGATTATGAAGAGTTTGAAAATTTTACTCCCGATTCAAATTGGATGCCGCGCGTAGTGATGATTGCAAAAAACATTTACGTTTGGCTCGATCAGCTTTCAAAAAAATATCAAAGACACATCAAAACTTTAGATCAAATTCCAGATGAAGAATTAGATCAGTTAGCAAATTGGAATTTTAACGGGCTTTGGCTTATCGGAATATGGGAACGAAGCAGCGCATCAAAAAAAATTAAACATATCATGGGAAATATTGATGCGGTTTCTTCTGCATATTCTTTGTATGATTATCAAATCGCAAACGATCTCGGCGGTGAACTTTCCTACAACAATTTGAACGAACGCGCACGTGCAAGAGGAATCCGTCTTGCAAGTGATATGGTTCCCAATCATACCGGAATTTTTTCAAAATGGGTGATTGAGCATCCCGAATATTTTATCCAATCAAATCATCCGCCGTTTCCAAATTATAGTTTTACCGGGAATAATCTTTCTGATGATCATTCGGTTCAGATCCGAATTGAAGATGGTTTTTGGAGAAGGAGTGATGCGGCAGTTGTATTCCAGCGCATTGATAACAACAGCAGGGAAGTGCGTTACATTTATCATGGCAACGATGGGACCAATATGCCGTGGAATGATACTGCACAACTCAATATGATACGACAAGAAGTTCGTGAAGCTGTGATGCAAAAAATATTTGATGTTGCACGGAAGTTTTCGATTATCCGATTCGATGCGGCAATGACATTGGCGAAAAAACATTTCTCGCGTTTATGGTATCCTGAACCTGGACGCGGAGGAGATATTCCGTCGCGGGCTGATTATGCAATGACAAGGGAAGAATTCGATAAAGTATTTCCGGTTGAATTTTGGCGGGAAGTTGTTGATCGAATTAATAATGAAATGCCGGATACACTTTTACTTGCAGAAGCTTTCTGGTTGATGGAAGGATACTTTGTTCGCACGCTTGGAATGCACCGTGTTTACAACAGCGCATTTATGCACATGATGATGAAAGAAGAGAATGCAAAGTATCGCGATCTGATTTCCAACACACTTGAATTTGAACCGGAAATTTTAAAACGGTACGTAAATTTTATGAGCAATCCCGATGAAGAAACTGCTATCAAACAATTCGGCACGGACGATAAATATTTTGGTGTGTGCATGCTGATGGTAACTTTACCAGGTTTACCCATGTTGGCTCACGGACAAATAGAAGGTTATACCGAAAAGTATGGAATGGAATATCAGCGCGCATATTACAATGAAACACCGAATCAATGGCTGATTGACCGTCATCAGTATGAAATATTCCCATTGATGAAAAAGCGTTATTTGTTCAGCCAAGTTTCAAATTTTTGGCTCTTCGATTTTATTGATGGATTCGGCGGAATAAATGAAAATGTTTTTGCATACACGAATACCGAGCACGGAGAAAGAGCGCTAATTTTCTACAACAACAAATATGAAAATACATCCGGCACAATTTTTCGTTCCTCTGCTAAACTGATGAACAATTACGGCAGCAGGGGAATTGAAACCCGAACCATTGCCGAAGCTTTATGGATCAAACCTTCGGAAAAACATTTTTACATTTTCAGAGATCATATTTCAAATTTAGAATTTATAAAAACCGGAATTGATATTGCAGTAAACGGATTCTATGCAGAACTCGGAGCGTTTAAATATTTAGTCTATTTGGATTGGCGGGAAGTATTTGATGCGGCTGGTGATTGGGGAAAATTAGCATGGAAGCTCGGCAATAACGGTGTACCTAATATGCAGCGAGCTTTTGATGAAATGAAAGTGGAAGATATTCACACTGCGTTTGAAAAAATGTTTGATGATGAATCATTAGATGGTTTTATCAAGACGTGTATTCTGGAAAAAACTAATGAAACGGAAAAAGACCGGATCAGTTTTGTTGATGAAAGATATTTCAATCTATTAAATACAATTAAAGATCATTTCGGATTCGATTCTGATCTCAAACCGATAATTGAAAAATTTGAGGATTCAATTGTAGCTGTCCGCAAATTGAATTTCTTGCTTGATGATGTTTATGAGGTAGAAAAAAAATCCGCATCTAAAATTATTCATCATGCAATTCAGATATCACGTGATACTAATTATCATGATAACTCGATCATCTTTATGTTGTGGCTGATTATCTCTAATATGAAAGACTTGTTCCCATTAGAAGGAAAAGTAAATTGGCAGAACTACGTAACTGAAATGCTTCTTGATACACCGGTCAGAAAGATTCTACAAAAATCGGGAAAGGGTGAAACAGAGATTTTCAATGAGATAAATTTGTTGGATATATTCCTCAATAATTTTGATGAGATGATGAGAATATTCAGTAATGCAGAGAATGATAAATCTAAAATTGATTCTGCAGATGAACCAATCTCAGCAAGAAAAGGCGGACTGATTTCCTTTCTAGATAACGAAGCAGTTAGAATGTATATTGATGTAAATCAATTTGAAAATATTTGGTATTACAGTAAAGAAAAATTTGAAGAACTGTTTAACTGGATATTAACATTTTACGGTTTAGAGATAATGAAAAATGAAAGTTATAATTCGGGAATCATCGCAAATATATTTGATCAATCATTTAGAAAGTATCTTGAGATTATTGAAATATCAAATAAATCCGAATACAAACTGGATAAATTCAAAGAAAAGTTAAAAAGCGGCTAATTAACAGCCGCTCTAATTTTTTATCTACGATTATGTTATACCAGAATAAATTCCGTGTAGAATCTGCAAGACTTAAAGAATGGGACTATTCAAATCCATGGTGGTATTATATAACCATAAGTACAAAGAATCATAGTTGTTTTTTCGGCGATATAGTTAATGAGAAAATGAACTTGAATAAGTTGGGGGTAATTACTGAGAAATATTGGGATGAAATTCCAAAACATTATCAAAACGTAGAGATTGATTATTATGCTGTTATGCCAAATCATATTCATGGGATAGTAATTATTAATTCAGCCGTAGAGACGAGGCATGCCTCGTCTCTACAAAACAAATCAATTACGTTATCTAATATTGTTGGCTCATTCAAATCCGCTGTTTCAAAACATGCACGTGAAAACGGTAATAACAATTTTTCCTGGCAAGAAAGGTTTTATGATAGGATAATTCGGAATGAAAAAGAATTATTCAATATTAGAAAATATATTCAACAGAATCCTATGAAATGGGAATTAGAAAAAGCTACACCAGAAAATCTATGATCGTAAAAAACGAGACGTTGCATGCAACGTCTCAACAAAATTTAATTCATTGAAGCTTTTTCTTTCTCAATCTCTTCAGCTAGCATTTTATTAATTGCAGCGGCGGCACGCCTTCCTTCGCCCATAGCAAGAATTACAGTAGCTGCTCCAAGAACAATATCTCCACCCGCAAAAATTCTATCAACCGAAGTCTTTTGTGTCTCATCAACAATAATATTGCCCCACTTATTAGCATTAATTTGCGGAGTCGTTTGACTAATCAACGGATTGCTTCCATTACCAATTGCAACAATAACTGTATCAACATCAAGAATAAACTCGCTATTGGGAATTACTACCGGTCTGCGTCTGCCTGAAGAGTCGGGTTCACCAAGTTCGTAGCGCAGACATTCCATTGCCTTAACACGGCCTTTTTCGTTTCCCAGTATACGTTTTGCATTTTGTAAGAAATAAAATTCAATTCCTTCTTCTTTCGCGTGAGCAACTTCTTCTTTACGTGCAGGCATTTCAACTTCTGTTCTTCTATAAACAACATAAACATTTTCTGCACCGAGACGTTTTGCCATACGTGCTGCATCCATTGCAACGTTACCGCCGCCAAGCACTGCAACATTTTTAGATACATAGATCGGTGTGTCTGCATGTCCTTTATCGTACGCACGCATTAAGTTAACGCGTGTTAAATATTCGTTAGCAGAAAAAACTCCGACTAAACTTTCTCCTTCGATTCCCATAAACATCGGTAAACCTGCACCTGTACCTACAAAGATTGCATGATAACCGTCTTTATCCATCAAGTCTGTAAGTTTACGTGTTCTTCCAACAACAAAATTTGTTTTGATCTCCACGCCCATTGCTTTTAGAACATCAATCTCTTTATCAATAATATCATTTGGTAATCTGAATTCCGGAATTCCGTAACGAAGAACTCCGCCAAGTTTATGAAATGCCTCGAAGATTGTAACATGATGTCCTTCGCGTCTGCAATCTGCAGCTACGGTTAATCCGGCGGGACCGCTTCCAACTATTGCGACTTTCTTTCCGGTTTCCGGTTTTACTTCAGGTATAGAAATTTTTCCGGTCGCTCGTTCCCAATCGGCAATAAATCTTTCTAATCTGCCAATTGCTACGGATTTATCAACCTCTTTCAAAGCTTTACCAACAGCACAGTTCGATTGGCATTGAGTTTCTTGCGGGCAAACTCTTCCGCAGATTGCAGGTAGAAGATTTGCTTCTTTCATTACATCAGAAGCATTTTGAAATTCTCCGTGAGCAATGTATTCGATAAAGCGGGGTATATCAATCTTAACGGGACAGTCATCAATGCAATTTTTTTTAACGCATTGAATACAGCGCATAGCTTCGATTCGCGCTTGCTCCATTGTGTAACCGAGTGCAACTTCTTCCAAATTATGAGAACGGATTTCCGGATCCTGGGCAGGCATTTCTTGCGGAGGGATTTTTGTCCGCTCCTTCGGCTTCATCGTATCAATTTTATCTAAGTACGCAACGATTAATTTTTTTGCTTCTTCGGATATTTGTTCGGGAGTATGATGACTCATCTAAGCGCCTCCTTATCTTTAATTTCTTGTTCGAGAAAACAGCTGTGCGCTTCACGCTCAAACTCTTTATAAGAATTTAATCTTGCCATCATATTATCGAAATCAACTTTGTGTCCGTCGAATTCAGGGCCATCAACACAAACGAACTTAATTTCTTTCCCGATATTCACTCTGCATCCGCCGCACATTCCCGTTCCGTCAACCATAATTGTATTAAGCGAAACTTGTGTGAAGACTTCATAAGGTCTTGTAGTTTCGGAACAGAACTTCATCATTATCGGAGGACCGATTGCAATTACCATATTTGGTTTTGGAGAACGTTCGCAAATTTCTTTTAACGGTTCGGTTACCAATGCTTTACGTCCGTAACTCCCATCATCGGTACATACAATAAATTCATCAGCTATTACTTTCATTTCATCTTCAAGAATAATCAATTCTTTTGTACGTGCACCTATAATAGTGATGACGTGATTTCCTGCGTTTTTCAAAGCTTGTGCGATCGGATAAAGCGGTGCAACACCGATTCCGCCTCCGACACAAACTACCGTTCCGAATTCTTCAATGTGAGTTGGTCTGCCTAGTGGTCCAACTAGTGTTGGAATTTTTTCCCCAACTTCCATCTCTGAAAGCTGCAAAGTTGTTTTGCCAACAACTTGATAAATTATTGTTATAGTTCCTTCCTTTGCGTCGGCATCGGCAATTGTAAGGGGAATTCTTTCGCCGTAATCGTCATCAAGCTGAAGAATTATAAATTGTCCGGCTGATCTTTCCTCTGCAATTAGCGGTGCATCAAGTCGCATCATATAAACATCTTTGGAGAGCTGTTTCTTGGTGAGTATTTTGGCCATTTTTCCCTCTAAGAAAATAAACAGTGATGATTAATAAATAGCCATTCTTATTTTATGAACTGACTATTATAAAAAATTGACGGGTCAAAACTATTAAATATTTATTTTCTAAAAAAATTTTTCGGAAGTTAATCTAAGAGTAATTATCTTATATAATATTAAATTAATTTTATTTACTAAGGGAGTATCTAATGATTATAGCTGTGCCTAAAGAAATATTAGCTGGAGAAAATAGGGTAGCAATTGTCCCCGATGTAGCTGCAAAACTAATTAAAAAGGGATTTGAAGTTCGCGTCGAGAAAAACGCTGGTTTGAATGCCGGATTTATAAATCAAAAATATGAACAGGCAGGGGCTAAGATTATTGAAAGTTTATCAAGTCTTTATTCTAATGCCGATATTATTTTAAAAGTTCAGAGACCCATAGAAAATCCTACCAATAAAAAAAATGAAGTTGAGATGATGAAGAAAGGAAGTTTACTGATTACTTTCATGTATTCACTCCACTATCCTGAGACTGCTAAGATCTGCGCCGATGCCGGGATTAATGTTATTTCGATGGATGCAATCCCGAGAACAACATTAGCACAGAGAATGGATGCTTTAAGTTCACAGGCTAACATTGCAGGTTATAAAAGTGTAATACTGGCAGCGAATTATCTTCATAAAATATTTCCAATGATGATGACTGCTGCAGGTACAATAACTCCAGCTAAAGTTGTAATTATGGGTGCTGGTGTAGCAGGACTTTCTGCATTGGGAACGGCTAAAAGATTAGGCGCTGTTGTGGAAGTTTCCGATATTCGCCCGCAAGTTAAAGAAGAAGTGCTGAGTCTTGGTGGAAAATTTATTGAAGTACCTACCGATGCTTCAATGCAGGATGAAGGCGGTTATGCTAAAGAGCAATCTGCAGAATTCTTAAAAAAGCAAAAAGAACTTATCTATAAACATATCACTGAAGCTGATATTGTAATTACAACGGCACTAATTCCTGGGAAAAAAGCGCCGGTTCTTGTAACAGAAGAAATGGTAAAAAATATGAAACCAGGATCGGTTGTTCTTGATATGGCTGTTGAGTTCGGAGGCAATTGCGAAGTAAGTGAAAAAGGAAAAACAATAACCAAGTATGATGTAACTATTATCGGTGAACCGAATCTGCCGAGTTTGGTTCCTTATCATGCCAGTGAACTTTATTCTAGAAATATTCTTGCTCTATTAGATTATATAAGCGATGGAAAAGAAATTAAACTTGATCTGGATGATAAGATTATCAATGACGCTTTAATTACTTATAATGAAAAGATTAGAAAAAAATAAATGATAAATCATTTAACCCTAGGAGATTCAATATGCGGTTTAGAAAATATTTTTTATTGGTAACATTATTATTATTTGTTTCGGATTCTGTTTTTGCAGCATCAGGTGAAACACAATCTTCAGATTTTTTCTCTATGCTTTTTGTTTTTGTCCTTGCAACTTTTATCGGATTGGGTGTAGTAACCCGTGTATCGCGTCTGCTTCATACTCCGTTAATGTCTATTACAAATGCTATCTCAGCTATTGCAGTAGTTGGCTCACTCATTCTTACAGGGAGTGATTACCCATCATACATAACTTTGTTGGGTGCTATAGCTCTGTTTGCTTCGATGACTAACATTGTAAGTGGTTTTCTTATCACCGATCGAATGCTGAAGATGTTCAAGACAAAGGAGAATAAGAAACCATGATGTATACAATTGTTCAAATCTCGTATTTGGTAGCGACAGGTCTTTTTGTTTTTTCACTTTACTGGATGAAAGATCCCAAGACAGCAAGAAGGGCAGTATTTGCAGGTGTAGCTGCAATGGCAATCGCAATTATAAGCACTCTTCTCGAACCTGGAATTGTAAATTGGGAATGGATAGGAATTGCTATAGTCTTTGGTTTTGTTGTAGGTGTTCCTTTATCCCGAGTTCCTTTAACAGCAGTTCCTCAGAGAACTGCACTCTCTCATGCATTTGGTGGACTTGCTGCAGGATTAGTAGGAACGGCTAAATATTATCTATGGCTGTATGAAGGACCCGATCAATTAACAAAATTTAGGATGATAGCAATTACTATTGAAATAATTTTAGGTTACCTCACTTTTACTGGTAGTCTTATGGCTGCAGGAAAACTTCAAGAAATAAAATGGATTCCGCAGAGACCAGTTACTTATAAGTTTCAAAATGTAATTAATATTGGATTACTTGTAGTAGCTGCAATTTTTGGAATTCTTATCATTATTAATCCGATAGCCAATTCATTTTTCTTCCCGGTAATAATTGTTATGGCATTAATGTTTGGTGTACTGCTTATCATTCCTATTGGCGGGGCGGATATGCCTACAGTAATTTCACTCTTAAATTCTTATGCCGGTCTTTCTGCAGTGGCAATGGGATTTGTTCTAGATAATAAACTATTAGTTACTGCCGGTGCTCTTGATGGTTCATCAGGTTTAATCTTATCAATCATTATGTGTAAAGCGATGAACCGTTCTTTTACAAATGTTCTTTTCGGTGCATTTGGTAAAGCACAAACAATGAGTTCAGATGTTGAACAGAGAGCTGCTAAAACCGAAACATTTGACGGAGCTGCTCAAATATTGGAACAGGCGAGTAAGGTAGTAGTTATTCCTGGATATGGAATGGCTGTCGCTCAAGCTCAATATAAAATTCGTGAATTATATGATTTACTTACGAAACAGGGAATAGATGTTAAATTTGCAATTCATCCTGTTGCAGGAAGAATGCCCGGACATATGAATGTTCTTCTTGCTGAAGCTCAAATTCCATATGAAAATTTAATTGAAATGGATGAAATAAATTCCGATATGCCTCAAGTTGATGTTGCTCTTGTTATTGGTGCAAATGATGTTGTCAATCCGGCAGCAAGGAATAATAAGACAAGTCCGATTTACGGTATGCCCATTATTGATGCTGATAAAGCAAAAATGTGTTTTGCTATTAAACGTTCAATGAATCCCGGTTTTGCCGGAATAGAAAATGAACTCTATTATGCTGATCACACTTTTATGCTTTTCGGTGACGCAAAAGAGGTGATATCAAAATTGGTTCAAGAATTAAAAGGAAGTTAATCTGTAGAGTAAATAAAATTATAATTGAAAACTGAGTACCGCATCGAAGAAGTTTATCCCGTGTATTTTGTAGGGCTTGCCCCGACGCTCTTTGTCGGGGAGACGCGTGTTAGGCACATGGATAAACAGTTTTTTTTAAATGCTTCATTTATTATATTTGTAAAAAATTGAGAATACATTATGACAAAACCTAGGTTTTCTCTTTCAAAAGCCATTAAAGCAGTGGAAATATCATCCAGGATTGAGGGGCATAGAATACATAAGAATAAGTTGTCTAATGTAAAACGTATTAAGAAAACTGTTATATCAAAACTATTTCATATTAACAATAATGCTTAATTTACCAACAAACTTTTCGGGATAATTAGCTGCTAGAATATTATAATCAACAGAAAATGATTTTACCTCTGAATAATTTTCGAAGTAAACGAAAATAGAATCCAATGTATGACTTGACTTATGTTTAAGAGAATTTATATGAAATTCAACTTCATAACTATTAGTTTTTTTAATAGAAGGACCGCTAAAATTTTTAACGCTTGGGATTGAATTTATGGGAGGTCTATTTAGTATACCAGAATATGGAAGATTGAATAAATTTGAACTCGAAAATGAATGCATAGATTCAATCATAGTCATTGGTGGTTCTGGTCTTTTTGGTTCTTTCGGTTTATTGGGAATATCCTTTGAAGCAAGCACTTTAAATCCATCTGGGAAATGAATATTGACATCGATATCTTCCCCAGGACTTGAACCATCATTAGTAAATACAAAGTCTATTTTCAGTAACCTTGAAATAAATTCATCGTATTCCCAAAGGTTTTGATAATATTTTAAAAGATCGCCTCCATATTTTTTTACTTTTTCATTAAAAGCATCTATTTCTTCTTTTCTAATCATCCCCATACCACCAATGAGAATATTGTTGGCTTGATTAATTTTATTTTCGCCAATAGCAAGAATTTCATTTACTTTTTTATCGGTTTCTCTTTTGAATTTATCTTCAGGATAATTGGATTTCCTTACAATTTCAAACGAAATAAAATCAGTTAGACCTCCATCACCGGATAGTTTTAACGATAATTTTGGAAATGTAACTTCAAGCTTTTTTATTTTTTCTCGAAGTTCTAATAATTCACCTTGTTCTTTAGTTGGTTTTTCATTTATCAAATAGGTGTTATCAAGCTCATAAATTGAAATAGATTTGTTCATAGCCTTCAATTTAAGGCCAAAATCAGCGGTGACAAGTATAAAATCTTTGAACTTTTCTTGCAGATCCAAACATGATGCAATTATTCTATCATCTGGAATTAATAAATCTAAATTTTCTTTATTCCAATCAATCTTGGGCTCAGTTGTGATAAATTCAAGCCTTGTATTACATTTTTTGAATGAAATATCGTTTTCAAGAATTTGATTAAATGTTGATATAACTTTTTTTGCTCTATTCTTTATTTTTATATCATGTTCGCTGAATTTTTTCTTATCTAATTCTTGTAACACTGTGGCTGTAACTAATATGACTACTTCTTCAGTATTTAGGAGAAAACACCAATCTATTTCAGTGAATAATTGGTAATGCAAAAACGTATTCGTATCTAATAGAGTGTATTTCATTATTTTATTCTTTTGGTATAATAACGGCGTTGTTTTTAAGCCGCCGCCCAACACAACAATGCAGCTTTGAAAACATATGCCGATAATTATTTATTAACTCACCTTACGCAAAAACATATATTTAAGTTTGGCATTAGAACTTCATAGCAAAGCAAGCTTTCATATTTTCTAATTC
>JBBAAM010000018.1:0-62991 GCA_041658245.1 Melioribacteraceae bacterium
TCGAGGTTAACAGATCGTTGGTGAAATCAAAACCTCGAAGGTTGTTGAAGCATGAATTAAACTAACCGATGCATTTGAACTTTTAGGTAGTAATAACCTTCGAGGTTGACACATCGTTGGTGAAATCAAAACCTCGAAGGTTGTTGCAGCATGAATTAAACTAACCGATGCATTTGAACTTTTAGGTAGTAATAACCTTCGAGGTTGACACATCGTTGGTGAAATCAAAACCTCGAAGGTTGCTGCAGCATGAGTTAAATTAACCGATGCATCTGAACTTTTAGGTAATAATAACCTTCGAGGTTAATAGATCGTAGCGTGCAAAAAAAAGCTGCCCTTTTGAGGCAGCTTTTTGGCTAAATACATTTATTAAACCTTGAAGGTCATTTGAGACCTTCAAGGTTATTTGAATCTACTATGCAAAGTATGCTTGATGACATGCGTATAGAGCAAGACCGATAGCCGCAAGTATTACAAACAAAAATATTGTTGCACTTAATTTTTTCATGTTATACCTCTCTATTTTTTAAGTTATCTGATATTTTCTGGTTATTTAATTAATATCATTTTTTTAACTGCTACAAAATTGCTTGCGGTTATTCTGTATATGTATGTTCCGCTTGCTACTTTGATACCGTTATTATCGTCTCCATTCCAATTGATACTATGATTGCCTGCCAACATCTCGTTATTAACGAGTGCCTTTACTTCCCTTCCTAACATATCGTAAACTTTTATGCTTACGTATGAATTCTGCGGAAGTGCGTAGGATATCTTAGTTGTTGGATTAAATGGATTCGGATAATTTTGTGATAACTCAAACTGAGTTGGTATTACTTCTTCTTCTACTGCCGTTACTGAACTATTTACTCTAAACTGTCCGGTACCGGAATAATATGATGTATTTCCAGTTCCATCTCTTGAACGAACTTTCCAGAAGTAGCTCTTCCCACCTTCCAAACCACTAACTAGCATATTTGATTTAGAAGAACTGAATGTTTTTGCACTTTGGAAATTTGGATTCTCGGCTAGTTGTACTTCATATGTTGAGTTAGCGGCGGTTGGTGCTGGTAATACCCATGATAACATTGGTGATGCTGTATTTACTGTAACATTGTTAGGACCGCCAACCAATGGCTGAACTATTGATGGTGAACCTGTATTTATTGTGAATGACCAAGGACCCGCCCAACCTGAAGGAGACCCACTAATATAATTGGCTTGAACTTTCCAGTAATATGTTGCACCTGCAGTTAAACCAGTTTCAGATTTTGATTGTGTAGCCACTGTTCTTGTTGTTGTGACAGATGGATCAAATATATCTGAAGTACTAAATTTCAAAGTATAATTATCAATACCGGTAGTTGGACCATTGACAAACCATGAAAATGTAACCGAGGTTGAATATACTGTACTTAGATTTGATGGTTGTGATAGTACCGGATCGCCTGCCGTTGCTGGACCTACTATAGTAAAATCACCCACACTATAGTTTGCATGTGCACCAGCTCCATCCGATGTTGCTACTGCCCAATAATAATGCCCGCCATATGTTAGTGGAACAGTGAGTGTCTTCGATGTAGTTGATACTGGTGTTATGGTAAATTGACCATCGTTGGCATTACCAGGGGAAGCAGTTAAAGCGTTTGCCCAATTTCCGGGTGCAGGATCTTTCTTATACTTTAAAGTGTATCCCGTTAATCCAAGTGATGAACCCTCTAAGTACCAGGATAGCGTTGGTGTGGTTGTATAAACAATTGGTGCAGGTGAACCTATTGGCCATGTTAGTACTGGATATGTTGCAGTTGTTCCGCCGGCTACTGTAAAGTAGGTATTGGTATAAGTAGTGTACCCTGATTCTTGAGCTGTTGATGCATTTCTTGATTGAACTCTCCAATAATACTTTAACCCTTGTGTCAAAGTTGATGTCTGTATGTAGAGTTGATCTGTTGGTGTTATTGCAGTTGGGGTTCCACCTAGTGCTGTAAAAGCTGTTGTTGCATCTCCAGAAGTAGCTGCCGCTACAATTTGATAATCATAAACCAATCCACTTGCTGCCGTTGGTAAATACCAATATAAATATGGTGCGGTTGTATAAACTGTTACTCCATCTGTTGGATAGGATGGGATTGGAAGCTGGACTGTTCCCGTTCCTTGAGTTTTAAAACTCTTGATCGGTGACCAAGCAGACCAGCCATCGGTGCCATTAGATGGATCATTATCTCCGGCGTCACCATCTGCATAATAAGCTCTTACTTGCCAATGCCAAGTAGTGCCTGGTGTTATGTCAGGTAAAGCTTTAAACAGATTACTTGAACCTTGTGCAATCATATTTACATCTGTTGGAAGTTTTGTTCCTCCAGTTAATTCACCATTACCATCAGCAGCTGATGAGGTATGATATTTAACTTGATATGTTAAACCGGCTGCTGCCTCGTTTAAGTACCAATAAAGTGTTGGAGAATTTGTATAAACTGTTGCAAGCTCTATCGGGAAAGAAGGAACCGGTACTATTGTAGCACCGCCTTGAATTGTGAAATAACGTGATGATGAATAGCTAACAACATCATTATCATTGATGCCGCCATCTCTTAGCACAATAACACGCCAGTAATATCTTTTGCCTCTTATAAGGTCATCAATAGTTTTAGTAGTGTTTGGGGTTACTGCTGACGGTCCCGCTGCCCACGCCGCTTCATTTGGTGCAGGATTGGCATCTTTCTGTATGTATTGCAACTTAAACTTTAAGCCGCTGTTTGATTGCCCGGTTAACCAGCTAAACATAACTGATGTATCATACACTGTTCCTTGGCTGGATGGTTGGCTTAAAGTTATATCTACTGCCGGTACAGTTTTGAAATGGTAAATTGAAGAAGAAGTACCTTCTCCACTTACATTAACTCCGGCTACCTTCCAGTAATACATAGTTCCATTTGTTAATGGAAAACTAGAAATTGTTGCATCAAAAGTATATATAGTACCGGCACCAATATTTGTACTAAAAAATGGTGACAAACAATCACTATCATTATCAACATATACTTTATATGTTGCTGCACCTGTAACAGTATCCCAATCTAATGTTGGCAATACTGATACTCCTGTTAAACCATTTACCGGTGCTGTTAATGTTGGTGGTCCTGTTAATGTAATTGTTGATATTTCATTTGAACTAACACTTGTTCCGCCTGTGTTAACTGCACGAACTTTATAATAGTATGGTGTACCAGGTGTTAGTGTTGTTACTGAATAAGTTGTAACCAATCCAAGAACAAAATCATTTTTAATATCAGTACCTCCAGGTGTGGTGCCTACATCTATGCGATAACTATCCGCACCTGTAACTGCACCCCAATTCGCTGAGAAAGAAGTTGTGGTCATTCCAGTTGCTGTTGTTGCTACTGGTGCAGAAGGTACAGTGATTTGGTTCTTTGGATTGTTTGATGCTCCATTATTTGTGTTATAAACTAATGTTGATGGTGTACCAGTATCTCCGTTATATTCGCATACCATTACACGGTATGTATAACCAGCAGCAAGATTGTCTACAGTTATTGGGCCACCCCCTGTTCCATTGTAAATACAATACCAACCCGTTGCACCTATTTGATCACCATAACCAAAGTGTATACTGGCGTTAGTAGTATATAAATTGCCGTTAACTGGACTGGCAGACTCAACATTAGCAGTTTGTTTCATGAAAACTGCACGGTGTGTACCATTTCCATTTGTCCAATTGATAGCCATCGAATTTGTTGCGACACTAGAAAATACAATACTAAGAGCTTGTGTAGTAGGAGCGGCATAAACGGTTGTAAATGATCTTGGCGCGACAGTCCAAGCACCGAAGTTCACACCGGCATCACCGGATGCTTTAACTCTCCAATAATATGTTGTGCCATTACTCAAACCAATTGCAGCTGGAGCTGTTGAGATATTACCACTTGCTGTATATTCTGCTGCATTTACAAATGTGATATCATCATTTACTTCTAATGCGTAATAATTTGCACTTGGTCTGGTATTCCAAGATAACGCAACATTCAATGCTACACCTATAGCTCCGTCTGCAGGTGGAGCGATAAGTGTTACTGCACCTGGAACTGTCCAAAAAGAAAAGATTGCTGAAACCGCAGACAAACCATCTGTGACTCGCCACCAATATTGCGTATCATAAGTTAAAGCAGGGGCACCTCCATAAACATAAGGTGAGACGGCTGCAGCGTTAGAAAAAATAATATCGCCTGGTGCAAAAGTACCATTATTTGATATTTGTAATGTGTACGGACCAGTAGTTGCAGTCCACGTAAAAGTTGGTGTTAACCCACTGCTGTGGGAATTGTCCGCAGGAGCTGTTAATGTTGGTTGTGCAAAACTAATACTCGTTATGAAGAGTATCAGCAAAGCTAAATAAGTTAATTTGTTTTTCATAAAGCACCCTCTAATGAGTTATAAAATATTAATAACTCGGCTGTATTTAATTGTTTTGTCTTTTGTTATCGGCTGGTACAAGTTAAATAAATTTGTTTTTCATAATGCATCCTTTCATTGAGTTATAAAATATATAATAACTCGGCTGTAATTTTATTGTTTTGTTTTTTGTTATCGGCTGGTATTACAAAATAAATTTGTTTTGCATAAACCGCCCTCTCATTAAATTATAAAATAAACAATTAATCGGCTGTATTTTTTTTCGGCTGACGGTTAGTTTAGTATTCAAGAAAAACTTTTTTGTTAATGTAAGAACAAGATATCTAATTAATTACCTATTGTAAATACCTTCCCTTCACTTTAGAATCTTGTTATTTCGGCTGGTAACGTGTGCAATATATAAGGAGAGAATACCATTGTCAAGAAAAATCTTTAAGGTATTTAATAACGCAACACGGTTGTGCATTGCCTTGATGAAGAAATTTGTAAACTTTTTTCACTGTGCTTTTCATTCTTTCTCTGCACGCTTCCGGGGATAGTTTAATCATATATCTTTCTTGCCTTCTATTTTTCTAATTTCATTTAGTAATTGCTCAGAAACGTAAAATCCCGCCTCGCGAAGTTTTTGTACATTTTCATAAGCGCTCTTAATTAAACCTAATTGATGCGCCTTTAATAAAAATCCAATTGTACCGGTTACAGTTAAGCCAAAATCATGGGCAACTTTTCGCGCCTTAAGATCATCAATCATCACTCTCATATTGCTTTCGCTAGCCAACGATATAACTTCGGCTTCACCCAAGCCTAAGTTTAAATCCTTAACAAGTAAATTGATCAAATTACTTTGTGTCTTCTTAATTACAATGCAGGGTAATGCAATTGCGCCAAATTCTTTATTAACTCCTTCAGGAAGCCATATCTCTGAATAGACATTGCAAAGTAATGTTAATAGGTTTAGTTTATCCAAAGCTATTAGAACAGAGGTATCAACAATTATTTTATCAGGCATTCTCAATTTCTTTTTTAATATCAAGATTGGAATATTTTAATGGAGATATACCTTTGCGAAAGAGTATCTCTGTAAATGTCTTTTCAGAATATGCCGATATTTCAGATGCCTTTCCCAATGATACAAGTCCCTCTTCAAAGAGCTTTATAGCTAAAAGAAGCTTTATTTCATCTTCTTTGATATTAAGTTCGGGTATTTCTACTGATATATTCATATTAGTATCTCGCAAATATTCTATTAAAAATTAGTCGGTTCAGCTATAAAAATTTCCTGCATTTTTTATTTCAACAAATTCAATATACTCAATAATATAAAATATAACTACTGCATTATTCCGGCGCAACACGGCGTAATTTGCCGCCACCTTTAGAGCTTGTGTAAATATTATAGTCAAAGTAAAGACTCGCCGCGGCGAGTTTCTACAACCACCACTAAGAGCAAGAGCCCGACAAAAAGATGCCGGGCAAGCATGATCATGAGTAAAGTAATGTATTAAGAAGTAAGTAACTCACCTTACGCACGGAACTAATACCTTGAAGGTCACTATCTTCAGACCTTCAAGGTAGCTTAATTATTTTGCAACCTTCGAGGTCTAAAGCAGTGACCTCGAAGGTTTAATGCGTAAGGTGAGTTATTATTATTCATTTTTAAATAAAATTATAGACTATAGAGAATTAAAGGTAAGATTGTATTTCACATGGCAAGCAGCGGGCAGTCATGAAATATGGTTTAATGGCACTACTAAATATTTTACAACCATTCCCAATCATCCTGAAGATATTCCGGAAGGAACTTTAAGGGCAATATTAAAACAAGCCAATGTTTCAATAGAAGAATTTCTTTCAAATTAAAATTACAAATCAACCAAAAAAAGTACCTGCTACTTTCAATAAATTAAGATCAACAGTTTTTAATTGTCCGGTAGCTTCGGCAAGACTAACAGCAACAATCTCATTACCTTTTAATGCTGCCATCATACCCCACTGCCCGTTCTCAGCAAGCTCTGCAGCAAATACTCCAAATCTTGTTGCTAATACTCTATCAAATGCTGTTGGACTACCGCCTCTTTGAATGTGCCCAAGTACTGTAGCACGAGTTTCAAAGCCTGTTCTTTTTTCAATTTCTTCAGCTAACATATACCCAATTCCACCAAGACGGACATGACCGAACGAATCCAATTTTTGATCTTGAAGAATCATGTCTCCTTCTTTACCATTGTTAGATCTTTTTGCAACAGCGCCTTCGGATGCAACAACAATACTAAAACTTTTTCCTGATGCGTGTCTTTTCTTTAATAGATCACATACTTCTTCAATATCATATTGCTGTTCAGGAACTAAAATAATATCTGCACCGCCGGCCATTCCTGAATAAACAGCGATCCATCCCGCATGACGACCCATCACTTCTACAACGATCACTCTGTTGTGAGACTCTGCTGTTGTATGAAGACGATCAATAGCTTCTGTTGCAATGTTGACTGCAGTATCAAATCCAAATGTAAAATCAGTTGCGCTTAGATCGTTATCAATTGTTTTGGGAACGCCGACGACTTTAACACCGGCTTTATATAATTTTGCTGCAATACCAAGTGTATCTTCGCCACCTATAGCAACAATACCGTCTATTCCTTCCTCTTTCATATTGGCGATAACAATTGCTTCGCCATCTTCCACTTTATAAATATTTGTTCTTGACGTACCGAGAATGGTTCCGCCGCGATGTAAAATTCCTGATATCGAATCGCGATCTAGTTTTATATATTTTTTTTCTAATATTCCTTTCCACCCTTCTTTGATACCGATAATTTCATGATTAGACTGCATCGCTTTTCTTACGACTGCTCTTATCACAGCATTTAATCCGGGACAATCGCCGCCGCCGGTTAATACACCAAGTTTCATATTATCACTCCAAGTAAATATTTATTTATAAGCCAATCTCTACCCTTCCCAAAGGGATGGATTTTTTAAAACTCAGTCGAGGTATTTAACCATAGATCTTAGTTAATAAACTAGGTTCTACCTCTAATTGTATAAAATGTATAAAATTACTAATCCCAGAGGAATTGAATATTGGTAGAAATAATTCAATACAGCAATAATTCAGTTCCGTTAGGGATAAAATATTATTATTCCGGTTCTCTTAAAATGTATCGTTCATCAAATGCAACGTTATAAGCTCTAAGAAATGATTTATACTCTTCCATAAAGGTTATCTTTTTATGTTGCTGTTCTTGATTCTGAATGTAATTGATTACTTCTAATAAATGTGAACGACTATATGAGAAGGCTCCGTATCCCTCCTGCCACGCAAATTTTGAGCGGGTAAATTTCCTTTCATTAATCCATTTTGATGAACTACCTTTTATATCCTGAACCAAATCGGATAATGATTGATGGGGTCTGTAACCGAGTAGTATATGAACATGGTCAGCAACTCCATTAATGATAAGTAATTTGTGTTTTTGTGTCTGAATAATTTCTGTGATGTATTTATACAATTCATCCTTCCATATATTGTCAATCATTGCCATTCGGTATTGCACGGCAAAAATTATCTGTATATGAATTTGTGTATAGGTGTTACTCATTGTTGTTTATAATATTTCGTCCGGCAGCTGCCGGACTATTTGCTGTTGTTTGATTTATTTTCTACCAATATTCTGTCCCACGTCAGAGCCGGGCAGGCCTAACGGGACTATCATTCTTACAAATTTATATTGCTTTCATACAATGAACGATAGAACTATAAATTATAATCTCGATGCAACCTGCCCGCCGCTTTACTTTGGCAAGTGGGGCTTCGAGGGATTTTTCAATTATATAAGTTTAAGACTAGCGAACTTAGTTAACAATTGTTTTGGTCCAAATTCCTCAAAAGCAATCGTTACCCTCTGCATATCACCAACACCGGTAATTTGTTGAATTTTTCCGATTCCAAATACCGAATGTGTTACACGGCTTCCGACACGAAGAGAACGTCTTTCCTGATCATACTCATCGTAACTGCCCTGATAAAATTCATCATAGAAAGTTTTTTTCTTTCTGCCTGCTTTTCTACCGCTGGCTCCGTTCATTTCTTCGTATGTGGATTCATCTAGTTCATCTAAAAATCTCGATTTACTTTGATAAGCAACTTCACCAAAACGATATCTTGAACGTGCATAACTTATAAATACTTTTTCTTTTGCGCGCGTGACTGCAACGTAGAATAATCTTCTTTCTTCTTCCAACTTAGAATCGTTATCAAATTTCTGACTAAGCGGGAAAATATCCTCTTCACATCCGGTAACAAATACGATAGGGAATTCCAGTCCCTTTGCACTATGAATTGTCATCATAGTCACGGAATTAACTTTTTCATCATATTGATCAACACCTGCAATTAGTGAAACTTCAGAAAGGAAATCATCAAGTGAAGCATTAGGATTTGTTTTGCTGTAATCTTGAACCGCTGAAATTAATTCTTGAATATTATCATACCTTGACATTGATTCTTGAGTACCTTCTTCCTTAAAGATCTTCAGTATACCAAGTTCATCAACCAAAGCTGCAGTTAATTCCCCAATAGAAAGTTTAATCTTAAGATCAATGTATTTATCAAGAAGAAGTTTGAAATGCTTAACATTTTTTTGAATTCTTTCTTTCACTTCAATAACTTCAAACACTCTTGACATAGTAGTGAAAAGAGAGAGATTTAGTTTGCGGGCAAAAGCAATCATTTTGGAAATTGAAGTATTACCAATACCGCGTTGAGGAAAATTCATTATACGTAATAAACTTTCTTCATCATTTTGATTTGATAACATTCTTAAGTACGCTAAAACATCTTTCACTTCTTTTCTTCTATAGAATTCCACACCGCCAACAATTTTATAAGGGATCTTTTCTCTCCGGAATGCATCTTCAAGAGCGCGTGACTGAGAATTTATTCTATAAAAGATTGCTATATCGTTCAAAGATAATTTACGGGTAGATATTTCTTTCTTAATCCTTTTTGCTATCTGGAAACCTTCGTCTTTTTCATCAGAAGCTCTAAATACTGTAAGCTCTTCACCGTCATTGTTGTTAGTCCAAAGAGTTTTGGGAATTTGTCCAACATTATTTTTTATAACTGAATCTGCAGCCATTAAAATCATCTTGGTAGAACGATAGTTCTGTTCCAAATGGAATATTTTTGATCCCTTAAAATCTTTTTTAAAGTTGAGCATATTTTTTATTTCAGCGCCGCGCCAGCTATAAATACTCTGAGCATCATCTCCAACAACACAAACTTTATCTTTAAGAGGACTTAACATTTTTAAGAGTTCGTACTGAGCTTTATTCGTATCTTGATATTCATCTACCAAGATATATTTAAACATCTTTTTGTATTTGAGTAAGATTTTTTCGTTGTTCTTAAAAAGTTCAATCGGTTTTAGAAGCAGATCATCAAAATCCATAGCGTTGTTTTCAAATAATCTTTTATTGTATTCTGTAAAAATCTCGCCGACTTTTTTATCTGTAGGAGTAGTAGCAAGGTGTTTCAAATATTCTTCGGGTGTAACCATTTGATTTTTGAAGTAACTGATTTTATGTTGAACTCCGTTAGGAGAGAGATTATCAATATTGATGTTAAGATTTGACATAATATTGCCGACAAGCGATTGTGAGTCTTCCCGATCATAAATTGAAAAATTAGATTTATAATTGAGATGGCTCGATTCTACCCGTAATATACGTGCAAAAATAGAATGGAACGTTCCCATCCAAAGGTTTTCTGCCTTTTTACCAATCAGCCCTTTAATTCTTTCTTTCATCTCTTTGGCGGCTTTATTTGTAAATGTTAAGGCAAGAATTTCTGATGGATCTAATCCTTTATCAACTAAAAAGGCGATTTTATGCATTAAAACGCGTGTTTTACCGGATCCGGCACCGGCAACAATCATGTGTGGACCGGAATTGTATTCAACAGCTTTACGCTGAGCATCGTTGAGTTGGTTTAGTATTTTCATATTCTTGGGATTTTTTTGGTTGGCAAATATACGAAAATTAGAGGCGGCTTTTCAATTTAATTTATTTCAAAATTTTAGGCGGGAATTAATTCTATATTTGAAAATCAATTATGAGTCTCCTCTAAAAAGTCTAAATAATGATAGGTGTCTTTCTGAGCGAAGCGAAGAATCTCAATTTTTATTATGAAATCAATAGATTCTTCAGTCGCTTCGCTCCATCAGAATGACAAATTGACCTTATTAGAGCGAATTCAATTATATAAGAAGTTTTCCATTTTTCATTATCATTTTTTCATCAAAAAATACTGTTGGTTTTTTCACAACACCATCTAAATGAATAGGAACATTTACCAATCCGCCCATGGATTTATTATCGCCAAGTGCTATATGTATCGTTCCCATAACTTTTTCATCTTCAAGTAATATACCGCTCAGTTTAGCTTTATAATTTGTTCCGATTCCAAACTCTGCAATATTTCTTGCAAGCTGATCATACTTATTTAAGATATCATCCAACTTTTTAGCTTGATTTCCGCCGGATACATTAACAGCATACCCATCTTTAACATCTATTCTAATTGGCTTCCCTATTATAACACCAATACTTGCCATTGAACCATCAACATAAAATACGCCGTTGGTCTTACCTTCTAACGGTGCTATGTATGCTTCACCGGTTGGGAGATTTCCGCTTTCACCTTTTTTGTGGAATAAACCTTTACTCGGTAAAGCTTTTCTTCCGGAGATATCCATTGTAATATCAGTTCCAATAGCAGAAGTTACTCTAACAATATTAACATCGTTCATAATTTCTTGAAGCTTGATTGTAAGTGCTGCGATTCTATTATAATCAGCATTCAAACCGCGTATCATTATATCTTCGGTTATTCCAGGGAATGTTGCAATGCGTGCCCCAAGTGCTGAAGCATTTCTGCGGGCATTTGTATGAGTCAGAGATTTTGCAGTCGGACATAAAACAACATCGAACAGTTTCATCATTTCCGCAATTTGCTGAGGAGGTTCCTGTCCGTGCATTTCTCTTGATTTAAATTCAAGAAAAACTGTTTCATGCCCAAGTTGTTTTGCATTTTGAAAAAGTGAGTAACCAATTTTTCTTTTGAACTCATCTGTTACAATGAGAACCGTTTCGTTCGGTTGCGTTCCCATGCAATCGCGGATTGCTATTATTGATGCTTTGTCAAGTTTTGATAGTTTCATAGTAATTTATTCCAACTAATTATGAAGAATTTTTTTTAGAATTAATAAGTCACATTACTCACTATTAGACTTTGCATAGCCACGACTTTTAGAGGTTGTATAAAAATTATATGTCAAGTATCTGAACTCATCCCCCGGCCCCTTCTCTTAAAAAGAGAAGGGGCGTTTTCGCAATGTTTTCTTGCAAAGCTATCTCTCTGGAATAAGTCCCTCTCTTTTTAAGAGAGGTTCGCCACGGCGAATTAGGGTGAGTTCGTTTTTGCATTGGTGTTTTAACACAACCTCTAAAGCTTGTGGCTATTCTAATGAATATTCTGCGTAATGGGAGTTAATAATATTATATACATTAAAAACCAATTCGATCCTTATGTTTATTGTCTTCTTGCATTAACTGTTTAATTGTTTCAAAAACAATTTGGAATTGTCCATTATATTTTGATTCCAGAGCCGCAATTTTTTTAGCAAGGTTTTTGTTTGATTCCATAAGTTGACGAAGTTTTACAAAAGCTCTCATGATTGCAATATTAATTTCAATTGCTCTTTCACTATTAAGAACGCTTGAAAGCATTGCTACACCTTGTTCTGTAAATGCCATTGGTGCGTATCGTAAACCTTTTCTATCTGAATCGGAGGTCACAAATTGTGATCTCCAAGAAATAAACTCTTCTTTGTTTAGTACGAACATAAAGTCCCGCGGAAAGCGTTTAATATTTCTCTTCACAGCTTGTTTGAGTGCTCTAGTTTCAATATTATAGAGTTGAGCAATATCTCTATCTAAAATTACTTTCTCTCCGCGAATGAAACGGATAAGTTGTGCAACAGTTCCTATTTTGATGGACAAGGTCATTTCTTATTATAGTGGGAATCCTACATTTAGCTGCAGAGTAAAACTTAAGTTCCTTTTATCTATTATATTTTTGGAAGAAGCTGATTGTATTGTAATTCCGGAATCGTTACTAAGTTTATCTATTTGTATTATATTAAAACCGGCAGTTCCTTCTAAACTAATATAATCAGGAATAAGATGTAGAATAAGTCCCGTTCCAATAAAATATCCAATATTATTTTTATCAGGTTTGAATTTAATTTCACCCTGAGAAACATTGTTCAAAAGTGTTTCTTGAGAAAATTCGGTATTATAAAACGTAACATTGGCTTCAGCAATTTTCCAATCAAGGATCCAGAACAAGGGTATGCCTAAATCAATACCTACTCCCCAATGGTTCATAGTTAACTGATATCTTTCTTTTTGTTCATAAAAACCTTCTATCAAACCGCCGCTTGGGAACTGTCCAGAGATTTCATGTTCTTCTTTTATGAACTGATAATAACCTTTTGCAGAGATAAAGAATTTATCCCACTTTGCTCTAAAAAAATTTGCACCTATCCGGTAACCGGTTCCTTGTGTAAATTCAATTTTGTTATTAATTATTGTCTTGGATGGATCGAGAATATTAATTCTTTGGCTGATGTAATCATTCAATCCGGGATTATCATAATTTTGTTTTGAGAATCCCGCATAGAACCCGCTTAAACCCAAACACCCGAAACCAAACGACTGAGCATTTGCATTAGCAACGGTAAAAACAAAAACCGCAATAAATATTATTTTATTAAAAGATTTCATCGAATAACCATTCAATTCAAAACTAATTTAATAAAAATTATTCTGTTTTGGAGATCCCTTTTTCGAGTCCATGACCATGCGTTCCCAACTCACTGCGTCTAAGTAAAAACGCAAATAATAATCCAAAGAATCCAAGCGAAGAGAAAATCCACATACCGGCTGTGTATCCGCCGCTAAAATCATTTGCCCAGCCGACTAAAAAATTAAATCCGGCAAGACCAATATTTTGAATCATCGTCATCAATCCGTATGCAGTTCCAAGTTTTGCTTCATCTACAATTAATGCAACTGAGGGCCACATCACTGCCGGAATAAGTGAGAATGCAATTCCCATCATAGCCATAGGGATGTAAAGCGAAACTTGTGTATATGCCATTAATAAATAGACAGGAATTAGAAGAAATGAACCAAACATCATCAGCAAAGATCGTTTTCCAATGTAATCGGCAAGCAGACCAAAAAGCGGAGTTAGAACCATTGCTGAAAGTGTCAGCATGCTTGAAAGAAAACCGCCCATCTCTCGTGTTGTTCCGTGCGTCTCCATAAAAAATTTAACGGCAAAAGTTTGGAATGGAAAAATTCCCGAATAAAAAGAAGCGCACAACAATACAATGAACCAATATGAAGTAGAGAAACTAAAAATCTCTTTTAAAATAATTTTATCCTGCTTGGGAACAGGACGCAATGAAAAATTTCTTTCTGAGTAGGCATCCATTCCCCAGTAAATTATTACTGCCGCAATAGAAATTACACCAGCAGCAACTGAAATTAAAAGTGGTGTCTGCCAATACTCATAAAGTGATTTAGCCCAAGTTGGAGAATTAAGTGCGGCGAATGAACCGAGCCGTGCGAGTGTAAGATTCAATCCAAACGCAAATGATAATTGTTTTCCTTTGAACCAACGGCCGATTACAGTTGTAACCGCAACTATCATTGATTCAGCGCCAAGACCAAATACAAGACGGCCGATAGCCATCATCGTTATATCACTGAATGATGCTGTTATTATTGCGCCGGTCAAACAGAGCAATGTAAAAATGAATGTTGAGATTCGTGTTCCTATCTTATCTATTATTATTCCACCGATAAGAACCATAAAAACATTTGGTACGCTGTAAATTCCTTGAAGTAATCCAATGTTGGAATCTGAAAATTTTAATTGTTTGGCTAGAAGATCTGCCAGCGGACTTATGCTATCATAAATATAATAATTGCCAAACATTGCAAGACTAACAAAGAGAAGAATTCCCCAGCGAAAGAAAACACTTGGTTCGGGTTTAGTAATGATTTGATTTTCCATGAAGTCTCTTTTGATTCATGATCATGATCTTGACCATAATCTTGCTCTCTTTAAAAGCGAGAGCAAGATCAAGATCAATTACAAGAACACGAAATATTTCTAGTGAGAAGGTACATTCTTTAAAACTGTTGTGAGTAGATTCCAGAATTTATTTACAGTGCTAATTAGAATTTTTTCATCCGGTGAGTGAACATCCATGAGTGTTGGACCGAACGAGATCATATCCATATCAGGGTAACGTTCTTTAATTATTCCGCATTCAAGACCCGCATGAATTGCTTTAACTTCCGGATCGTTTCCATACATCTGATGATACACATTCTTCATGGTACCAAGCACCGGTGAATGAATATCCGGTTTCCATCCCGGGTAACCATCACCCTGAACTACTTCTGCTTTTGCTAATTTGAAAAATGCAGCAATTGAATTTGAGATATCATATTTCTCAGATTCAACGGAACTTCGCTGGCTCAGAGTAACTTCAACTGCTTTTCCTTTTGTTACTACAACAGCAAGATTAGTTGATGTCTCAACTAAACCCGGAATATCTGCGCTCATCTTTATTACACCGTTAGGAACTGCGTAAAGTGAATCAATCAAAATTTTCGTTGTGGTCTTATCCATTACCTTAGACTTTGATTTCGATTCTGCAGCGGTAACATTTAAGCTTGGTTCAACCGTAGCCAGTTCTGCTTGCACGATTTTATTATATCTTTCGATATAAGCGAGAGTCTCGGCAACAATTTTTTTAGCCACGCGAATAACAGCAAATGTCTCACGCGGAATTGCATTATGTTTACTTCCACCGTTAATATTTACAAGACGGATTCCGAATGTGTAATTCAATTCGTGAAGTAAACGTGTCATCAATTTAATTGCGTTACCGCGACCGGTGTTTATATCCAATCCGCTGTGCCCGCCTTTCAAACCTGCTATTTTGATTTCGAGCGCCGTTGTATTAGCCGGAACATCATTCAAATTAAATTTGTATTTCACAAAAGTATTTTGTCCGCCGGCGCAGCCAATATATAGCGCACCATCTTCTTCGGAATCTAAGTTCAGCAATATTTTCCCGTTTACAAATCCAGGCTTAAGTGCCTGTGCACCGAATAATCCTGTCTCTTCATCGAGTGTAAAAAGTGCTTCGATAGGACCGTGTAGAAGATCTTTTGATTCCATAACTGCTAATGCTGCAGCAACTCCAATTCCGTTATCAGCACCAAGAGTTGTTCCTTTAGCTTTTACCCAATCTCCATCTATGTAAGGTTGGATTGGATCTTTGTCAAAATCGTGTTGAACATCTGCATTTTTTTCAGCTACCATATCAAGATGTCCTTGCATAACCACTGGAATTAAATTTTCTTTTCCAGGTGTTGCAGATTTACGAATTACAACGTTGCCAAAATCATCGGTCGCATATTGTAAATTATTTTTCTTTGCGACAGAGATTACATATTGCGCAACTTTTTCTTCTTTACGAGAAGGACGTGGAATTTTACATAATTCTTCAAAATGATTCCATAATAAGTTCGGTTGTAACTGACCTAACATTTCTCCCATAGTTAATCTCCTTTATTTATTTATTTCTTGAAAAGTAATTAGACGCTGTTCATAAAGCCCGGTTAAAAATTTTGTTAATCTTTCATTAACAGGTTCAATTTTATCACCAAACTTTTTCAAAAGATGTTTTGCTATTTGATCTACTGTCTTTTCCCCGTCCATCAATAACCATACTGCAGAGCCGAGCTCATCTAATTTTAATTTGAACACATCTGATTTTAATTTGGGGACAATGAAGCGTACAGCAAATCTATTCTGAAATTTTGGAATTAGAACTGTAACTAAATTTTCTTCTGAAACTTCTTCTTTGTGCAATCTTAGCGGAGTTAGATCCAAATAGTTTGCACTTTTAAATATTCTTCTTCTTTCGGAAAAACTTAACGGCATAGAATTCCTTAAGGAAATTAAATGTCCCGATTATACAATCGGGACATTATAAAAGTTACATAGAAACTTGAGGAGGTGCAGGATCATCCGGTTTACCTGCATTCTTCACAGGAATTCTGATCAGCAACCATGCGAGCAAAGCAAATACTAATAGACTTACATAGAAACTTGGTGTTTCAAAAATATGAAAGACCGGGATTTCAAAGAATGCCAATCCGGCAAACAGAAGACCAATCAACGCTTCTCCGGCAATTAATCCGGCTGCTATCAATATTCCGTTATTTTCTACTCTCGATTTTTGTGCATAATTAAATTGTTTTTTTGCATTTACTCTTTCAACGGCTCCTTTTATCAAACCGCCTACAAAAATTGCAAATGTTGTTCCTAAAGGAAGATACATACCAACGCTAACCAACATCGGACTTTTTACGTTCATCATAATAAATCCGACACCCATCAACATACCAGTAAATATTAAGATCCATTCCATATCACCGGAAACAATTCCTTTAGAAAGAATAGCCATCAAGCTGGCTTGAGGCGCAGGAAGATGTTCTCCTCCAAAACCTGTTCCGCCCATTTTAATATCACCTTCATGTAAAATAATCAGCGGTATAAACATAACTGCGGCTGAAACAGCTACACCGATAAGATCACCAACTTGCATTTTCCAAGGAGTACCGCCAAGTATATGTCCGGCTTTAAGATCTTGAAGCATTTCACCGGCAACAGCAGCAGCAACACAAACAACTGCCGCAACTCCAAGCACAGCAGCCACACCTTGAACTCCTTTCATACCGAGCGCAACCATTAATAATGCTGCTATGACTAATGTTGAAAGTGTAAGTCCGCTTATAGGATTATTACTTGAACCGATAATACCAACAAGGTATCCGGAAACTGCAGCAAAGAAGAATCCCGCTACAATCATAACAATAGTAGCAACTAAAGCAGCAATAATATCTTGTGCGAAATAGTTATAGATAAAAAAAGTAAAAACACCGGTTAAAAGAATTCCAATTACAATCCATTTAAATGAAATATCTTTTTCTATTCTATCAACAACATGCTCTCCGGCAGCAGCTTTTTTAACATCGCCTATTGAGCGCGAAATTCCGGTGATCAAATTTTTTCTCATTCTCCATAATGTAAATGAAGCACCTACCAACATTCCTCCAATTGCAATTGGTCTTACATAACTTTTCCATACCTGAACAATAGTAGATGTCCAATCCACAACAGTCGGTGGTACAGTTTTAAAAGTTTCTGTCCAAATAGTGGCATCAGGAAGTATAGAACCAAATTTAAAATAAGCAATGATTGGCGCTAAAAGTCCCCAAGCAAGAACACCACCACTAAAGTTCAAAGCAGCCAAACGCGGACCAATAATATAGCCAACACCCATGTAGGCAGGACTTACATCCGGTGAACGGAATAATATATTTCCTTTACTTAAAGAGATCAGTCCATCTGCACTGGTAGCAAATAATCTCAATTGACCTAATGCTTGAATAGCGGCACCAAAACCCATTGCACCAAACAAAAATTTTGAACCGGTTCCGCCGTGACGACCAGCTTTATGTATTTCTGCAGCAGCAACAGATTCCGGAAAAGGAAGTTCAACATCCTCAACCATAACTCTTCTTAACAATGCAACAAACATAATTCCTAGTACACCGCCTGCCATCATTATAGCTGCAGACAGCATATAATTACCCGGAGTAAAGAACGGATTCCAAATTCCGGCGATGAAAAAAGCAGGTAATGTAAAAATTGCACCTGCTGCAATTGATTCTCCTATAGAACCAACAGTACGGGCAAAATTCTCCTCAAGTATTGTTCCCTTGAAAAGTTTAATGATTGCCATTCCAATTACAGCGGCAGGATACGTAGCGGCTATTGTCATTCCGGCTTTCAATCCTAAGTAAGCATTTGCTGCACCTAGAACAACCGCAAGAACAAGCCCGATCACAAGAGCGCGTATTGTAAATTCTGCCATGTTTGTTTCTGATGAAACAAATGGAACATGTTTCTTTTGTTCCGCCATATTTTTCTCCTATGAATGGTGAGTTTGATTATTTAATGAAGACCAATTGAAAACTATTCCATAATGCGTTGGTTAATATAAAGATGAATAAACAGCAGAGCAAACATAAAGTGAAAGTATGAAGTTTCAAGTATGAAGTACAAAGTTTGAAGTATGAAGTACAAAGTTTGAAGTACGAAGGACGAGTAATTCATAACTATTTATTTTGATGCTTTAGATTTTATAGCAATAGTTCCAAGAATTGCTGTTAATTCATTTGCCTCTTTAAGAAGTTTTTCAGCTTCTGAAAAATCTTTTAATATTTTTGACGCAATAATTAATTCCAACCAATAAATTGATTCATCAGCTTCTTCTTCAGCAATCTTAACTTTGTATATAAAATCCGGTTTTGACTTTGCTCTTTGTGCTGAACGATAATTGGCTCCCACAGAAGTTCCTGATCTTAGTAATTGATTGCCAAGTACTTTACTGATAGAATTCATGGGTATGGATTGAATAAATTGAATAATATTAATAGCAAATAATTTAGACCTATCTAATAAATCATTTTTCATTTCCCCTCCTATTTATTTCTCACTTCAAACTTCATATTTTTTTTTACTTCGTACTTCATACTTCTAACTTAGTACTTTATATTTCTAGTTTCCTCATTCCAATGTGACAAATTGCAAAATCATATTTGACCGGATCGGCTGGGTCGAATCTTTTTAATTTCTCTGTAATTTCTTCAGCCATTTTCCAAGAAACTGATTTTTGTTTTGTAAGCTTAAGTTTTTTACAAATCTTTGCTACATGTGTATCTACAGGAATGAGAAGCTTAGCAGGAGAAATTTCCGTCCATAATCCAAGATCAAGTTCATCTTTACGTATCATCCATCTTAAAAATAAATTAATTCTCTTACATGCGCTTCCTTTATTAGGATCGGGAAACATAAATTTAATCCCATGTGTTACTCTTCCCTTCTTTGAAATAATCTCCAAAAAATGTTGGGAGAAAAATGATATTGCATTCTTTAGATTCAAATCTTTTTCGAAGTAGTAAAGGAGAAGAAAATATTTTAACGAGCCGTAATTGCTGTAAATATAATTCAATGCAAAAAATAAATTTGCAATGTCTTCACCAGTATAGAAGCGGTGCTTAATTGAACGAAATAATTTCATCCCGTTTTCGAAAGAATAATCCGCTACAAACCTGTACGGCTGATTATCCATTATTCCATGTATTTTTTCGAGTGTGTTGTTGATTTGTTTTACGTTCCCATACGCAAAGACAGATGAGATAAATGCGGAGATTTCTACATCATAAAAATTTTTATACCTGCGCTGGAATTCTAAAGGATCCGGAGAGATTTTACTGCTGTCAAAATATTTATAATGATGATCTAACTTTTTCTTTAATAGAATTTCTTTTTGTGATAGCGCCAAAATTTTCCTTGCCATTATTTCATTTTTCAATAATCATTGTTCAAACTATTTTTTTGTGCAAGTAATACTTAGATTGTAGAGACGCCCTATATGGCATCTTTACGTTTTAGCTTTTAAGAAAAATAATGAGAGATTATTAAACCATACTGTAACAAAGACGTTATAGTCGGATCATGCTTCATTTATTTGAGATAGGATGCTGCTTCCTTGATCAATAGCAATTTTCATCTCAGCAATTAGTTCACCAAGCATAGAAGTCGCATGTCTCTTTGCTTTGTTAAATTTTGTTGTTAGCGCAGGTAGAATTGAAATAGTTCTTTGAAAAGAAGTCATTTGTTCCACCACATTTTTCATGTTTTCATAGAAATAATTTAACGCGGCAACATCTTTGATTTTTTGTTCATTAGATTTTCCAAGACGTTCTTCAGCAAAATAAACATTGCGAAAATGATTTGATATTGAGCTTAAATCAATTTTTATAATTGATACGAGAGGTTTCATATTTGTAGTATAAACTTCTAGGTCTTGTGCTGAGCTGTCAACAAGTTCCTTTGCGCTCGATAAATATCCTTGAGCTACTCTACTACCTCCGATATTTTGTTTATTACCGTACTTATCCATTAATTCGTTAATTGATTTTGTATGAATTCTGAATTGATTGCCTATTTGAATTGTATAAGTTAACATTTTTCCAAATTTAGATATCATAGATTCTACTATCGAATAGAATTCTTCTAATAGATCAAAGTAACCAATTTCTTCCGACTGTAAATCGTTAGAATCCGAACTAGGGATTATAATTTCAGAAGCCACTAAATTATTTGTTTCATTTTTCTTGTTTTCTTCTTCTTTGTCCTCTATGATATCCATTTTTTTTGAAACTTCAATTTTTTTCCAGTTTGTTCCATTCCATTCTTCAGAAATCAAATTCCACAAATGATCTTTCACTATTTCAACAAAATTAGCTGTGTCTTTGAAATCCATATAAAGAACACCTTTACTTGGTAGTTCAGTGCGAAATTTTTTTACTTTTAAGAGCTGTTCTGCATCAATTGAAAATGGATCTTGTAAAGTTCGATTAAAATAGAATAGTACCCTGACAGATGTTGTGTCTTGTAGAAAATGTGTTATAGCGATTTGAAATTCCTCTTCAGTGCCTGAACCAGCTCTTGGAGTTTGTGTTCCAAACCTAGAACCCAATATTCCAATAAAGATATCATATTGACCTTGGATTTGACGGTTTATTTCACTCTGTGGATCCTTATTAATGCCTGGTCTAAAATCATTTGGCCAACTCATTATTCTCAATATAATATTATTGCTTTTTGCTAGCATTCGATTTAATTCTTCAACTATAAGCTTAATAGCTGAACGCTCTGCTTCGGATTCAGAAGTGCCAGAAAAAAATATTGTTAGTTGAATTAATTTTTGGGCCATATATTCTTGTTCCCCTTTATTTGAAATCAAACTATTTCAAGATCGAGTCCTAGTCAAAGCAATCATTTCTTTTATTGCTTGTTCAACACCAACAAAAACTGCGCGGGCTAAGACTGCGTGACCGATACTAACTTCATCAATTTCTGAAATTGCTACAAACTCTTTCATGTTGTTGTAATTCAATCCGTGTCCCGCATTAACACCGAGACCAAGTTTCTTTGCATGTTTTGCTGCGATGCGTACGCGTTCTAATTCATCAAAAATATCTTCCTCGCCAACTGCGTTTGCATAATTTCCGGTATGGATCTCAATAATGTCAGCATTAATTTCTGCTGCTGCATCAATTTGATTAATATCAGGTTCGATGAAAAGTGAAACGGTAACTTCAGCATCATGTAATCTTTTAATTGCCATGCGGATATTTTTTATATTATCAATTACATTTACTCCGCCTTCAGTTGTTAATTCTTGTCTCCGTTCAGGAACAAGAGTCGCAAGTTCGGGCTGAACATCACACGCAATTTTAATTATCTCATCAACTGCCGCCATTTCAAGATCAAGTTTTGTGGTGATAAGTTCACGAAGCAATCGTACATCACGTTCGTTAATGTGTCTTCTATCTTCGCGAAGATGAACAACAATTCCATCCACACCATACAGTTCTGCCATTAGAGCAAATGTTACAGGATCCGGTTGTGTTTCTCCGCGTGCATTTCTTAATGTAGCAATGTGATCAACGTTTAAGCAGAATCTCATTTAATCACCTTTCACTTTTTTACAAATCTAATAAATAAAGAAATCAGAAATAAGGAATCAGAAATAAGAAGTAAAAATTAATCGCTACATAATTCTGACTACTGATTTCTTATTTCTGACTTCTGTTTCTCACAAATCAAATTTAATTCCTTGTGCCAATGGAAGTTTAGTACCAAAATTTATTGTGTTAGTCTGACGGCGCATATATTGTTTCCAAGCATCAGAACCGGATTCACGTCCGCCACCCGTTTCTTTTTCACCACCAAATGCACCGCCGATCTCCGCACCCGATGTTCCTATGTTCACATTCGCGATTCCGCAATCACTTCCCCAATGAGATAAAAATTCTTCCGCTTCTCTCATATCGGTTGTAAAGATCGAAGATGATAAGCCCTGCACAACCCCGTTCTGAATTTCAATTGCATTATGAACATCACCTTTGTACTTGATCAAATATAAGATCGGTGCAAACGTTTCTTCTTGAACAATCTTAAAATGATTTTCTGCTTCAACAATAGCGGGTTTAACATAACAACCGGATTCATATTCGCTTCCACTCAAAACTTCTCCGCCAAAAATTATTTTTCCGCCTTCATCCTCGACTTGTTTAAGCGCATGCTTAAATTCTTCAACGGCTCCTTTATCAATCAGAGGTCCAACATGATTTTTTTCATCAAGCGGATTGCCAATCTTTAAACTTTTATATGCGTTAACCAAAACATCTTTTACTTTTTCATAAATCTCTTCGTGAACTATCAATCGTCTGGTTGTTGTACATCGCTGTCCGGCAGTACCAACTGCACCAAACACCACAGCAGGAACTGCGAGTTTTAGATCCGCATTTTTAGTCATGATGATTGCATTGTTGCCGCCAAGTTCAAGAATCACTTTGCCAAATCTTTTTCCGATTACTTCCGATGCATGTTTGCCTACATTAGTTGAACCGGTTAACGAAATGAGAGGAACTCTTTTATCGTTTAAAAACTTTTCACCGATCGTAGAACCTTTACCAATAATAAGAGAGAATAATCCTTCAGGTAAATTATTTTCTTTAATTACATCTGATAAAATATTTTGCACAGCAATTGCACAAAGCGGAGTTTTCGAGGACGGTTTCCAAAGATTAGAATCACCGCACACGGTTGCAAGAGCAGAGTTCCAAGCCCACACGGCAACCGGGAAATTGAACGCTGTAATTATTCCAACAACTCCAAGCGGATGGTATTGATCATACATTCGATGGTTTTCCCGTTCGCTCATCATTGTGTTTCCGTAAAGTTGGCGTGAGAGTCCAACAGCAAAATCACATATGTCAATCATCTCTTGAACTTCACCCAATCCTTCCTGTAATGATTTTCCCATTTCGTAGGAAACAAGCTTACCAAGCGGTTGTTTATATTCTCTAAGTTTCAAACCGATCTGACGGACAACTTCTCCGCGTTTTGGTGCTGGAACAGTTCTCCAGTATTTGAATGCTTCGTGTGCTTTCATAACGATATTGTCATAATCTTTTTCTGAAGCTTGAAAAACTTTTGCAATCGGTTTATTATCTGTTGGAGAAACTACATTAATCACACCTTGATCTTTTGTATGGAACCAATTTAATCCAGTTGAAGCTCCAAAATTTTCATCTTTTAAACCTAATACTTTTAAGAAATCCATATTTACCTCTTTATTTTCTTTTTAATATTTCGAGTCAATTTGAAATGTATCTACATTATCACAAATTTTTCTTATGCAAGTTAATCAGAATGGATTTCGATTAGCAACTTTGAATGGGAAACAAATCTTAAATACAAATATTATTATGATTTGAATATTTACATCGGTTGGATAGAACCAACGGAAGATTTGATGGAAAGATTAGCATTCTCTAACAAATCTTTAGGAATTGTATAATCAAATTGGATTATTTCGCCCGAGGAATTTTCAAAGATAATTTTGTAAGAGATAAGATTTTCTTTCCGGAGTTTTAATTGCGTAAAATAAATTTTTGAATGAATAAAATTTCCAACCGAAAGATCATTATTCTTATACTTTGTGTTGAGAAGACCTTTGTAATAATTCAAACGTGCGCTTTTTGATATGGTAGTATCGTTCGTTTCTACTTTGCCGACACTTAATAATCCACCGGTTGTATTATCGAAGAAAACATAAATTGGCTGATAGAAAAAATTATCGTGTTGGTTTGTAGAAGAGCCGCGTGATTCAACTTTTCTGGAGATGGATGATTGTTTAAGGTCCCAGCCATTCGGAGGGAAGAATTTTATTCCGAGACTTTGGTCAACTACTTCAATTCCAAGTTTTGATTTATCAAAAGCGATGAAATCGCTTAAGTTTGCTTCATCGTTCTTCCCGTCACCGCACGAAATAAAAAATAAAAACGATGGAACAAAAAGTAAGACAAGAAGAAAATAATAATTCTTTTTACAGAAACTGCTTTTCATATACTTTCCATTTTTCAAAAGATTATCAGTAAAATTGAAAATACAATCAAATATAAGTATCTTTTGGGAGAAAATTGAAAAAGCTATGCATAAGTATAAAATTTTTTCCAAAATAACAGGCAGAAAAAACCTTCGTAACTACATTGCGTCCCGTTTCGAGCAAGTATTCTAATTTTATATCCATCTTTACTTTTTCACTCAACTATTTCATTCACACTTTATTTTAAGGTGGAATATGATGGATACATCAATCAAATTAATGGAAACAGAAAAAATAGCTGCTAAAATTACAGCACAAAACGTACATGATGTTCTTCGGAAGAAAATGCTCGTTGACGGTTTTAATTTTGTACTTGATCTTGAAAGAAGTCATGGATTAACAATTGTAGATAAAAAAACCGGAGATGAATATTTAGATTTCTTTTCTTTCTTTGCATCATCGCCCGTAGGATTAAATCACCCGAAGATAAACACGCCTGAATTCCGCGAAAAGCTTGCTGATGCCGCTATGAATAAAACATCTAATTCAGATATTTATACAATAGAAATGGCAAAGTTTGTTGATACATTTTCACGAATAGCCGTACCGGATTACTTCAAGCATTTATTTTTTGTGGATGGCGGCGCTCTGGCAGTTGAAAACGGTTTAAAAGTTGCCTTTGATTGGAAAATAAAAAAGAATTTTATCCGCGGATATAAAGAAGAGCGCGGAACGCAAGTTATTCATTTTCGTGAAGCGTTTCATGGTCGTACAGGATACACAATGTCGTTGACAAATACTGATCCGGCTAAGATTGCACTATATCCAAAATTTAATTGGCCCCGAATAATAAATCCAAAAATTAATTTCCCTCTGAATGAGAACATAAATCAAATTATTGATCTTGAAAATCAAGCAATAGATGAAATACATACTGCAATAAAATATAATCGTGATGATATAGCTCTTATTATAATAGAACCGATACAAGGAGAAGGCGGTGATAATTTTTTCCGTAAAGAATTTTTTATGAAGCTGCGAGAGATTGCTGATGAAAATGAAATTCTGTTGATGTTTGATGAAGTTCAAACCGGACTTGGAATGACCGGCAAGATGTGGGCATTTGAACATTTTGCAGAGCCTGATATAATTGCTTTCGGTAAAAAAGTACAAGTCTGCGGTATTATGGTTAATGATCGCATAGACGATATCTCCGAGAACGTGTTTAAAAAATCGAGCCGTATTAACTCCACATGGGGTGGAAATTTAACGGATATGGTTCGATCAGAAAAAAATCTCCAAATTATAGAAGAAGAAAATTTAGTCGAGAACGCTCGAATCATGGGAAATTATTTACTGGATTGTCTTATTGATCTTCAAAATGAATTTCCTGAATATGTTACTCAAGCGCGCGGTTTAGGATTGATGTGTTCGTTTAATTTACCATCAAAAGAAACGAGAAATAAGTTTTTAGCTCAGTTATACGAAAATAAAATGATAATGCTCGGCTGCGGAGCTCATTCAGTACGATTCCGTCCTTCACTCATCGTAACCAAAAAAAATATTGATGACGGAATCTTAAAAATTAAAAACGTTTTGTATAATCTACATAGATCTTAAAATTAAATTCTTCAAAGAAAAACACAGATTGTTATCGGAGTTTTTTTATTTTTGTAAAAAAGAGTTTTAGATGGATAACGGGAAATTATACGTTGTAGCTACACCCATCGGCAATCTTGGTGATATTACATTCCGCGCAATTGAAACATTGAAATCTGTAAACATTATTATATGTGAAGACACACGCGTAACAAAAATTCTGTTAGACCATTACCAAATCAATAAACCGCTGCTTGTTGTCAATGCCCACAACGAATCAAAAAGTATAGAGAAAATTTTAACAAAGTTAATCTCCGGTGAATCTTGTGCGCTTGTTTCAGATGCCGGGACTCCATGTATATCAGATCCCGGAGTTCGTCTTATAAATAAAGTTTTATCGGAAAATATCGAAGTTGTTGGAATCCCGGGTGCAAGTGCAGGAATATTAGCTTTAAGCATAAGCGGTTTACCAACTGATTCTTTTGTATTCGAAGGGTTTCTTCCACAGAAAAAAGGACGGCAAAAAAAATTAAAACAACTTGCAGAAGAAGAAAGGACAATTGTGCTTTACGAATCAACTTATAGGATCAAAAAACTGCTGGAAGAATTAGAAATAAGCATGCCGGATCGTTTAATTGTAGTTGCCCGAGAACTAACAAAAAAATTTGAAGAAATCTGGCGGGGAACAGCATCCCAACTTTTACAAAATTTTGAGAAAAGAATAACAAAAGGCGAATTTGTTATTTTGTTAGCTCCTCTAAATTGGAAGGAGATTTAGTTCATTCTGAGTAATACTGGATAATTGATTGCACATCATAATTTTTTAATTTTTCCCTACCGTTTAAGAAACTTAGTTCAACCAAAAATGAAATCTGTACAACTTCCCCGCCTAATCTTTCCACTAATTTACAAGCCGCCGCCATAGTTCCTCCAGTTGCTAGAAGATCATCATGAAGCAAGATCTTATCACCATTCTGAATTGCATCTTTGTGTATCTCAATTCTATCAGTCCCATATTCAAGTGAATAGCTTTCGGAGATACATTCTGCTGGTAATTTTCCGGGCTTTCGAATAGGGACAAATCCTGCTCCTAGCTTTTGAGCAACAACTCCTCCTAGTATAAAACCACGAGATTCAATTCCAACTACTTTTGTTATATGCTTATTTTGAAGGAAGTTAATCAATTCTTCTACAGCATTGTTAAGCCCGGTTGGATCTTTAAGAAGCGTGGTTATATCCTTAAAAATTATCCCATGTTTTGGAAAATTTGGTACATCTCTAATTAGACTTTTTAATTCCATTTCTGCCTCATCAACTAACTTAAATTTTCAATTTGTTCATGGTATTTTAATTTATGAAGATATTCTAATAGAATACTCTCAACGGGAGCATATTCAGTTTGTTTGTAAAGTTCTTGCCTAATTTCCTTAGAATGATTAAGTCCTTTCAGATAACCGGTATAATATTTTCTAAAGGGAATTATAGCAGCTTTCGTTTCTTTAATTTCTAATGAATATCTAAGATGGCGTAAAGCAGTATAAATTCTTTCTTCAATAGAGACTAAATTGATTTCTTTACCACTTAACAACTCTTTAGCTTCTCTAAATATCCACGGATGATCAATCGCACCCCGAGCTATCATAACTGCATCTGCATTCGTTTCCTCAAAAGCTCTTTTTACATCCTCTGCACTAAAAACTCCGCCGTTTAAAGCCACTGGAATTTTTACAACTTCTTTAATCCTAGGAATCCAACTCCAATCCGGTTCCCCGCTATGTCCTTGCGTTTTAGTTCTGCAATGAATGGTTAAAGCTGCAGCTCCTGCATCTTCAATTCTTTTAGCTACTTCCAATATATTAATTGAATCTACATCCCAACCAATTCTAGTTTTTACTGTTACCGGAATCTTAACTGCTTTTACAATAGCTTCTACCATAGTTTGCATATAACATGGGTCTTTAAGAAGTCCGGCACCGGCTCCCCTGTTTGCAATTTTTTTTACCCAGCAACCGGCATTAATATCAATTATTTCGGGATTCTTAAATTCAGCAATTTTGGCAGCTTCAATCATTGGTTCAAGATTACCACCGTAGATTTGAATTCCAACAGGACGTTCCTCGTCTGTAATTTCCAGTTTCTTTTCTGTCTTTTTATTTGAACGTATTAGTCCATCAGAGTTAACAAACTCTGTGTACACAACATCAGCACTCAATTCTTTACATAATCTTCGGAATGCAATATCAGTTACATCTTCCATTGGAGCTAGCAAAAGTGCTTTATCAATATTTATTTTACCAACACTAAACATTTTCAACTGCTTTCAATTTTTCTGACCTCAACATAAAAAAAGAAAAAATTAATGCAAGTAATGTAAAGAATGCGCCGGTAAGAAACGGGTATTGATAGCCAAGCACATCAAAAGAAAATCCACCCCACAAAGGACCAAGCACTCTTGCGAATGCAGATATTGATTGACTAAATCCTAATACAGCACCCTGCTGATTTTCGGGTGAATGTTTTGAAATCATACTTGGAATAATTGGCTGCAAAATTCCGGAACCGACTGCCATAATTGAAATAACTATCGCAACTCCTGTAAAATTTCTGCCATATGGTATTAGCCCTAATCCGATCATCATAAAAAAAATACCGATAAGAAGAATTGTTTTATCATTTAATTTGTGCGAAAGTGTTCGAATAAATCCGGCTTGCACTATTGCACCGGTCATTCCGACAATTCCAAACAGCATTCCGTTTTGTTGATCTGTAAAATGATAAAACTTGTAACCGAGGATTGCAAATGTTCCGTAAATATTTGCAATAGAAAAAATGATAAGGAAAAAAAGCATGATTAAAAATCCGACTGAAGGGCGAAAGAGAACTTGTTTAGCAAATGCGAAGTCAAAAACTTTGATTTGAATTTTTTCATCACTCTTCTTTTCTTTTAGCGATTCTGGCAATCTAAAAAATGCAAAAGAGAAAGCTGTTAAAGTGAAAAATGCACTTCCTAATCCAGCAACATGATAACCGTACTTTGCAAGCAAAGCACCAATTACAGGCCCGAATACAAAACCTAATCCGAATGCAGCGCCGATAATTCCCATTCCTTTTGCACGTTCTTCTTTTGTTGTAATATCTGCAATATAAGCCTGGGCAACACCAATGTTACTTCCTCCAAGACCAGCTAACATTCTTGATAAGAAAAGAAGTAAAAAGGAATTTGAAAATGCAAAAATTAAATATGAAACAGCAGTGATCAATTGTGTTACTAAAATTACCGGGCGCCTTCCAATCTTATCTGATAGTTTACCCATCATTGGATTGAAAATGAATTGCATCAGAGAAAATACTGCAACAATTGATCCGATTCCAAAATCTGATATGCCAAGTTCTTTACTGGCGAAAGTCGGTAGAATTGGGATCAGAATTCCAAATCCCATCAGATCAATAAAAATCGTTACGAAGATTATACCAAGTGAAGCTTTATTTTTATTAGCCATTAATTATCATTAAGAATTTGTTGCAAAGATAAAAAGAAATTGTGACTTTATTATACGAACAGCTCATTCTTCTTTTTTGTTCAATAAATTTTTAGAATGATTTTGAACTGCTTCCATGATTTTGCGTGTATCTTTCTCGGATTGTAAAAGTTTATTCTTATCACGCTCCATTAAATAACTTGGGAGTGACTTTATTGTTGTTGAATCAACCGGAAGAATTACAAATTGATTTTTGTTTTCTACTTTTCCTTTGAATACCCATGTGGGAATAAATTCTGTTTTTGAAAGACAAACATTTTGAGAGGATTTAATTTTTGTGAATGTTAGATTTAGAATTACTCCTGAGTCTGAATATCGCCATCTTTGATTTGAAATAAAATTACCAAGAGAATAGGCGATCAAACTATTGCCAATTTTATTTTTATTCGAACTGAAATATTCAACCGGCTGAATAACATGAGGATGGCTGCCAATTATGAAATCCGCTCCATAATCAATTGCTTGTTTTACTATTTCCTTTTGAAACGAATTTGGTTTGCGCTGATATTCATCTCCAAAATGAAAATAAACAAGAATTACATCTGCATTTTTATTACGTGCACTTAGAATATCTTGTTTCATTAATGCTGTATCAATTACATTAACTAAAAATCTTTCATTGTTAGCAATGTAATTCCCGTTCAATCCGTAAGTGTAAGCAAGAATTGCGATCTTGATTCCGTTAATGTTAAATACTCGAATTGAATCCCGGTCTTGTTGTGAATGATAAGATCCGATTGATTCCATCCCATTATTTTTAATCATCTCTATAGTTCTAATAACACCTTTCTTCCCGCGGTCGAGCGAGTGATTATTTGCAGTTAACAAAATATCAAATCCCGCATCTTTCAAAGCTTCAAGATATTCACCAGGCGAGTTGAATAGCGGATAACCACTATATCTTTTTTCTTTACCAGAAATAGTAGTTTCAAGATTTCCAATTGTTAGATCTGCTTCGTTCAAATATTTTTTTATTTCATGAAAAACAGGTTTGAAATCAAAACTATCTTGTGATACTTGCGCAAATTTAAATTGCGGCGAATGGCACATTAGATCACCAACAAAAGAAATTGTGACAGTGCGAATGGAATCAGCATCATCTGTTCTCTTTTCTATTTGATTAACCGAACCGAAAAAAAATTGAAATGTAATTGCAGTAGTAAAAAAAAGAATGAATATGTTTTTCATAGTCAAAACGAGTTATACAATTCTAATATTTTTCTTGCTCGTGATCTTAATCGTGATCATGATTTTTTCCCTTCGATCACGAACACGAGCATGAACAAGATATTGAGAATAATCGTTAGTGATGAGTTACTATTATTATAAAAAAAGGTTGGGCTATTTCTAACCCAACCTAAAACAAATCGAAAACTCAAAAATCAGTTTCCGCCTTTTGCAGCTTTGCGTTGTGCTTTTACTTCTTGCACTTCATTACGCAAGTCTTGAGCTAACTTCTTTAGTTCGCTAAGACCTTTTCTTAAACGAGTACCGGCGGCTGACTGTCCTTTTTCGTAGAACTTTGCTACGTCAGGTTCCAGACCTTTTAAGAAGTCGATGAGTTTTAAATATTTTTCGTTCATGATACCTCCTGCTTTTAGTGAATGAATCATTTATAGGAAAGTGCTTTCGAGAATTATTTCTGCTACATCTTTTACATTTACTGAATCTGATCTTTCAAATGATTTTATACCGTCCGTCAACATTGTCATACAAAACGGACATGCTGAAGCGACTGTGTCTGCTTTAGTATTTATCGCTTCTTCTGCTCTGTTATTATTTATTCTTGTACCCTCCTTTTCTTCAAGAAACATTCTTCCGCCGCCTGCACCGCAGCAAAATCCTTTTTCACGATTTCTTCCCATCTCAATCAGCTCTGTTCCCTTTATCATCTTCAAAGAATCACGAGGTGAATCATAAATATCATTATATCTGCCAAGATAACAAGAATCGTGATAAGTGATTTTAGATTTAACTTCTTCGTCTTTCAGTTTGATCTTTCCGTCTTCAAGCATTTTCTGAATTAGTTCTGTATGATGAACAACTTCAAAATTTCCACCGAACTGTGGATATTCATTCTTAAGAGAATTATAGCAGTGAGGACAACCTGTAACGATTTTTTTAACTCCATAGTTATTTAGTGTTTCTACATTCTCCTGCATCATCATTTGAGCAAGATATTCATTACCAAGTCTTCGGGCAGTATCGCCGTTACATTTTTCTTCAACTCCTAAAATTCTGAAATTAATATTTGCTTTCTGCATTAACTGAGCAATAGATTTTGTAACCTTCTGATATCTGGCATCAAAAGAACCTGCACATCCAACCCAAAACAAATATTCTGTATTAGCATCTTCAGCCATTGTTTTAATATTCATTCCCTCAGCCCAATTTGCTCTATCCTGTGCATTGAACGCCCACGGAGTATAATTAGTCTCTATGTTTTTGAATACAATATTCAATTCAGGAGGAAAGTTTGATTCACCAAGAACTAAATTCCTTCTCATATCAACAATAGAATCAACATGTTCAATCGTAACCGGACATTCATAAACACAAGCCATACAAGTAGTACATGCCCAAAGTTCTTCATCAGATATGTAATTGTGAACCAAAGTTTTTTGCATTAATTCGTTTTCTTCGCCAACTTTTTTTATAAGTAACGGTGCTTTTTCCTCTGTACGATGACGAATACTAACAATAATTTCCCGTGGTGATAATTTCTTTCCTGTAGCGGCGGCAGGACATGATGCTGTACATCTTCCGCATTCGGTACAAGCAAATCCATCCAGCACTTGCTTCCATGAAAGATGTTCAAAATCAGCAGCCCCATACTGAGCTACATTTTCATCTTCTAGATTTAATTTTTTTAATGCGTTTTTATTATCGCCAATTTTTGAAAAGTAAACATTTGGAATAGAAGTGAATACATGAAAATGTTTGGAGTATGGCAAGAAATTCATGAAGCCGAAGATTATTAGTATGTGAGTCCACCAAAAAACTTCATACAAAATTTTTGAAGATTCACTTACACCGTTAAAAAATGATCCGGCTAATTGTGATGAGATCGGTCTAACTTCATAATCAGCAAGTATAAAATTTGAATTAATAATGTGAGTTATGTTCTGACCGAACATTGCAATTACAACACCAAGAATAAGAAATAATATAATTGCCGCATCAAGTTTATGTCCTTTAACATCAAGCCGCGGTACTCTTTGAATAAACCTTCTGAAAAGCGCCCATAGCACAGACACTATTACAAGTAAACCAAAAATATCCTGCACAATTGTTATTGCAGAAAAAACTGATCCCAGAAAATGAAGTGAGAATGCCGGGTAGAAACCTTGAATGATTGTTTCAAGGACGGCAAATAGAAAAAGCATGAACCCCCAAAAGATAAAAAAGTGAATTGTTCCTGCAATGGGATCTTGTAATAATTTTGATTGCGCGAATGCGATCTTTAAAACATTTTTAATTCTTTCGTTTGGATTATTGAAACGGTTTTCCGGTTGACAAAGTTTAATGTAAGAAAGAATCCTTTTCAGATTATAGAAAAGAAATCCAAATGCAAGAAGAAATATTATAGAAAAAATTATCTGTTTCATTCGGTCGTATGCAACGCTTAAGGAAGCTTAGGATACTTTTTTGAAACAGCTTTATAAATGCTAAATGCCGCTGCAATTTTTATAATATCCCAAACTGAAAAGATAATTGCACCGCTGAATAAAGCTTTATAGAAATCTCCGCCCATAAATACAGAAAGATACGATGCCCCGGCAAGAAGAATTAAAAGCCCTCCGGCTATGAATGATAATAAGATTAAAAAAGAATTCGTCTTCCCTTCTAAAATATATCCGACTAAAAAAGCTGCGAACGGAAATGAAAGAAGATATCCTCCGGTTGGTCCAAATAATTTTGCAAATCCAAATGTGAATCCTGCAAAGACCGGCAATCCTAATACACCAACAGCTAAATATAAAATTTGACTATATGCACTTTTACGCGAACCAAGAAACGCACCGGAAAGTAGAACCAGCATTGTCTGAAGTGTAAATGGAACAGGTTGAGTAGGAACTGCTACCTGAGCTGATAATGCTGTTAGTACTGAAAATGTTATTATCCAAAATAATTCCGAACTCCTTACATTAATGAGAGTTGTTAACAGCGAGTTATTTTTTACTTTTTCTTTCGAAGTCATAAATTCCTCTAATTAAGATGATTTACAAAAAAATTAGTTGTTTTATCTAGAAGCTTTTCAAACTTCTCTGATGAACCCTTAAAAGGATGAACAATATCAAATGTGTGACCAGTACTAAATAGTTTATAAAATTCTGTTTTTGATTTATCTGACCAATTATACAATTGTTCTGCTTCAGAGATTGGAACAGCAAGATCCTGTTCGCCATGAGCAATCAGTAATGGTCTATTTAGATTTTTTAATGCGTTTTCAATATTTAAAGTATTCTTTGAGTTATTCTCGATATCATCAAGTAACCCGACATCTAATCTCATCATTTGATTTGTACGTGTATTCAAAATTTCAAAAAAACCTTTTTTCCGCCATTCTTGATTTTGCCGCTTAGAATAACGATCTATTTTCGATATAGCAGCCCAAGTAACAAGTGCATCAACATCATTTCGTTTTGAAGCAGCTAAGAGAGCAATTGCCCCTCCACGACTGTGACCAATCAATCCTAATGGAGTATTTCCTTTAACTTCAAAAAAATCATTTCTGAATGCAGAAATGATTTCATTTAACTCTCTAATCTCACGAGAGAATGTGTTTTTAGCAAATTTTTCAAGCTCAGTAAATTCTGTTTTATTTTCACCAACTCCATTATGCGAAAAATTAAAAGTAATTACAAAAAATCCTTTATTTGCGAAATATTCGCCTAAGTATGGACCAAATCCCCAATCCTTAAATCCTTTGAATCCGTGAACAAAGACGAGAGTTTTACCGAAGAAAAGACTTTTATTAAAATAAGTCGTTATTCTAAGTTTTTCTCCGTCGGAAGCAGAAAAAGTGTAGTCTTTATTCATACAATGTTAAATATGAGGTTTTGAGGCGGTAAAGTCAAGAATTCCTTACATTGATTAAGGTGTTCGAAAATAAATGAATTGAACAGCTTTTTTTGTTAATATTTTTAATTTGTGAGTTTGGTACGATGTATTGAATTTTCTTTTACCTCTCATTTCCCTATTTTTCAATTGTCACTCAAAAAAAATCTTTAAATAAATGGCAAAAATTTTAGTCATACCATCAATTGATATACAAGACGGTAAAACAGTTCGCGTCGTACAAGGTATTCCGGATTTAGGTTGCATCGAATACGCAAATGACCCTGTTGATATGGCTATGATTTGGCGAGCAGAGAATGCAAAATGTATTCATGTAGTAGATTTTAATGCGGCACATGAACATTCACATACAAATTTCGAAATAATCAGAAAGATGTGTGAATCCGTCGTAATTCCTATTGAACTTGGCGGTGGAATTAGGACCTACGAAGATGTTAAAGATGCTTTTGAGTTGGGTGTTGCACGGGTTGTTATAGGATCTATGGCTTTTGAAAATCCACGAGAGTTTATTAAAATTTTGGATGAATTTACTCCTAATAAAGTTGTTGCCGCTATTGATGTTATTAATGACGAAGTAATTACCAGAGGGAGACAACAAAGAACTCACTTACGGGCAATTCAATATGCAAAGTTCTTAAATTCATGCGGTGCAAAAAGAATTGTTGTAACTGATGTTTCTACCAACGGTATGATGACGGGACCAAACATTGAGTTGTCAAAACAAATTGCCGAAGCAGCTGAGACAAAAGTAACTCACTCAGGAGGCATTGGCAGTTTTGAAGATTTGATTAAATTGCAGCGTGCTGCTTCTGAATATGTTGATTCTGTTATAATTGGACGGGCACTTTATGAAAATAAATTTCCGTGTCAAAAAATTTGGCGTGTTGCCGAAGCCGGAATTTTTAATTAAGAGGTTGCTATGGAAAACAATTATCAAGTGATGACTAAGAGTAGTTTTTGGGCGAACCTTTTTAAGACCCCAACTGAAAAAAGCGAGTTGGAAGAAGTTTTACTTTCGATGCCGCCCTTTAAATATCTCAGTAATAAAAAAATTAAACTATTGATGAAGGTAATTCATAATAGAATATATACAGCTAACGAATATATTTTTTTTCAAGGAGACCCCGGAATAGGATTATATTTAATTATCCGCGGAGAAATATTAATAACAGAAGAAATTGATGGTGAAAGATTTGATCTTGCAATGTTAACACGCGGCGATTTTTTTGGAGAACTTGCTTTACTTGATGAAGAGAAAAGATCCGCTTCAGCAATTGCATTGAAAGATTCTCAGTTAGCTGTAATATTTAAACCCGATCTTGATGAGTTCGTTGAAACTCATTCTAAAGAAGGGATTCAAATATTAAGAGGTATATCACAAATTATTGCAACACGATTACGAAATTTAAACCAAGATTATTTTACTCTTTACAATAAAACACGATCAAAGTAAGGGGAAAGCCATGGAACAGATAAAAAAAATCTTAGTGCCGATTGATTTTTCTGATTATTCAAAGAATGCACTTAAGTATGCAGTCCAGTTTGCAAAACAATTCAACGCAAAGATCTATTTAGTCTATGTTGTAGAACCAATGATCTACCCTGCAGATTTCAGCATGGGTCAAGTTGCTATTCCCTCAGCCGATATTGATCTTCATTCACGTGCAGAAGAGGAATTAAGAAAACTTTCAAAAGATTTTATCAACGGAAGTTTACAAGTAGAAATTTTAATCAAGACAGGTAAACCATTCGTTGAGATTATCGAAACAGCTTCTGCTAATGATATAGATTTGATTATAATTGCAACACATGGGCACACCGGTGTTGAGCATTTATTATTTGGCAGCACAGCAGAAAAAGTTGTTAGAAAAGCACCATGTCCGGTTTTAACTCTAAGGGAACCTGTTAAGGGATTTCAGTATAACTCTAAGATGTAGAATTCTCAGATTAATTCTTACAAAAAAGCCCAACTTCTTTAAGAAGTTGGGTTTATAACTTGCAGAAATAACTAAGAACTATTTCTTCGGCATTTGCTCAAGTTGTTTTGCAAGCTCTCCCGCCATATTTCCTATTTGTGTGTTTGGGTATTTCTTCGCTAAATTCTGCCAAATAGTTTTAGCTGTTTTAATATCTCCTTTAGCCTGTGCTAAACCGCCAAGATTATAATTTGCTATCAAATTGGTTTTATTAATTCTTAAGACTTTATTGTTATATTCTTCTGCTTTCTTAATATCTCCTTTATTGAAATAAAGAAAAGTAAGTTCTAATAACAGATCAGTTCTTTTTGGTCCGACCTTTAAAATATTTTCGTAAAGTTTAATTGCTTCATCGGGTTCGTGAGCTTGAACCATTTCAGCATATTCGCGAACTTTTAAGGTATCGTTAGGATTTTTTTCGACTTCAGCTTTAAGTGTATTCATTTTTTCAAGGGCTTCTTGCATCACATTAGATTTAGAAGGCATATCGCCGTTACCTTGTTGAGCCATTTCTTTGTGAATATCATCCTTGGGCATTTCTGCATTTGGTTTTAATTCATTTGCCAGTTTTGAATTTTTTGTAGCATTAGAAAAGAATACTACTGCAGCAACAAAGATCACAAAAACACCTAAATAAATGTAAATCGGTTTAATCTTCATACTTTTCCTCTTAGGTTGAAACAAATATGTATAAAAAGTGTTGAATTATTGGTTTCAAAAATAACTTTTTTTATTCAGCAAAAAAATTTTAATTTCACTCAAAATATTTGAGTCAAAGTAATTGAGTATGGAAAGAGTAAAAATTGTTAAGCTAATAATTCCTTTATTGCATGCAATTTACCTCAACCCTTTTAACATGGTGACGTTGTCTAATCCAATTGAAAGATGTCAAACTCAGAAGTAGAAAATTTCAATCAATAGCCGCTTCAATTAAAGTAAATCTATCGCATTCATCGAATTCTGTTGCTGAAAGAAGAATTAATTTGAGCTATGGCTAAACCTTTATGCCATAATAATATTTTTATGATATGAACAATTTTCCACATCGATCATTAGAAGAAGAATTATTGCGATGAATATAGAGATTGATTTCACTTATATGGATACTTTTATTTCGAATTGCATTATCTTTGTCCCATAAGTGTAAAATAAACTGAAAATTAGGTTGAGACTATGCATGAAATTTTTGTTCAACTGATTTTATTATTAATTACTATTATCTCAGTCGCAGGGTTGATAATAGTGATCTATTCAAGAAAAAGCAGCCAGATTACCTCAAGATTATTTTTAATAGTTCTTCTGCTGGTTATTTTTTATTTAATATCTCACGCATTGCATTTTTTGATTTTAAGAATACCTGATGTAACAGTTTTGGATTTATCGTGTCATTCATTTCTACTATTAATAATTGTCGCTTTGACATTTTTCAGTATGAACTTTCCGAAACCGGATAAGTCTTCTAATCTCACGAAAGTTATTATACTTGTGCCGGCTTTAATACTTTTAGTGCTTCTTTGGAAAGGCGACATTGTAACGGGGTCTCATTCGCATATAATGAAATTCGAAGCGCATTATTCAAATCTATATCCGCTGTTTCTAATATATTATTTTGCTTTACTTTTATTCAACACAATTTCCTTATCTACAAAATTCAAAAGAGAAATAGATGAATCTGCAAAGATGCAGATACTCTTTTTTCTGATTGGACTTGTGATAACAAATCTGGCAACTTTTATCTTCGGGTTATTATTGCCATGGATATTAGGCTTTTATTACTTGATAGAAGTAAGCCCGCTGGCATTTTTGGCGGGCGTGATAATGTTCACTACAGTTGCTGTAGGAAAATACAATATGTTCCCGGCAACTTTTGAAAGAGTTAGAAATTTCAGTATTACCAAAAAAATTATTTTTTCGGCTCTCATATTAGTGCCGATAATCATATTGGTAATTCAAATTCCTTTAGTAAGAATCCTCTTCGAGTTCCAAACCAATCTTGAGCTATCGAGATTCTTTTTGGTAAGTGTTATAGGCGGAATAATAGTTAGTATTAGTTTGGCATTTGTAATAATCAAAATTCTCTCACAGCCAATAAGCGCTTTACAAGCAGCCGCAAATGAAGTAAAAGACGGCAACTATGAAGTTGAAGTTGATGCGAGCAGCAACGATGAGTTAGGCGAGCTTGGAGAAGCTTTTAATAAAATGGCTAAGACGCTTCAGAAAAACAAAGAAGATTTATCGGTAAAAGAAAAGAGAATCAATTTATTATTCAATGCATTCGAACATTCTCAAACTGCAATTGCTATTGTTGATGAAAAGTTTAAAGTGGTAGAAACTAATTCGAAGTTTGTTAACATGTTCAATGTGGACACAGATACAATTACCGGTTTAGATTTGGCATCATTACAACTTATGAAATCATCTGATGCGGGATATTTCGATTTTTCTAAAGAAATAAACGGAAAAAAGTACTATGAAAATGAACTGATTATTACAGATCAAACCGGGAACAAAAAGTTTTTATATATTTCTTTAACACAAACCGACTTAGAAAAAAGCGGTTATTATTTATTAGTTATTTTAGATATAACCGGGCGGAAGAAATTGGAAGAAGATTTAATACAAAGCGAGAAATTTGCTGCTCTAGGAAAAATGGCTGCCGTTTTAGCCCATGAAATTAAAACTCCTCTTACTTCAATAAAGATGAATGCCGATATAATAAAAGAATCCGTTGAGCTCGATGAGAATGACGAGGTAAGTTTCAAAATTATTCAACGGGAAATTAACAGACTTAATCAGCTTGTAAAAGAAGTACTGCTGTATTCAAGAGAAATTAAACTTGAGATAACCAAAACAAATATCAAAGATTTATGCACAGAAATCAGATTACAGTTAGAGCCGGTTCTTAAAGAAAAACAGATAGACTATTTTGAAAATATTGATGATATCGATTTTTCATTTGACAGGGATAAGATGAAACAAGTCTTCCATAATTTATTGGAAAACGCAATTGATTCGATTGAAAGGAATGGGAGAATTGAATTAACAGTTAAAGAGAATAAGGAAAAAGATTACGTTGATATAATTATTAAAGACGATGGGAAAGGAATTGGCGATATCTCAAAAATATTTGAACCATTCTTTACTACAAAAGCAAATGGAACCGGATTGGGTTTAGCAATATCAAAGAGAATAATTGAAGCGCATAATGGCAGTATTGAAATTTTATCCGCCGAGCAAGGAAATACAATATTCAAAATAACATTACCAAGTAAATGATTATGGATAAGATTTTAATAATTGATGACGACAAATCCATCCGCGAAACACTTTATAATTATTTAAAGAAACTTTCGTTCAGTGTTTATTCCGCTGCTGATGGAGTTGAAGGAATAGAATTAATTGAAAAACACCAGCCGGATTTGGTTATAACCGATATTAACATGCCAAGGAAAGACGGTTTTGAAGTTCTAGACTTCGTAAAGTCAACGGACACACACATTCACGTAATTGTAATCACTGCATATGAAGATATGCCAACCACAGTAAAGGCAATGCAGCTTGGCGCTTATGATTATATTGAAAAACCTTTAGAAATAGATAAGTTAAAAATCACTATCAGAAGAGCGCTTGAGAATAAAAAACTAAGCGAGCAGCTTGCCGCCTTGTCGTATGATGATGAAAGAATTTTTGATGTAGAAAATACTTTGATCGGAAAATCTTCACAGATGAAGAATGTTTACAAAAAAATTGGACAAGTAACTTCTTCACGAATTAATGTACTAATACAGGGTGAAAGCGGAAGCGGAAAAGAATTAGTAGCGCGTGCAATTCATTACAGCGGCATAACAAAAAATTATCCTTTCGTAGCAATTAATTGTACGGCTTTAACCGAAACGTTATTGGAAAGCGAGTTATTCGGACATGTAAAAGGGGCTTTTACCAGCGCCGTTAAAGATAAAAAAGGAAAATTTGAATTAGCCGGCGAAGGAACAATTTTTTTGGATGAAATTTCAGAAATATCACATAATCTTCAGACCAAACTGTTAAGAATAATTCAAGAAAAAGAATATGAAAGAGTTGGCGGCGAAGCTGTAATTCCAATGAAAGCAAGAATTATAGCAGCCACAAACAAAAATTTAGAGGAACTGGCTGGACAAGGGAAATTCCGGCAAGATTTATTTTTCCGCTTGAAAGTATTCTCTATTGATCTGCCTCCTTTGCGGGATAGAAAGGAAGACATACCTCTATTAGTAAAGCATTTTTTAGCAAAGATAAATAAAGAACTGCACAAGAATGTATTCAAAGTTCCGGATGAAGTAATGGATCTGCTGAAAAATCACAATTGGGTTGGAAACGTTAGAGAACTTGAAAATACTTTGATGCAAGCCGTTGTTCTATCAACCGACGATGTTTTATTAAAGGAAAATATTTTGTTAAGAGAGAAAAACATCAACGAAGAGATGGAAAGTAATGTTTTACAAAGTTTACATGAGATAGAAAAAAGACACATTAAAAAAGTATTAGACCACTTTAAGTGGGATAAAACAAAAGCAGCAGAAGTCCTCAAAATATCACTCCCCACACTCTACAGTAAAATCAAAAACTACGGTTTAGAAGAGCTTTCTTAAATAAATTAAAATATTTTTAAGAAACTTAATTATTTCCTATAAGCTTGTTCTGAAGCAAGAGTAAAAACGCAGTTTTTGAACAGGCACAATCTTTGTCAAAGGAAAAGAAGCACTAATTAATAATGAAATTTCACTCATAGGAGTAAAAACCATGAAAACACAACATGTGGTTATTGTTGGCTTGCTTGCAGTTGTTCTGCTCGCAGGCTGTGGAACAGCAATTCCCGGTGGGTACGAAGCTCTTTATTGGGGGCGCTATAGTGGAGTTGATACTACAGTTCACAAAGATGGATTCAAGTGGGCTTGGGTTTGGAACGACGTCGTCTTATACGATGTGCGCTGGAAAACCGAGAGTGAGAACGTGGATATTCTTTCTTTCGACGACCTCCACATGGCGGTGGAAGTTGCTCTTAGATTAAAACCCAACCCACGGGAACTCTATTTCTTGCATCAGCAAATTGGTCCCGGATACTACAGGGAAGTAGTGCAGCAGCAATTTCGTTCTATCTCCAGAGCCGTGTTTGCTCAGTACAGATACACCGACATTCCCAAGAAGAGTCTTGAGATCCAAAATGCAATCTTAGCGCAACTCAAGAAGAATCTTAAGGACAAACATATTGATTTGGATGCCGTAGAGATTAAGCATGTTGACTATCCGCCACAGGTTAAGCAAGCCGCCGACACAAAACTTGCAACAGAGCAGAAGTTGATGCAAAAAGAGTTTGAACAAAGAATTGCCGAGAAAGACGCCGCCATCAAGATCATTGAGGCAAAGGGTCAACAGACAGCACAGAAAATTATTGACAGCACGCTGACCCCGTCATATCTTCAATATCGCGCTCTTGATATTCAGAAGGCATTGGTAAATAGCAGCAATACGTCTTTCTATTTTATTCCGGTTGGCGCAAATGGTATTCCTATTCTTATTGAAGCTGGAATGGGAACCAAGAAGTAATGCAGCAGATGGAGAATACTTGCGAGGCGCAATCCTGAAGTGATTGCGCCTACATTTTTAAGATAACTTATTGATAATTCATCCGAAATTCTCTTTCAACATCTTTGTTACTGTAAAGTAGTGTAATACATAATTTAATAATTCAATAAATAAAGGAGCTATCATGAAAAAATCATTTTTTCTTTTGTTGATGTTGTCTATCATTTTAGAGGGCTGTATGATGCTCGGTATGGGAGGAATGGGGCACACCGGGGGCGGCGGTATGCAGGGAGATTCGCATGGTTCTTCTATGACCGGTAAAACAATCGTAAAAGAATCTATTGTTAATGGGATAAAAATTACTGCTGAATTTCCGCCATATACTTTAAGCGATGAGCTGGCTTATAAAGTTACTCTTTATGATGTTCGCGAAAAAATAATTATCTCCGATGCGTCAATTTCATTGATTGTAACTTCGAATGATAGCCGCAGCCAAGGTTCGCGTTCCGGGCAAGCAAGCTCACATTCAGGACATGGCGATTCATCCCCAACTCAGAGTCAAGGTAAGGTAGAGAAAATGAAATTCTCTCCGGACGAAATTAATAATGGTACATATATTTTCCATCCAACAATCAAAAATAAAGGCACTTATAAATTTATTTTTGTTTTAGAAAAAGTTGGAAATGTTGCGATAGATCCGCCAATCGAAGTTGAGCAAACCGTTCAACTTTATAGCCGGATGGATCAGCCTTCGGAACACAGCGGGGATAATATGGCTGGCTTTAGTTTATCGTCTCCGGTAATACTAATCGGTCTTGGCGCTATGGCAATAATGATGCTCTTTATACTCAGATGATTTTAAGAACATACTAACTAAATCACCTTACGCAAAATTGTCATTCTGAACGGAGTGAAGAATCTCTACACCTCGATTTCAAACTGTTTTGAGATATTTCGCTCCGCTCAATATGACAATTACAATACTTTGCGTAAGGTGAGTAACTAAGTACGAAACTCTATCTCTTAGGAGGTTACAATGAAACGAATTGTTATTTTTGTGGCGCTGTTGCTTGCTCTATCATCAAGCGATAGCTTCGCTCAACATCACGGCGGTGGTGCTGTTAACAATGGTAATAGAAAAGACCCTTCTACTGCTGCGCTGCTTTCGATTCAACCACTGCCTGTTGATTTAGGAAATTTCTACACCGGCAATTGGGGACGTGGAATTCTCTACACGACGGCAGAACTTGCTCTTTTTATACCGGCAGCCGTTTTGCTCGGACGCAATGGCTGGTCGTGGGGAATGCATAATTATTCAAATTATTATGGGACAGATTACCGTCCTTCATGGACTACAACAGAACGGAACCAGTTCTATTATTTACTGACGGGATATGTAATCGTAAAGATCATTAGCGCATTTGATGCAGGGTATTCAGCGGAGCGATATAATCAGAATATCTCGTTGCGCTACGATACGCAGACTAACGCAGCTATGCTTTCGTTGAACATCCCGCTTAATTATTAACTGATGTTACGCAAAATATTAATTTATACCTGCAAGCGGTAAGCAGGTCTGCGTTGAAAGATACTGAAAGAAAATGTAGAATTTCTCAGACAAAGTAAAAAATACATTCTGCATAATGTGAGTTTCAAATTACAATTTGAGGAGTAGTTATGAAAGACATGCCTAGAACCTCATACCTTATACCCAATAAATTGAGGAGTAATTATGGAAGATCATAAATTCCATTTTCCAGAAAATTCCGAATAATACGGGAGAGCTTAATCTTTGGTTTTGAAAAGAGCGATAGTTTGGTAGCGCATGTTTGAGTTTATCTGAAAACTGAATGTTGAAAGGCAAGAATTTATAAGAAAAAGAAAAATAGAGCATACTCACAGTTGGATTGTGAGTATGCTTTAAAATGGTTTATGAAAGATTTATTGGTTACCTAGACTAAGATTATTTAAAATCCGAAACCAGGATTATCTCAACATGGGAAATATTCACCAATATAAAATATCGCTAAATGGAAAAGTTGAAATGAAACTTTTATTCTGTTTCAATTGTTTTACGATATACAAAGTAATAAATTTGTAAAGGATGAAAAATATTTTTAGAACTAACGCAAAAAGAATAATAGCCCCTCTACTTCTGGGATTTTTCGTTTTCTCGTTTTTGCACTCAGAGTTAGGACTCTTGGATTATGACGGTAATAATCACGGCGCGCATGACTACTGTGAAATTGTAAAGAATACAAACACACATTCAAAGATATTACGAGAAGAGCTACCCAAACTTGAACTTAACAAAGATCTCTGCGTTCATTGTTTTGAAGAAATTGAAGCTCAAGCAACACAAACTTCTTTTGAAATAACGGATCATCATCTAAAAGCAAAACCATTCACTGATCTATATCTATTTAACAGAACCTTTCTGATTTAACCAATCTCTTTTCATTTCGTTAATCCCTTTACGGGATAAGTGTATTTCCGCCAAAGGCGGACAAGTAATCATAAAATTATTTGGAGAAAGTATGAACTTGATGAGAATATTATTTCTCACGTTGTGCTGCATTTATTCTTTACGTGCACAGCAGGATGATTCAATTAAAGTAAAGGAAGAGAAAATAACTTTAAAGGAAGCTGTTGATACAGCTTTGTCTAACAATCCGAACTTAAAAACTTTTGTATATGAAATATCTTCTTTAGAAAAAATAAAAATACAAGCCGGATTAATTCCAAATCCCGAAGTGGATTTTGAAGCGGAAGATTTTCTCGGTGGGAAAGAATTAAGTGGAATTAAGAGGAGTCAATATACCCTTTCAGCGAGCCAATTATTTGAGCTTGGTGGAAAAAGAAGCAGCCGCATTAATCTTTCAGATAAAGCAATTAATTCTGCTCAGGGCAATTATGAATTGATTAAACTTGATGTGGTTGCAAGTGTTAAATCTGCTTTTTTCGGGTTATATCAGATTCATCACCTGATAAAACTACAGCAGAAATTTATTCAAATAAATGAGGAAATATTAAAGACAATTTCTGAGCGGGTAAAAGCAGGAAGAACATCTCCCGCCGAAGAATCAAAAGTAAAAGTAGCGTTGATTAACAGCCAAATAGAATTACAGCGGCTGCAGAGAAATTATTCATCAGCCCAAACAAGATTAAACTCTTTATTGGGCACAACAGGAAAAAATCTGGTTCCCTCAACAGATTTGTTTGAAAAATTATTCACTCCGCCAAATAAGGAAGTAATTTTAGGAGATTTCGAAAATATTCCTTCAATAAAAAATCTTAATAATGAAACTAATTTTAGAAAAGCAGCGCTTGAATTGGAAAAATCTCAGGCAGTACCGGATTTAACTGCAAGTTTAGGTGTAAGATATTTAAATGAACTTAAAACCAATTCCTTTGTTGCGGGGCTTTCAATCCCGCTTCCAATCTTTAACAGGAACCAGGGAAATATTCAGGCGGCTGAAGTAAAAATTCAGCAGATGGATGATATAATAAACGCGCGAAAGCTGTCGGTTATTGCATCTCTTAATACATCTTTTAATAATCTTTTAAGTGCTTACAACAATGCTGTGCAGTTAAGAGAAAACATTTTACCGGAATCAGAAAAAGCTTATGAGATAACCAGGCATGGATATTTGCAGGGGCGCTTCGCATTTATTGATTTGTTAGATGCGCAGCGAACTTTGTTTGAAACTCAAACACAATACTTGTTTGAGTTGTCGGGTTATTACAAATCGTTGATAGAAACAGAGAACATCACAGGAAAATCTTTTTTAAAATAAAAACTATGAATGAATTTATGGAGAATAATAAAATGCGATTAGCAGGATTAATAGTAATAACACTATTACAATTTTTTTTCATTATTGGCTGTTCGAGTGATGAACCAAAAGAAAAAACGACTAAAACAGAAGTGCAAAACGAAGGTGAAAAGAATTCGGGAGCCATAAAACTAACGGACAGCGACCTAAAAGAATTCGGCATTGAAATTAAAGAAGCCGGAGCGGGAGTAATTACCAACCACATTGATTTAACCGGTGAAATAAAAGCTGAACCTTCACGCCTTTCACACATTATACCTCGATTCCCGGGAATAGTGAAAGAAGTTTATAAAACTATAGGAGAGGTAGTTAAGCAAGGCGAAATTCTTGCATTAATCGAAAGCAACGAAAGTCTCACCAATTATGAAGTTAAATCTTTAGTTGATGGAACAATCATAGAATTGCATATGGCAAAGGGAGATTTGGTAGGCGGAGAAGGACTGGCTCTTACGGTTGCCAATCTGGATAAAGTATGGGCGATTCTTACCATTTATCAAAGAGATATTAATAAAATAAAAGTTGGGCAGCGCGCTTTAATCTCTTTAAGCACTGCAGAAGAAGGAGAAGCAGGGACAATATCTTATGTAAGCCCAGTTGTTGATGAAGCAACACGAACAACAACTGCAAGAGTAATATTGAATAACACATCGAACAGGTGGCGTCCGGGAATGTTTGTAAATGCAAGAATAAATGTAAGCGAAAAGAAGGTGCCGATTGTTGTAGAAAAATCTGCTCTTCAAACGTTTGAAGATAAAACCGTTGTATTTATTAAAAGCGGAGATAAATTCTTCCCTCAGCAGGTGAAGTTAGGAATGCAAAACGATGTAACTGTTGAGATTACTTCAGGGCTTCGGCTAGGTCAGCAGTATGTATCGAAAGGTTCATTCACCCTCAAAGCCGAAATTTTGAAAGAGTCTTTCGGCGGCGATAAATAGCACATCCCAACCCTTCCCAAAGGGAAGGGCTTTTAAATAAAGGTTTGAATGGGTAAAAACTCCGTTAGGAGTTTAATGTTTGTAGAAATAAATAACACCCAATAATATTGAACTCCGTAGGAGTTCAATATTCTGGATTTTATGAATTAATAAAATTAATGGATAAAATAGTTTTTGATTAAAGGGAAAAATTTATGAATAGAATAATTGATTTTGTTCTCCGGAACCGGCTTTTAATTACTGTGCTTACGGTTATTGTAATGGCTGCCGGATATATGAGCTACAGGCAGCTTCCGATTGATGCATTCCCGGATGTTTCGCCGTCGCTTGTGCAGGTCTTTACACAAACAGAAGGATTAGCTCCGGAAGAAATTGAAAAATATGTAACCTACCCGGTTGAAACTGCAATGAACGGACTGCCGAATTTGCAACTCATCAGGTCGGTTTCAAATTTTGGTCTGTCTGTCGTTAATATTTATTTCGAAGACGGAACAGATATTTATTTTGCAAGGCAGCTTGTTAATGAACGGCTTACAGAAGCCAGGCAACAAATTCCCGCAGGTTTCGGCGAGCCTGGAATGGGACCGATTTCTACCGGTATGGGTCTAATTCTTTTTTATTATCTGGAAGATAAAACAGGTAAATACAGCTTAGAGGAGTTAAGGACAATACAGGATTGGTTAGTCAAATATCAATTGCAAACTGTGCCGGGTGTAACCGAGATTCTGGGAATAGGCGGATGGGAGAAACAGTTCCAGGTTGTTGTTAACCCCAACTCCTTGCTTCGTTATGATGTTACTGTAAACGATGTTGTTGATAAAATAAAAGCTAACAATTTAAATGTTGGTGCACAATTCTTAGAGAAAAATGCAGAAGAATTTATTGTGCGTTCAACCGGGCTAACTTCTAATATTGAAGACCTTGAAAACATAGTAATAAAATCTAAAGATGGCATCCCGGTTTATTTAAGTGAAGTAGCAAATGTAAAAACAGGCGGCGCTATAAGACGCGGCGTTGAGACACGCAACGGTGTTGGCGAAGTTGTTGCCGGGATGGTAGTTAAATTGTTCGGAACCAACTCTTCAACGGTTATTCGGGCAGTTGAAGATAAACTTGCCGAAATAAATAAGGCACTTCCCGAAGGCATAAAAATAGTTCCCTACTACCAGCAAAAAACTCTTGTTGAAGCGGCTGTAAAAACTGTAACAGATGCATTGCTTGAAGGAATTGTTTTGGTGGTTATAATTCTGATGGTCTTCCTTGGTGCGATAAGACCGAGCGTAGTTGTTGCAATTGCAATTCCCTTCTCTGTTTTATTTGCAATGATTGGCATGAAATTTTTTGGAATTTCCGCAAACCTTATGTCTTTCGGCGGTTTGGCAATTGCAATCGGTATGATGGTGGATGGCGCCGTTGTTATTGTTGAAAATACTGACCGTCTTTTACGTGCAAGCGACCCGAGCGAATCAAAGACCCATATAATAGCAAGAGCTTGTAAAGAAGTTATAAGACCGATCACATTTGCTGTAATAATAATCATAATTGTTTTTCTTCCGTTATTCACGCTTCGGGGTGTTGAAGGAAAAACGTTTAAGCCGCTTGCTTATACAATTGCTTTAGCAATGTTTGGTTCTTTACTGTTCGGGGTTTTTGTGGCTCCGGTTCTCTCTTCATTCTTTATGAAAAAACATTCTAAGAAATCTCCGCAAAGCGGGATGCCGTCAACGGCAAAATCTGCGAATGAAGAAAACAAGAATGAAGAAGAACAGATCTGGATTCTGAGACTACTGATAAAGATATATAAGCCATTAGTAACTTTCTTCGTGAACACAAGAATAGCGGCAATTGCAATGGCGGTAATTTTAATAATTATTGGTATTCTCATATTTCCGCAATTAGGTTCCGAGTTTACACCAACTCTTCAGGAAGGAACATTGATATTAAGGATGACAATGGCTCCTTCTATATCATTAACGGAAAGCACCCGGCTTACGCTTATTGCCGAAAGAAGATTAATGAAAATTCCGGAAGTTACGGGCGTGGTTACAAGAATAGGAAGAGGTGAAATTGGCGCTCATACCGATCCCGTAAACAGCGCCGAAATGACTATAATACTTAAACCAAGAGATCAGTGGAGAAATAACGCAACACAGCAAGAACTTGAAATATTAATTAGAGATGACTTCGGTGAGATTCCCGGTATTCTAACAAACTTTACACAACCAATTCAAATGTCGGTTGATGAATTACTTGAAGGCGTTCGAGCGGAATTAGCAATTAAGTTTTTCGGAACCGATCTTGAAGTATTAAAAAACAAAGCCGATGAAATTGCTGCCCAAATAAGAAATATTAAAGGTGCGGCAGATGTGCAGGTTGACCAGGTTTCAGGCGCGCCGCAATTAAGTATTGTAATTAATCGTCACGAGATAGCGCGTTACGGAATAAATGTTAAAGATGTTCAGCAGGTAATAAGAACTGCAATTGGAGGTGAAGCTGCCGGACAAATATTTGAAGATGTAAAACGCTTCGATATTTATGTGCGTTTTAATGAGGAATTCAGAAAAGATATGAATTCTATCGGAGCATTATTAATTAAATCACCATCCGGTATTGAGGTGCCGTTAAGCCAGTTAGCAGAAATTAAAGAAGTAGTTGGATCGCGTCAGATAACGCGCGAGAGAAATCAGAGATTTATTACAATCCAGTGCAATGTAACCGGACGCGATATAGGTTCATTTGTTGCAGAAGGACAAAATGCAATTGACAAAAAAGTAAAACTGCCGCCGGGATATTTTGTAACATGGGGTGGTCAGTTTAAACTGCAGCAGGAAGCAAATGCAAGATTAGCGGTAGTAGTTCCGATTACACTGTTTATAATTTTCATAATGCTTTTCTCAAGCTTTAATTCTCTGAAAAATTCTCTGCTGATATTTTTAAACGTACCGTTGGCTTTAGTCGGTGGAATTGTTGCCTTGTGGATTTCCGGGCAGAATCTTTCTGTGCCTGCTTCAGTTGGCTTTATCGCTTTATTCGGAATTGCGCTGTTAAATGGAATTGTATTAGTAACATATTTAAACCAGTTACGAATGGAAGGATTAAGCGTTGATGAAGCATCAATTCAAGGAGCGTGTTTAAGAGTGCGACCCGTTTTAATGACCGCGCTTGCAGCAGCGCTCGGAATGATTCCGCTTCTGTTTGCTACAGGAATCGGAAGCGAAGTTCAAAAACCTTTGGCAACCGTTGTTATTGGCGGTTTGGTTACTTCAACCGCTTTAACATTATTAGTTATTCCGGCTTTATACAAGTGGTTTGCAATTAAAGTTACAGAAGGTGAAATGTAAAAAGTCCATCCCAATCCTTCCCCAAGGGTAGGATAATTTTTAGCATTTTTGTAGAAACTTGATTAATCAAGTTTCTACGGTTAATAAAAATATTTTCAGATAATAATTTAGATAAGGAATACAATATGAAAGAAATAAAAGCCATAATCAGGCAATTCAAGCTAGATGATGTTATAACCGCTCTTCATAAAATAGAAGGTCTGCCGGGATTAACAATTTCAGAGATTAAGGGATTTGGAAAATCGAAAGGCAAAAACACAGTGGAAACTGTAAGCGAAAATCTGCATCAATTTGTCCCGAAAATAAAAATTGAAATTGTTGTGCATAACAATTTGGTTGATGAAATTGTAAATACAATTCAGAAAACAGCCCATACAGGAAATCCGGGCGATGGGAAAATAATTGTGCTAAATGTTGAAGAAGTTGTGAAGATAAGAACTAATGAAAGAGGCGATAAAGCAATTTAGTATTAAAGGTATAGAAGTATAAAGAGTGACGGAATAGTATTTAATCACAAATATTAAAGGAGCGTTAAATATGAAACGGATTATTATATTAATCAGCGTACTTGCTATTGCAGTTAGCACTACGGGGTGTTCCTCAATGTATAATAGTCAATATGCCCGGGAAGAAATTCAGGCAGATTCGAGCGCAATGTCAATTGATGATGTTGTAAGATTGAGCAGCCAGGGAATAGGAGATGAGGTAATCATCTCCCAAATCAAAGCGACCAATTCTTACTTCGAACTTACATCGGAGGATATAGTTGGACTTAAAAAAGAGGGTGTTAGTGAAAAAGTAATAAATGTTATGATTAAGACCAAAGAGAATGCAATGTTAAGCCGTAACGGAAAGCAATACTATGGTTACTCAACTTACCGGTATCCTTGGTATTCTTCGTTTTCGCTAGGGCTGTTTGGCGGACGTTTCGGCCATTTCCCTTCTTATGGAGGTTATTCCAATCGAAGTTATTTCCCCGGTGGACGTATGGGTATGAGATTGGGCGGGCATTCTTCCGGCGGTCTTCGCTCATCCGGAAGACGTAGATAAGATAGAAACTATGGAAAGAAAATGAATTATGCAGCAACAGTTTAAATATTTTCTAATCTTTTTCGTTATGCTGATTGTTACTTTTGATACGAATATGATAGCGCAACAAAACGAATTAAATCAGGCTGAAGAAATTTATTTGGAAAGTGTTCAGGAATTTTATGAAAAGGTTCTTGAAGATGACAGTACGAATTATGATGCGCTGACAAATCTCGGAGTAATCTCCCAGCAAATGGGAGATTTAGAAAAGTCACTCCTATATTTTCAGAAAGCGGCAAGGTTTCATCCATAAAAATCAAGAGCGTATCATAATCTCGGTATTCTCTACAGTATGATGAATCGGCTGGATGATGCAATAATAAACCTTAATAAAGCTTCGGAGCTTGATACATTGAGTTCAAACTCTGTCCGCCAATTAGGAATAATTTATATACAGAATGAAAGGTTTAGCGAAGCAATAGAAACTTTTGATCGTGCTTTGAACAGAAATAAATTTGATACTGAGAGCTGGTTAGGTAAAGCGTTTGCATATTGGTCTCTCAAAGATTATGATAGAGTTCTTGCCGGGATAAATGAAATGCAGTCACTTGGATTGCGATTCAATAGAATGGAACTGCTTCTCGCTGATGTTTACTTTAAGAAGAATGATTATTATAAAGCGATGAAATATGCTAAGCTGGATAAATCTAAAAATTCATCCCGAGCCGAAAGTCATTATCTGCTTGGCGTTCTTTATAAAATGAATGACGAGAAAGACAAAGCTGAATTTGAATTTGAAGAGGCGTTTACTATTGCAAAACAAAATTCAAATTCTTCTTTAACATTAAGTATAAATATATTTTTTGAATCTAATATTAAACAACAGTTGGAATGAATAAATGAAAATATCCAAATTAATTTTACCCGCAATCTTTATTGTAGTTATAGCCATAATGTACTTTACATATTTTGCTTCAACGGACGAAATAGGCTCTTTCACTAAATTCAGTCCGGGCAGTGAGATTAACCAGGAGATAAATGTTGCTATAGTCAAATCTAAAGGTTTTGAAAGAGACGCAAACGGCAATATTACTTCTTTTTATGCAAGCGATAAAAATAATGTTGAGGTAAAAGTCACTTCCCACGAACCTATACCGGCAGAGATTGTTAATGCAGAAGTTGTTGAACTATTAGGGCATATGCACGAGAATAGTCTTGTCGCTTCCAGAATTTCTATTATTAAATAAAATTAAATGTAGGAATGATTAAGACATAAAAGTGAATGGATTATGGAAAAATTACAAATAAAAATACCTCTCGTGTTGCCCAATGTGCCCGATGAAAAGGACCAATGTGTAAATAAACTAATTGAGCAATTACAGAACAGACCCGGGATTGAAGAAGTACACGTCTCATCAAAAAAAGACAATGGAGTTCCGCAGCTTTGTTTTCATTATAACCAGGACGTAATATCAATAGAACGTATAGAATCTATTGCTAAACAAACCGGGGCTTCATTCGCCGAGAAGTATGGACATAAACTGATTGAAGTTGAAGGTATCCGTCACACGCGGCACGCTCGTATCATAGAAGAATCCTTGAGAGAAAATGAAGCTCTGATTGAAGTTTCTGTATCAGGCACTGGTATGGTAAGAATTGAGTATGAACGATCAAAAATAACCGACCAAAAAATATTTGACGTTTTGAAAAAAGAAGGATTGAAAATAGTAGATACTTCAATAACACCGGAATATTATCTTCGGGAAGTTGATAAAGCATATAAAGTAGATAAACATACCGGGGAGGAAGAACAGAAACACGGCGGCGTTTTCGGTAAAAATACCGAGCTGATGTTCTCTATCATTTGCGGTGTTTTATTGGCTGCCGGTTTCGGAATATCATTTATTGAGAGCGTTCCGGGCTGGGTAAGTTTAATTCTTTATATCGGCGCTTATTTCTTCGGCGGATTTTTTACAGCTAAGGAAGCAATCGAAACGGTAGCAAAAGGCGACTTTGAAATTGATTTCTTAATGCTTGTAGCTGCTATAGGCGCTGCTATTCTTGGTGAATGGGCTGAAGGAGCATTACTTTTATTCTTGTTCAGTATGGGGCACTCGCTTGAACATTATGCTATGAACAAAGCCAGAAAATCAATTGCAGCGCTTGCGGAACTGGCGCCTAAAACTGCTTTGGTAAAACGCAACGGTAAAACAGAAGAAGTTGGTATTGACAAGTTGAGTATCGGTGATGTAATTGTGGTAAAACCGAACAGCAAAATATCTGCCGACGGTGTAGTGGTGAGTGGAAAAAGCAGCGTCAATCAAGCTCCTATAACCGGCGAAAGCATACCGGTTGATAAACTTCCAGTTGAAAATCCGGGAAAAGATTATTCGCAAGAAAATATAAAAGATGAAAACCGTGTTTTCTCCGGTACCATTAATGGAAATAACACGCTGGAAATTAAAGTAACTAAGGAAGCTAAAGATTCAACATTATCCCGATTAGTAAAGCTGGTAAATGAAGCTCAAACCCAAAAGTCGCCCACGCAGCAGTTAACAGATAAATTTGAAAAATACTTTGTGCCGGCTGTGCTTGTTCTAGTTGTAATTTTAAATTTTGCCTTTCTTATTTTTGATGAAACATTTGCAGAAAGTTTTTACAGAGCTATGGCTGTGCTGGTTGCCGCTAGTCCATGTGCTCTGGCAATATCAACGCCAAGCGCTGTGCTAAGCGGCGTTGCAAGGGCTGCCAGAGGAGGCGTGTTAATTAAAGGTGGAAGACCCCTTGAAGATTTAGGCGTAATTACAGCATTGGCTTTTGATAAAACCGGAACCCTTACCGAAGGTAAACCAAAACTTACTAAAGTTGTTCCCCTTAATAATCTTACTGAAAATGAATTGCTTAAAACTGCTGTTGCTGTTGAAAGTTTGAGCAATCACCCGCTTGCAAAAGCTGTTGTAAGAGATGGAAAAAAGCGTCTGAATAGTGATAATATTCCCGAAGCGAAAGACCTGGAAGCTGTCTTAGGAAAAGGTATAAAAGCTTCACTTGGGGATGACAAAGTTTATATAGGCAACCTCGATCTCTTTAAAGAGTTGGACAATGAAATTCCTTCTGAGAATATTAGAAATAAAATAGCCTCGCTCGAATCTGAAGGCAACACAACAATGTTGATTAGAAGAAACAAAGAGTACATAGGAATAATTTCCTTAATGGATACGCCGAGGAAAGAAGCCAAGAGTACGTTGGAAAAACTCAAAAGCATTGGTATTAAAAGGATGATAATGCTTACCGGCGATAATCAAAAAGTAGCAGATGCGGTTGCCAAAGAAATTGGTATTACTGATGCCTGGGGCAGCCTGCTTCCGGATGAAAAGGTTAAATCTATAATAGAGTTAAGAAAAGAAGAATCAAAAGTGGCGATGGTTGGCGACGGTGTAAATGACGCACCTGCAATGGCAAACAGTACGGTCGGCATTGCAATGGGCGCCGCCGGTTCCGATGTAGCATTGGAAACAGCAGACATTGCTTTGATGGCTGATAAACTGGAAACGCTTCCATTCGCAATCGGTTTAAGCCGTAAATCAAAAGGAATAATTAAGCAAAACCTCTGGATAAGTCTTGGGGTTGTTGCACTGCTTATCCCGTTAACCATTTCCGGAATTGCTACAATAGGACTCGCTGTACTAGTTCACGAAGGTTCAACCCTGGTGGTTGTTTTTAATGCTTTAAGACTATTGGCTTATAAAGAGTAATGAAATTTAATTATTAGAATATTTTTTGTTGAGTAAAGATAGATTTTATGAAAAAGTTAATTGATTATTTATTAAAAAAGGTTTCTGCAAATAAAGCAGATAAAATATTAGAAGAGACTATACTATTAGCAATAGTTATTAGTCTTGTTCATTTTTTTACATACAACAGCGGAGAAATTTACCTTAAATTATTACACGAACTTTTAACAAAGCTCTATTTTTTACCCGTTCTTATTGCTGCTCTATTTTTAGGGAGAAAAGGAGCAATACAACTTTCCCTGGTAGTTTCAATTTTATATCTCCCGCACAGTATTAATACAAATGTTTTTTCCGGGTTCTTAATTGTTGAAAATCTTTCTGAAATAATTTTAATCTGGGCAGTCGGGTTAATTGCCGGGATATTGATAGACAAAGTAAAAAATGCACAGGCAGAAAAAGCGCGTTTGGCTGCATTAGAAAAAGTATCCTCGGTTATAAATGTAATTAACAACGATATAATGAATGATTACTCAGCTTGTGTGGGATTAACAAGATCTTTAAAAAGTATTTATAATAATAGTGATGGAAATTCTTTTACGGCATCCTTGCTTTCGGAAAAATTAGAGCGATTGGGGTCACACATATCACATCTTTCCAATCTTGCGGCGCCTAAGCCGGTAAAGAGAATAAGATATAATTTATTCCATCTAACCAAAAAATGTGTGAATGAAATTATACAGAACAATTCCGGTTACAATGTTTCTTTTATGAATGGAACTAAACAGCCCCCGGTTTATATGGATGTAAGCCAAATTGAATTTGCCGTAAAGCAAATTTCACAAAGTTTCCTAAAACAAAACACCGGTAAAAAAGAATTGGTAGTGTCTGAATCAAAATACAATGAAATGATTAAAATATCGTTAGAGGTCAATGGAGAACATAACTCAATTAAAAAAAATAAAATGGATGTATTCGATTTAGTCGCCGATCCGGAGAGCGGATATTCTTTTGCTCTCGCATCTTCAATTATAAGATCACACGGAGGCAGAGTAGAATTTGAAACAGGAAAGGAAGGTATTAAATCAATTGATCTTTTTATGCCGGTCAATAATATAGATTATTATGATACAGACGATAGAGAATACTTCATGGATAATCTTACAATTGAAAAAGAATAGAAATAGTTTTTGAAAATTCATTTAATAAAATAATCTGAGAGACATTTATGTTAGGTAATATTCTTGTAGTTGCTGCGCTGCTATCCGCTTTATATTCACTGATAATGTATTATAAGGCATACAAAGGATTCGAAACAATTGGGAAAGCACGGCTTGGTTATCACATAACTACTATAACAGTAATTATTGCATCAGCCTTGCTGCTTTTTTTGATATTGACTCATCAATATCAATATAAATATGTATTTGAGTACAGCAGCAGCAATCTTTCAACCGGTCTGTTAATCTCTTCTTTTTTTGGCGGGCAGGAAGGGAGCTTTTTACTGTGGCTTTTATTTACAGTATTAATTGGTTTGGTAGTTATTAACCAAACATCAAAAGAAAAAGATTTTGAAGCACAAGTAATGATTCCATTCCTCTTTGTGGTTGCCTTCTTGCTGATTATGGTGAACCCATTATTAAAAAGTCCGTTTAGCTATTTATGGGCAGACCTAAATTATATTGACCAAAAATTTATTAATCCGAATATCCTGGGATATTCATTTATGCAAAATTTTATATTTCAGGATAAGAGCGGTATTTCCTTTGTTAAAATCAGCGAAGAATTAATCAATGTTATTAAAGCAAATGGATTATCAATTGATAATCTTATCGTTCAGGGGAAAGGGCTGAATCCATTATTACAAAATTTCTGGATGCAGATTCATCCACCGGTATTGTTCTTAGGATTTGCACTTGCCACAACTCAATTCTCTTTTGCCATAGCCGCATTACTCAAAAATGAATACAGGATATGGATTAAATTTAATTTAGCGTGGACAATAGTTACAGCATTATTTTTAGGGCTCGGAATAATGATTGGCGGTTACTGGGCTTACGGAGTTTTGGGATGGGGCGGTTATTGGGCTTGGGACCCGGTCGAAAATTCAAGTCTTATTCCCTGGATATTTTCCGTGGCTTTGCTGCATACACTTATAGTTCAAAAACAATCCCAAACTGAACACAAGCTGGGAAGTTTAGCAAGGACTAATTTAATATTATCGGTTTTCACTTTTGTTCTGGTAGTTTACAGCACCTTCCTCACACGCAGCGGTGTTCTTTCCGAAGCTTCAGTTCATTCATTTAGTGACCCGGGTTCTTTTGTTTATTCTGTCCTTATTATTTTTCTAATAGGTTTTTTCCTATCGGTATTTGCAGGAATTTATAAAAGAAGAAAAACTTTAAATGATAACAAACCTCTTTCTCAGAATATTTTGTCGCGGGAACTTGGTCTGTTTTATGGCTCGATGCTTTTGATAGGTTCTGCGGTTGCAATTCTTTTTGGCACATCCGCACCAATATTCGGCAGCTCTGTGGATTTAAGTTTCTATAACCAGATAAACTTACTCATTGCTGTTTTTATGGTCCCGCTTATTGGATTTACATTATACTCATATTGGCGAGACACTCCAGTAAATGTGTTCATTAAAAGAATTGCAGTATCAGCTTCGGTTTCAATTATAATTACTTTTTCCCTTTTATACTTAACCGGTATTTGGAATTTTCTTTACGGTCTGCTTTTATTTGCGTCAACCTTTATTATAATTACCAATATTGAATTTATTCTAAAGTTCAATAAGAACTTTATTTTTATGGGCGGTCATATTGCGCATATTGGTTTCGGAGTATTTTTGATCGGTGCACTTTTCAGCGGTGTGTTGTCAAAATCCAAGACTTTAGATCTCCCCAAAAATAATAGTCAATCGGCGTTCAATAAAAAGCTAACCTATTTGGGAAACGAGCCGATAGACAACGGCAAAAAATATGCTTTCACTGTTAAAATAGAAGATGGAAATAATACATTCCTGGCAAAACCCGTAATGTATCTATCGGAATATAACAACAGCTTGATGAGAGAGCCGGATATTTTAATCAGCGCTGCAAGAGATCTCTATATTTCACCGCTATCATTTCAAGAAGGGAATGATGCGGGAACTAAAGAAATTGATTTAAAGAAAGGAGTGCCTTATAAGACAGGCAATTCGGAAATACTCTTTGAGAAATTCGATCTTCCAAAAGATGCGATGGATAAGATGGTGAACAAAGAACCTTTCGATATTCGTGCAGTGATGAAAATTACTTCTAACGGAACAAAAAAAAATTTCAGCATTGTTGTTAATGATTCGTTACAAAACAGTTTTCAAATAAAAGAGGAAGGGTTAACTTTTACCGTTGCACACTTTGATGTTAGCGGAACGATAGAGTTAAACGCAAGGGATTCAAATAATACTAATAAGGAAGAAGTTAAAGCAGATATACTTTCTATTGAATTCAGGGAAAAACCTCTTATAAACCTTGTATGGTCAGGAGTGCTGCTGATGTCAATAGGATTTTTAATAATGTTAATAAGACGGTTTCGTGAGATAAGGATTGAGTAAAAGAAGTTTCTTGAAATCAAAGTGGTTTATTAAGGAATTGCTATATGAAGAAAATTTCAAAAATGCTTTTGGCAAAGAATTATTTTTACGTTTTTATTTCCCTATCGATAATTTCAATTGCAGGTTGTTCACAAAAACCCGAAGTAATACACGATCTGAGTCAAAAAGATTATACGTTAATTAATCAAGACAGCAGCGTTGTCCGTTTCCCGGGAGATTATAAAGGCAAAACTGTTGTGCTTGGATTTATTTACGCAAACTGCCCGGATATTTGCCCTATGACTACAAATAACATAAAATTAGTTAAGGATGAACTGGATAAAAAAGGTGTCAATGATGTAACCTACGTTGATATTTCTTTCGACCCGGAAAGAGACTCTCCATCCGTATTAAAACAATTTGCCGATGTCCGCGGAATTAATACGGACAATTTTCATTTTCTTACGGGAAGTAAGGATGTAATAAAATCGCTGCTTAAGGATGTTAATGTTTTAGCAATACCCGGCGATACAACGGTAATCGGCGGCGATACAGCTTATTATTTTATTCATACCGACAGGATAAGCGTTATGGACCCGGAAGGGAAAATAAGATCTGAATTTAAGGGCAGCACAGCAAACAGAGAAGAATTAATTAAAGATATTAATAAAATTAGGTAGGGGACCAAAATGTATATTTTTCTTGTTTTAGTTTCGCTGATTAATTTTTCTTACCCGGGAAAATTAGAAGTAAAAGATGCGTGGCTTCGTCCGGGTGGAAAAGGAATGAACACAGCGCTTTATTTTAAAGTAGAAAATAAATCCGATAAACCTGACACATTACTTTCCGTTAAATCTTCAATTGCCGATGTAGTTCAAACTCACGAAACTTATAAGAAAGGTGATATGATGGGGATGCGCAAAGTAAATGCGATAGCAATAGAACCCAATTCCACATTTGAATTAAAACCGGGCGGTTTCCACGTTATGGTAATCGGTTTAAAAGAAGCATTAAGAAAAAATGATTCGGCAAAGTTTACATTACACTTTAAAAATGCAGGTGATATCAATGTGAAAGCTCCAGTTAAAATGGAAGGTAATTAAGAAAAATTTCATAATGTATATTTTAGAAGATTATTAAGTAAAATAAAACAACAGGAGATAAAAAATGAACAAAATCAATAACGTAAATATTGAAGGTGTTAAAGCATTCGAAACACAAATTAAGAATGACTCTTCTGCAGCAAGAAAAACACAAGGTGTTGAAGGTGAATGGATGCTCGGGGAAGGTAATACTCAATTCGTATCAAAAATAAAATTTGAAGGCGGAGAGACCGAATTCAAAATTGATAATCCCACGTTTATGGGAGGAAGCGGTACGCTGCCGGGTCCAATGCATTATTGCTTTTATGGATTAGCATCTTGTTACACCGGAACATTTGCAACTATGGCAGCTATGCTCGGCATCAAGTTAAAAAAATTAACTACAAAGGTGGAAGCCGATGTTAACTTCTCAAAAGTATTTGGCATCAGTGATGAGCCAATAATGGAAGAGGTTCGTGTAAAATTGATCGTAGTAAGTGACGAGCCTGAGGAAAGAATAAAACAGGCAGAAGAATTAGCGTTACAGAGATGCCCGGTGGTTTTTACACTTAAGAATCCGGTTAAACTTGTTCCATCTTTAGAAATCTCAAACAAGTGATTGATTTGAATAGCAAAATAAAGGAGTTACAAAAATGAAGAAGTTGATTTTATTTTATCTTATGATTTCTGCTTTTAGTTTTACATTTCCGCAAAACTCTGTCGCTCAGGAAAATGATAAAGTAGTAATTCCAAAAGTTGGCGACAGAGCGCCGGATTTTTCCTTGCAGTATTTCGATGGAAAACTGTTCACGCTTTCCGAAATCGCAAAAAACAAACCCGTCCTTCTCTGGTTCACAAATCTTTGTTCCAGCTGCCAGTCAAAACTCCCGTTCATAGAAGAGTTGAATAAAAAGTTTCAGAATAAGGAGATGGAAGTCTTAGCTGTAAGTCAATTAGGGAATGACCGGAAAACAGTTGAGGACGTTATCCGCACGAACAATTTATCTGTTAGATTTTTGTATGATCCTTCCGGTGAAGCAACAACACTATACACCGGGGGATACAATCCCGGCACTTGCCCGCTGACGAATATTTACCTGATAAGTAAAGCTGGAAAAATTACTTTCGCAACACACTATCCAGGAACATCTGAAAAAGAATTAACAAAACAAATAAACAAACTTATGGAAGGAAAACAACAATGAAGGATAAAATAATCTCAGTTTTAGGATGGTTGGCGATTGTTCTCTTCGTTATAATTTATGGAATTGAACTACTGCCTCATCAAGAAGAAGGTATTCCCATAACAGTTTATTGGATTAAAGAAACCTTTGGACAAATGGGCTTAATCGTTCTTAATATTCTCATCGTCTTAGGATTTTTAGCGCTGCTTCCATTTCGCCGTCCCACAAAACATATCTGGAAATCACGCGGAACATTTGCTGCCTTCGTAATTGCTCTTATGACCGAAATGTTTGGCTGGCCCCTCGTCATCTTTCTTCTTTCACCCCTTGTAAATATTCCTGAGATTGGGGAAGCCTTTGAGGAGGGTTTTAAAATCTTTGGGCAGAAACCTGCTCTGGTTGGAACGGCAATTAGTTTCCTGGGACTTGCTATTATTGCAATTGGCTGGGTGCAAATACATCGGGCAAAAGGATTAGTAACAACAAGAATTTACCGGTTTATGCGGCATCCTCAATATACAGGTATTCTTCTCTTTACCTTTGGCTGGCTTGTGCACTGGCCTTCAATTGTAACGCTGGCACTATGGCCCATTTTGATTGTAATGTATACCTGGTTGGCAAAGCAGGAGGAGAAGCAAGCTCTTGAAGAGTTTGGTGAGGATTATATCAAATATGCAAAACGAACAAAACGGTTTATTCCCTTTCTTATCTGAAATATTTATTAAATAAATTAAAGGAGTGCTAAAATGAAAACCTTAATTGCGACACTTTCGTTACTTGTTCTCGTTGCTAACACAGCAATTGCATATCCGCCCGCAGTTGGCATCTTAGGAAATGCGAAATCTTGTATGAGTTGTCACGTTAACAATGGTCCCTGGGTAGATGAATCAAAAACCATCATTGATATTCTTGACAGGGAGACAAGGAAATCTCTGCGTCAAGCTGATGGTACGTTTCTCCTTGAGGTAAAACGTGGACAACAGAAAACTGTTCTAACTGTAATTGGCAGAATAAAAGATGACGACACACCGTTACCATACCGGAACGCATGGACATATATTGATCCAACGACGATCGGGACAAGTTCTCTTTCGAAATTTGCACCGGGCTGGGCAGTAAATCTTCAGATGTCCTGTCGAGTTGTGGGTGACATGATAGCCGGATTTGAAGGAGCGAAAGTTACAGTTCTTCCAATGACTGTTCAGCCGCTTGACGATGCACAAGATGCTGACCTACAGTTACAAGTGATGTTGACAAAAGGTGAATCTGTTAAGGGCGACCCCAAAAAGGGAATGCTGGGAAATTACTTTGAACGGATTGTAAAGATGAAAGTGATTAACTAAAGTTTCGCCACATATTGGTGTCTTCGACCAATTTGCCAAAGAGTACGATTATTGGTTTGAGAGAAGTTTATGAAAAAATATCAACTAAAAAATATTGATTGTGTTTCTTGTGCAGCTAAAATTGAGGATGGACTTTCGAAGATGGAAGGAGTGAAATCTTGTTCAGTAAATTTTGCTAACTCTTCGCTGCTTATAGATACAGACAACATTGAATCTGTGAAAAAGAAAATCAAAGATATAGAGCCGGAGGTGGAACTGATTGAAGAGGAAGATAAGAAAATACTTTCCTCTCCAAATGGAATTGACTTGTCACTTTGGAAAGAGAATAAAACTGCAATCGTTAAGATATTTATAACAGTGTTATTTCTTGGGACAGGGCTGATCTTTGAGAAACAGATCCATAACACTCCTTACCGTGTTCTCGAGCTAACAATCTTTTTAACTGCTTATTTATTGAGCGGATGGAAAGTTATAATTAGTGCTGTAAAAAATATTTTAAAAGGACAAGTCTTTAACGAACATTTTTTAATGACGATTGCGACACTCGGCGCATTT